>NZ_ANBZ01000023.1:0-100742 GCF_000316965.1 Pseudomonas sp. 313
CAGGTGCTTAGCCGGCTCCGGGTAATGAGGTAGCTAATCCCATTACCCGGGAGAGATACAAGGTTGGGTTGAGGCGGCTGTATCGCCGAAGCCCAACAATCGGGAGTCGCTGTCGGGATAGGGTGTGTTGGGACGTCCGGCAAGCAGGGCTCAGGAGCGCACCACCAGCGCCTTGTTGCCTTCCTCACGCACCCAGAACAGCGTCGCCCCGGCCACGGCGGCGGGCATGAACAGGGCGTTCAGGCCGGGCACCAGCAGCGCCAGGTAGGTCACCCCGCCAAAGCCCAGGCAGCGCAGGCGGCGGGTGCGCAGCCAGGCGAGCATGCTGCGGAAATCCAGTTTGTGGTTGTCGGCGGGAAAGTCGATGTACTGCACCGCCATCATCCAGACGCCGAACAGGATCCACAGCGGTGCGGCGATCAGGTTGAGACCGGGGATGAAGGTCAGCACCAGCAGGCCCAGGGCGCGTGGCAGGTAGTAGCCCAGCTTGCGCAGTTCACGCTGCAAGGTGCGCGGCACCATGGTGACCAGCTCGGTGAGATTGAAGGATGGGAAATCATCCTGCCCGCGCACCAGCACCTCGACCTTTTCCGCAAGAAAGCCGTTGAAGGGCGCCGCGACCAGGTTGGCCAGCATCGTGAAGGTGAAGAAGATGATCGCCAGCAACAAGAGCACGAACAGCGGCCAGAGTAGCCATTCGACGAAGCCGGCCCAGGCGGGCAGGCTCGGCATCAGTTGGTCCAGCCAGCCTTCGAAGCCCCGTACGGCGAAGGTGAGGATGGCGGCGTAGAGCAGCAGATTGATGGTGAGCGGGATGACCACGAAACGGCGCATGCCGGGGCGGGTCACCAGGCGCAGGCCTTCGGCGAAGTAGGCGGAGCCGGACAGGGGAGCAACAGCCATGAACATTCCTGACAGGTGGCGGGAAGGCACAGCTTACCTCAGGGCGCCATTGGCGAAGCGGTCGACATAGGCGCACCCTATGGTCTGGATTTAGAATGCTCGCTTCTATGGAAGGGCCATGCCCGTTAGGCTGAGCCCATCCTTGGACCCGGTGTCCGCCCGTCGACACCGGTCGCGCCCTCGCCAGGAGCGATGGGCGCTCGCGGAACGGCTCCGCACGCACACCGGCCGGTGCGCCCCAACGGCGCGCGGGCCACTTTACTCTTAGGTCTGCCGGAGACCCCGGCAGGGAGAATGTCATGTCTGAAGCCAGCATCACGCGCCATTCGCGCCTCATCATTCTCGGTTCCGGTCCGGCCGGTTACACGGCCGCGGTCTATGCCGCCCGGGCCAACCTCAAGCCGCTGCTGATCACCGGCATGCAGATGGGCGGCCAGCTGACCACCACCACCGAGGTCGACAACTGGCCTGGCGATCCCCATGACCTGACCGGTCCAGCACTGATGGAGCGGATGCGCGAGCACGCCGAGCGCTTCGAGACCGAGATCGTCTTCGATCACATCAACGCCGTGGACTTCGGTGGCAAGCCCTACACCCTCAAGGGTGACAGCGCCACCTACACCTGCGACGCCCTGATCATCGCCACCGGTGCCAGCGCCCGCTACCTGGGTCTGGCCAGCGAAGAAGCCTTCATGGGCAAGGGCGTGTCCGCCTGTGCCACCTGCGACGGTTTCTTCTATCGCAACCGTGAGGTGGCGGTGGTCGGCGGCGGCAATACCGCGGTCGAGGAAGCTCTGTATCTGGCCAACATCGCTAGCAAGGTGACCCTGATCCACCGCCGCGAGACCTTCCGCGCCGAGAAGATCCTGCAGGACAAGCTGCGCGCCCGGGTCGCCGAAGGCAAGATGGTGCTCAAGCTCAATGCCAGCGTCGACGAGGTGCTGGGTGACAACATGGGCGTCACTGGAGTGCGTCTGAAGAACAACGACGGCAGCACCGAGGAGTTGCAGGTGGCCGGTCTGTTCGTCGCCATCGGCCACACGCCCAACACCGCGCTGTTCGAAGGCCAGCTGGACAGCCACGACGGCTACCTGGTGGTGAAGGGTGGTCGCGAGGCCAATGCCACCGCCACCAACGTCCCGGGCGTGTTCGCCGCCGGTGACGTGGCCGACCACACCTACCGCCAGGCGATCACCTCGGCCGGTGCCGGTTGCATGGCCGCCCTGGACGCCGAGCGCTACCTGGATGGCTTGGGCGATCTGCAGGTCCTGTAAGCGCCTGATTGTCGCCTGACAACGAAAAACCCCGGCACTGGCCGGGGTTTTTTCGTTTCCGGGGTCTTCCGTCCGGCGTGCGCCAGGGTCCGGCTTGGCTGCCTTGACGACCCTGCTGGAAATGCAACGAGCCCCGGCCGATTGGTCGGGGCTCGTTTTTTGGGGTTTCCCTCACCCCGGCCCTCTCCCTGGGGGGAGAGGGGGAGGCGTGCCTCTTACTTGCCGTACACCGGCAGGCGGGCGCAGACGGCCTTGACCTTCTCGCGCACGGCATCGATCACCGACTCGTCGCCCATGTTGCCGAGGATGTCGCAGATCCAGCCGGCCAGCTCGCGGCACTCGGCTTCCTGGAAGCCACGGGTGGTGACGGCCGGGGTGCCGATGCGCAGGCCGGAGGTGACGAAGGGCGAGCGCGGATCGTTCGGCACCGAGTTCTTGTTCACGGTGATGAAGGCGCGACCCAGGGCGGCGTCCGCGTCCTTGCCGGTGATTTCCTGCTTGATCAGGCTGAGCAGGAACAGGTGGTTGTCGGTGCCACCGGAGACCACGTCGAAGCCGCGCTCGATGAACACGCTGGCCATGGCCTGGGCGTTCTTGATCACCTGCTGCTGATAGGTCTTGAACTCGGGCTGCAGGGCTTCCTTGAAGCACACCGCCTTGCCGGCGATGACGTGCATCAGCGGACCGCCCTGGGCGCCGGGGAAGACCGCCGAGTTGAGCTTCTTCTCGATGGCTTCGTTGGCCTTGGCCAGGATCAGGCCGCCGCGCGGGCCGCGCAGGGTCTTGTGGGTGGTGCTGGTGACCACGTCGGCGAAGGGCACCGGATTGGGGTAGACACCGGCGGCGACCAGGCCGGCGAAGTGGGCCATGTCGACGAACAGGTAGGCACCCACGGCATCGGCGATGGCGCGGAAGCGGGCGAAATCCAGCACCTGGGAGTAGGCGGAGTAACCGGCGACGATGACCTTGGGTTTGTGCTCCTGGGCCAGGCGCTCGACCTCGGCGTAGTCGATCAGGCCTTGCTCGTCGATGCCGTACTGGACGGCGTTGTACAGCTTGCCTGACGAGGACACGGTGGCGCCGTGGGTCAGGTGGCCGCCGTGAGCCAGGCTCATGCCGAGAATGGTGTCGCCGGCTTCGATCAGCGCCAGGTACACGGCCGAGTTGGCCTGGGAGCCGGAATGCGGCTGGACGTTGGCGTAGTCGGCGCCGAACAGCTGCTTGGCGCGGTCGATGGCCAGTTGCTCGACCACGTCGACGTATTCGCAACCGCCATAGTAGCGCTTGTGGGGATAGCCTTCGGCGTACTTGTTGGTCAGCACGCTACCCTGGGCTTCCATGACCGCCGGGCTGGTGTAGTTTTCCGAAGCGATCAGCTCGATGTGATCTTCCTGACGCTGGGCTTCCTGCTGCATGGCGGCATACAGGTCGGCGTCGAAGCGGGCGAGGGTGGTTTCACGGCTGAACATGGCGGCAGGGTCCCCTGAGGCATGGCGAAGAGCGAACCCGGTTGGGCTCGTGAGGGGCAACATTCTACCCCATCGCGGGAACTCTGAGGTATGAGCGCCAGTCATGCGGTGGCGCCACCGGTCTCATGTCAGCACGGGAAACAGACCCTGACGTTCCAGGCGCTGGCGCAGCAGGTCCGGCGGCAAGGGGCGATCGAAGAGGAAGCCCTGGACCTCGTCGCAGCCGTGGGTGCAGAGGAAGTCCAGCTGCTCCTGCTCTTCCACCCCTTCGGCGATCACCGAGAGGTTGAGGCTGTGGGCCATGGCGATGATGGCCCGGGCGATCTGGGCATCCTGCTCGCCGTGGGGCAGGCCGTCGACGAAGCTGCGGTCGATCTTGAGGATGTCGATGGGGAACTGCTTGAGGTAGTTGAGCGACGAGTAGCCGGTACCGAAGTCGTCCACCGCGATGCACAGCCCCAGGCCCTTGAGTTCGCCCAGCAGTTGCAGGGCTTCGCCGACGTCGCGCATCAGGATGCTCTCGGTCAGTTCCACTTCCAGGCAGGCCGGTGCCAGACCGGTCTCGGCGAGGATGGCGGCGATGCGCTGGCCGAGCTGGCCATCGCTGAACTGGCGGGCGGAGAGGTTCACCGAGACCTTGGGGATGCGCACCTTGGCGGCGTGCCATTCGCGCATCTGCCGGCAGGCCTCGCGGATCACCCAGTCGCCCACCTGGACCACCAGGCCGATCTCCTCCAGCACCGGGATGAACTCCGCCGGCGAGACGTGGCCGCGCACCGGGTGCTCCCAGCGCAGCAGGGCCTCGACCCCGGTCAGGCGGCGGGTGTCGCAGCGATACTGCGGCTGGTAGTGCAGGCGGAACTCCCCCTGCAGGAGGGCATGGCGCAGATCGGCTTCCAGTTCCAGGCGTTCCAGCGCGCGGGCGTTCATCTCGGCCTGGTAGAACTGGAAGTTGTTCTTGCCCATCTCCTTGGCGTGGTACATGGCCGTGTCGGCGTTCTTCATCAGCTGGCTGAGCTCGCTACCGTCCTGGGGCGACAGGGCGATACCGATGCTGGCGGAGACGAAGAATTCGCGGCCTTCGAGGATGAAGGCTTCGGCCAGCTGGGTAAGGATCAGCTCGCCGACGCGGATCGCCTGGGCCAGGGCGGCCTCGCGGGTTTCCAGGCCGGAAAGCAGCAGGGTGAATTCGTCGCCCCCCATGCGCGCCACGCTGTCTTCGGTGCCGACGCAGGCGGTCAGGCGCATGGCCACCTCCTTGAGCAGGCGGTCGCCGGCGGCGTGGCCGAGGCTGTCGTTGATCGGCTTGAAGCGGTCGAGGTCGAGGAACATCAGCACCACCCAGCTGCCGTTGTGGCGGCTCTGCTGCAGGGCGTTGTGCAGGCGATCCTGGAACAGGGTGCGGTTGGGCAGCAGGGTCAGGGCGTCGTAGTAGGCCAGGCGGTGGATGCGTCTTTCGCTGGCCTTGCGCTCGCTGATGTCGACGAAGAAGCAGACATAGCTCATCAGGTCGCCGTCGTCGTCGCGGATGGCAGTGATGCCGACCCAGGAGGGGTAGGGCTCGTTGTCGTGCCGGCGCTGCCAGAGTTCGCCTTCCCAGCTCTCCTCGGTGCGCAGCTGCTGCATCACGTGCTGCAGCTGGTTGGCTTCCTGCTTGTCGGCGCAAAGCATCATCGGTTGCTGGTCGAACACCTCTTCGGGGCTGAAGCCGGTGATGCGGGTGAAGGTGCGGTTGACCCGCACGATGTAGCCCGCCGGGTCGGTGACCAGGATGGCGCCGGCCGAGTGGTCGAACACCGTGGCCGCCATGCGCATGTCCTTGTCCGTGCGGCGCTGGGCGGAGATGTCGCGGCAGATGCCGAGCAGGCCGGCGAAGCGCTCGTGGTCGTCCCACAGCGGCTTGAGGCGCAGCTCGATCTGCAGGGTATGCCCCTGGGCGTGCAGGCAGTCCAGCACCAGGGGCGCGAAGTGCTCACGGCGCAACTCGGCCAGGGCGCGTGGATTGTCGAGGCTGCGCAGCAGCCGTTGCAGGGTGCGCCGGACCTCCTGCCACTGGCGCGAGTGCACCACCAGTTCGGCCAGGGTGCGCTGTTGCAGCTCACCGACGGGATAGCCGAGCAATTCCTCCACCGAGGGACTGATGTAGTTGAGCACCAGCTGGGCGTCGGTGGTGAAGATGACGTCGCTGATGCTTTCCGCCAGCTGCCGGTAGCGATTCTCGCTTTCGCGCAGGCGCTCGCTGGCCCGCACCATATCGGTGACATCCAGGGCCAGCCCGACCACGCTCGCCGCGGTGCCGTCCGCCGCACGGGCAAGGCGCTGCTCGCGCACGTCGAACCAGCGCCAACCGCCGTTGCGGTGCTGCCAGCGCAAGAGACTGCTGCTGGGCTGGTCGGAGAGCGTCGGGCGCATGCTCACCACCCGCTCGTGCAGTTCGAGGTCATCCGGGTGCAGGCGCGCGCGACCGAGGCTGGCAAAGGCCTCCGGCGGATAGCCGAGCTTGAGGGCCAGTGAACGACTTTCGTAGGTCAGTTCGCCGCTGGCCACGTCATAGGTGTAGAGGGTGTCGGGGATGGCGCTGATCAGATTCGACCAGAAACTGTCGCGCTCGAGCAGGCGCAATTCGCCCAGCTTGCGCTGGGTGATGTCGTTGAGGCTGAGCAGGGTCGCGTCGAGGTGCCTGGGGTCGGCTGGCAGGTGCATGGTCAGCCAGAGGTGCCGTTCGCCCTCGGCGGTGCTGATGCAGGTCTCGAGTTCCAGTACCTGCTGGCCGGAGAGCAGGCCGGCCAGCAGGCGGTAGCGCTTGCCACCGAGCTGGACGTGGGAGTCACCTACCAGCCGCGCCCAGGCCTGGTCGAGGTGCTCGATGCCGAGCATTTCCAGGGCGCGCTGGTTGATCTCGGTGATGCGTACCTGGCGACCCAGGGTATCCAGCACATCGGGCTGGCGGGCGAACAACTCCGCCAGTTGCTCGGGGCGCTCCAGCCCCAGGTCGCGCATGCGGGGCCAGATGGCGCTCAGATCGACCACGCAGATGCCGGTGTGCACCCCGTTGAAGATGTTCTCATAGCGCTGACGGGTGGTCTGGATGGTGTCCAGGTTGCGCTGCTGGTCGGTGACGTCGCGCAGCACCCAGACGAAACCGTCCTGGGTCTGGGTACGGTCACGCAGGACCCGGGCGCTGGGCTGGCTGTCCGCCAGGGCATGGCAACTGACCGTGAAACGGCGTGGCTGCCCCTCCACCGTCAGGCTGATCAGGGCACCACTGTCCCGCTCGGCGGGCGTCAGGGCAACCAACGGGGGTAACAGACTGGCAAGGAAATACTGCTGGGCGTCGTCGGGGGCGATGCCCAGCAGACGGCCGGCCGTGGCGTTGACATGGACCAGGCGGCCATCGGCCTGGGTCATGCAGACGGCTTCCTCGATGCCGTTCAGGGCGGTGCCCGCCAGGCGCAAGCCACGCCGCGAGGCGAGGGTGAGGGCACGCAGGCCCTGTTCTTCGCGCAGCAGCAGGTAGAGCAGGATGGCGGCCACCAGGCCGGACAGGCTGAACAGCGCCAGGCGGCCGAAGGAGGCGCCCAGCAACGTGGCGCCCACGTCTTCGCCGGGATGGGTACCCACCACCTGCCAGTTGCTGTAGGCCAGCTCCTGGCGGACCTCGTCGATGCCGCTCGCCGCCGGGGTCGCGCCGACGCGGAACAGCAGGGTGCCCTGGGTGCGATCCTCCAGGCGCCAGTCGAGGCCCGATGGCACCCGGCTCGGCCGCCACAGGGATTCGAGCAGGGGCGCGCTGGTCAGCACCCACCAGCCGTCCTGCAATTGAGGATCGCCGGCCAGCAGCACATAGAGGGGCGCGGCGCTGGCCTCGGCGTTGTAGCCGTAGCGGAAGTCGGCCTGACCGCTGCGGGCGATCAGTTGCTGGATGAAGGCGGCGTCTGGCGTATCACCCAGGCGCGCGGCGCGCAGGTTGGCATTGGCCGGCAGCCAGCGCACCTGTTGCAGGCCGGGAAAGAAGTCCTTGAGACTGAGCAGCAGATTGGGCGCCAGCGGCAGGGTTGGATCCAGCGACCAGCGCAGGGTGCTGCGCACGGCCTGGGCCTTGAGCGCCAGCCCGAATTCGACGGTGTTGGCCAGTTGCCGGGTCAGGCCTTCCAGCTGTTCGCGACGCAGGGCCTCGCGCTCGGCCACGCTGGCGAAGGCCTGCCAGAACATCAGGGCCAGCATGGCCAGCAGCGAAAGGATCAGCAGACCGCGGGTCAGGCGTCGCGAGGAGGGGGCGAGCGGCTCTTCCGGCAGCGAGGAGGGCGGGCTATTCACGACGGACTGCGTTCCTGCAGAGGCGATGGCCGTTCGGCTGCGCCCGGTTCCGCGGGGCAGGGATGGCCTATGATAAGGGACCGGACGGTGTCTCCGCCGGTTTTTTCCGCGTGATCAGCGTCGGCGCTTTCGTCGCGCGGGGTTTCGACAGCGTTCGCTGCTGACGCCATACTGTGTCCCCTGTTTTTCATTCCGGTCCCAAGGTTCTCCCATGGCTCAATACGTCTACACCATGCACCGGGTCGGCAAGGTCGTGCCGCCCAAGCGTGAAATCCTCAAGAACATCTCCCTGTCGTTCTTTCCCGGCGCCAAGATCGGCGTGCTCGGTCTGAACGGCGCGGGCAAGTCGACGCTGCTGCGCATCATGGCCGGCGTCGATACCGAGATCGAAGGTGAAGCGCGGCCGATGCCCGGTATCAATGTGGGTTATCTGCCGCAGGAACCGAAACTTGATCCCGAGCAGACGGTTCGTGAGGTGGTCGAGGAAGCGGTCGGTCAGATCAAGCAGGCTCAGGCCCGCCTGGACGAGGTCTATGCCGCCTACGCCGAGCCGGACGCCGACTTCGACGCCCTGGCCGCCGAGCAGGCCAAGCTGGAAGCCATCCTCCAGGCCGCCGACGGCCACAACCTGGAGCGCCAGCTGGAAGTCGCCGCCGACGCCCTGCGCCTGCCGGCCTGGGACGCCAAGGTCGGTGTGCTCTCCGGTGGCGAGAAGCGCCGAGTGGCGCTGTGCCGCCTGCTGCTGTCGGCCCCCGACATGCTGCTGCTGGACGAACCCACCAACCACCTGGACGCCGACTCGGTGGCCTGGCTGGAGCATTTCCTGCACGACTTCCCCGGCACCGTGGTGGCCATCACCCACGACCGCTACTTCCTCGACAACGTCGCCGGCTGGATCCTGGAACTGGACCGCGGCCAGGGCATCCCGTTCGAGGGCAACTACTCCGGCTGGCTGGAATCCAAGGCCGCGCGCCTGACCCAGGAAGCCAAGCAGGAAGCCGCCCACGCCAAGGCCATGAAGGCCGAACTGGAATGGGTGCGCTCCGGTGCCAAGGCCCGCCAGTCCAAGTCCAAGGCCCGTCTGCAGCGCTTCGAGGAAATGCAGTCCCAGGAATTCCAGAAGCGCAGCGAGACCAACGAGATCTATATCCCTGCCGGTCAGCGCCTGGGCGACAAGGTCATCGAATTCAAGAACGTCAGCAAGGGCTATGGTGATCGCCTGCTGATCGACGACCTGAGCTTCGTGGTGCCCAAGGGCGCCATCGTCGGCGTCATCGGCGGCAACGGCGCCGGCAAGTCGACCCTGTTCCGCATGATCATGGGCAAGGAGCAGCCGGACGCGGGCAGCATCGAGATCGGTGACACCGTGCAACTGGCCAGCGTCGACCAGAGCCGCGAGAACCTGTCCGACACCAAGACCGTCTGGGAGCAGGTTTCCGACGGCTCCGACGTGATCAAGATCGGCAACTACGAGGTGCCCTCGCGCAGTTACGTGGGGCGCTTCAACTTCAAGGGCGCCGACCAGCAGAAGTTCGTCAAGGACCTCTCCGGCGGTGAGCGCGGGCGTCTGCACCTGGCGCTGACCCTCAAGCAGGGCGGCAACGTGCTGCTGCTGGACGAACCCTCCAACGACCTGGACGTGGAAACCCTGCGGGCCCTGGAAGACGCCCTGCTGGACTTCCCCGGCGCGGCCATCGTGATCTCCCACGACCGCTGGTTCCTCGACCGTATCGCCACCCACATCCTCTCCTACGAGGATGATTCCAACGTGGTGTTCTTCGAAGGCAACTACACCGAGTACGAAGCCGATCGCAAGAAGCGCCTGGGTGAGGCCGCGGCCCAACCCAAGCGGGTCAAGTACAAGAAGCTGGCGTAAGCGTCCGCCGAAACGCCGCTGGGGAAACCCAGCGGCGTTTTCTTTTGTCTCGTTGCTGCGGGAGGCCTGAACGTTGTTTTCAGTGCCGTCAGCCTCACGCCCAACCCCTGATGGAGAAAACCCGATGCTGTCTAGCCGTTCCCGCCTGTCGCTGCTGCTGCTCTCCGCGGCCCTGACCACCCCCGCCCTGGCCGACGAGGTCCAAGTGGCCGTGGCCGCCAATTTCAGCGCGCCACTCAAGGCCATCGGCGAGCAGTTCACCCGGGACACCGGTCATCAGCTGGTGATTTCCAGCGGCGCCACCGGCCAGCTCTATACCCAGATCAGGAACGGCGCGCCCTTCGCGGTCTTTCTTTCCGCCGATGACACCACTCCGGCCAAGCTGGAAAGCGAAGGCGCGGCGGTCAAGGGCTCGCGCTTCACCTATGCCATCGGCACCCTGGCGCTCTGGTCGCCCAAGCCTGGCTATGTGGACGGCGAGGGCGCGGTACTCAAGCAGAACGCCTTCACCCACCTGGCCGTGGCCAATCCCAAGACCGCGCCCTATGGCCTGGCCGCCACCCAGGTGCTGGCCAAGCTGGGCCTGACCGAGGCGGTGGCGGCCAAGCGGGTGGAAGGCCAGAACATCACCCAGACCTACCAGTTCGTCGCCACCGGCAATGCCGAGCTGGGCTTCGTCGCCCTGTCGCAGATCTACCAGGACGGCAAGATCAAGGAAGGCTCGGCCTGGATCGTGCCGGCCGCGCTCTATGAGCCGATCCGCCAAGACGCCGTATTGCTGGACAAGGGCCAAGAGCAGCCGGCGGCCAAGGCGCTGTTGGCCTATCTCAAGGGACCCCAGGCGGCCGCGGTGCTCAAGGCCTACGGCTACCGGCAGTGATCCCATGACCCTGAGCGCGGCGGACTGGGCGGCGATCCGCCTGACCCTGGAACTGGCCAGCGTGACCACGCTGCTGCTGCTGGTGCTGGGCACGCCCCTCGCCTGGTGGCTGACGCGCACCCGCTCCCGGCTCAAGGGGTCCGTCGGCGCCCTGGTGGCCCTGCCGCTGGTCTTGCCGCCCACGGTGATCGGCTTCTACCTGCTGCTGGCCATGGGGCCGGAAGGCTGGGTGGGGCAGTTGACCGAAGCGCTGGGCCTGGGTCGGTTGCCCTTCACCTTCGCCGGACTGGTGGTGGGTTCGCTGTTCTATTCGCTGCCCTTCGTGGTGCAGCCGCTGCAGAACGCCTTCGAGGCCATCGGTCCACGTCCCCTGGAAGCGGCGGCTACCCTCAGGGCCGGCCCCCTGGATACCTTCTTCCATGTGGTGCTGCCGCTGGCGCGGCCGGGCTTCGTCACCGCCGCCATCCTCGGCTTCGCCCATACCGTGGGCGAATTCGGCGTGGTGCTGATGATCGGCGGCAACATCCCCGGGCGCACCCAGGTGGTCTCTACCCAGATCTTCAATCACGTGGAGGCCATGGAGTATCCCCAGGCGCACCTGCTGGCCGGCGGCATGCTGGCCTTCTCCTTCGTGATCCTGCTGCTGCTCTATGGGCGCCGCGGGCGGTCGGCCTGGACATGAGTCTCGCGGCGAGATTCCAACTCACGCACCCGGGGTTCACGCTGGACGTGGACCTGGCGTTGCCCGGCAGCGGCGTCACCGCGCTGTTCGGCCCCTCGGGCTCGGGCAAGACCAGCTGCCTGAGGTGCGTGGCCGGCCTCGAACCCGCGGCCCGCGGGCGCCTGGTGGTGGCCGGCGAGACCTGGCAGGACAGCGACCGCGGCCTGTTCCTGCCGCCGCACCGGCGCGCCTTGGGCTACGTCTTCCAGGACGCCAATCTGTTCGAGCACCTGGATGTGCGCCGCAACCTGCTGTTCGGCTGGAAGCGGGTGGCGCCCGCCGCGCGCCGGCTGGCGCTGGAGCAGGTCGTCGAGTTGCTGGGCATCGAGGGACTGCTCGCGCGGATGCCGGCGCGTCTGTCCGGCGGCGAGCGCCAGCGGGTCGGCATCGCCCGCGCGCTGCTGACCAGTCCGCGGCTGCTGCTGATGGACGAACCCCTGGCGGCGCTGGACGCCGAGCGCAAGGCCGAGATCCTGCCCTACCTGGAACGCCTGACCCGGGAACTGGCACTGCCGATCCTCTATGTCAGCCATGCCCCCGACGAGGTGGCGCGGCTGGCCGATCACCTGGTGCTGCTGGAGCGGGGCCGGGTGCTGGCCAGTGGGCCGACCACCGAGGTGCTGGCACGCCTTGACCTGCCCATCGCCCTGGCCGACGACGCCGGGGTGGTGCTGGAAGGGCGGGTGCTCGGCCATGACCCGGACTACGGCCTGCTCAGCCTAGGGCTGGCGGGCGAGCAGCGCGTGCTGCTCGCCCATGCGCCGCTGCCGCCCGGGCAGGGGCTGCGCATCAAGGTGCTGGCGCGGGATGTCAGCCTCAGCCTGGAACGCCAGCACAGCAGCATCCTCAATGTGCTGCCGGCCACCGTCGCCGAGATCGCCCCGACCCGTTCGCCGGCCCAGGTGCTGGTGCGCCTGGACCTGGGCGGCACGGCGCTGCTGGCGCGGATCACCCGCTATTCGCGGGAGCGGCTAGCGTTGCAGCCGGGCAGCCGGGTCTGGGCGCAGCTCAAGTCGGTGGCGGTGCTAGCCTGAGCCTGGGGTTGGCCCGAGCCGCTCCAGCAGAAAATCCACCAGCGCCCTGACCGCCGCCGGCAACTGGCGATCCGGCGGATAGAGCAGCCAGGCGGTACCCTGGTAGGGGCCAAGGTATTGCCAGTCGGGCAGTACCCGCAGCAGGCTGCCGTCGGCCAGGCCGGCTTCGGCGGCAAAGGCCGGCAGGCAGGCGATGCCGAGGTCGGCGAGGGTGGCTTCCAGGCGCACGCCGCTGTGATTGCAGGCCAGGCGGCCGCGCACCGTCACGCTTTCCACCCGGTTGCCGCGGCGCAGTTGCCAGCGCTGGTCGCCCGGAGTTTCGCCCAGGTACAGGCAATCGTGTTCGGCCAGTGCCTGGGGCTGCTGCGGCGTGCCGCGCCCTTTTAGATAAGCCGGGCTGGCGCAGAGCACGAAGTCCATCTCCCGCAGCGGTCGGGCGACGAAGCCGGCAGGCGGCTGCTCGGTGATGCGCACCAGCAGATCCTGGTCGTCGGCGATGGGGTCCAGCGGGCGGTCGTCCAGGCGCAGTTGCAGATCCACTTCGGGATAGCGCTGGAAAAAGTCCGGCAGCAGCGGCGCTATCAGCCGGTAGCCGACCGCCTTGGGCACCGCCAGCCGCACCTGGCCGCGAGGTTCTTCGCGGTGCTGCAGGCCACTGTCCAGTGCCGCGCCGGCGGCGGTCAGCAGTTGGCGGCAGTGGCCAAGCACCTCGCGGCCGGCCTCGCTCAGGCGCAGCTGGCGGGTGGTGCGCTGCAACAGGCGTACCCCCAGCTCCCGTTCCAGCCGTGCGACCTGGCGACTGACCGCCGAGGGCGTGGCGTCCAGCAGCCGGGCGGCGGCGGTGAAGCTGCCGGTCTCCACCACCTTGGCGAAGGCGACCATGCAGGGCAACAGGGGAAGGGCGCGCAGAAGGTCCATACCAAAATACACGGGAAGCAATGGGGTCGGGAAGACTGTCATTGCTTCCCTGGCGGAACAAGAGCTATACACGCGAACGAGCTTATGGTGCATACCTGATGTGGGCACACTGGCGGTCTGTTCAAGGAGAAACCGTCATGTCGCAACGCCCCACCTTCGGCCTCGCCGAAGGCCTGCTGCTCGCCACTGCTTTGGTCTGGGGGACCAGCTATGCCGTGGTCAAGGACGCCGTGGTGCTCTATCCGGTGCTGGGCTACCTGGCGCTGCGTTTCTGCCTCACCGCGGCGCTGTTGCTGCCCACCCTGAGGGGCGAGGGCCGACGGGCCTGGCGACCAGGAATACCGACCGGTCTGTTGCTATTGGCGATCTTTCTCGCCGAGACCTATGGCGTGGCCCTGACCAGCGCCAGCAACGCCGCCTTTCTCATCAGCCTCTGCGTGGCCCTGACGCCCTTCGCCGAGTGGTGGCTGCTCGGCCAGCGCCCCGAGGCCCGCGCCCTGGGCGCCGCGGCGCTGGCGGTGGCGGGCGCCGGGCTGCTGACCCGCGGGGTGACCCTGAGCTTCAACCTGGGGGACGGCCTGATCCTGCTGGCGGCCGTGCTACGAGCGGTCAACGTCTGCGTGGTGCGCCGGCGTCTGCAGCAGGCCAGTGCCCCGGTGCCGGCCCTGGCGCTGACTGCGGTGCAGACTGGCGTGGTGGGCCTGGCCTGTCTGCTGCTGTTCGTCCTGGGCCCGGGTCTGGCGCCGCTGCCCGTGCAGCCAGGCTTCTGGCTCGCCACCGGCTACCTGGTGCTGTTCTGCACCCTGGGCGCCTTTCTTGCCCAGAACTATGCCCTGGGCCGCACCAGCGCCACCCGCGTCGCCCTGCTGATGGGCGCCGAGCCGCTGTTCGGCGCGCTGTTCGCCAGCTTCTGGCTGGACGAACGCCTGGGCCTCTGGGGCTGGGTGGGCGGCCTGCTGATCGTCATCGCCTCGCTGTGGGGGACGTTGCCGCGGCGGGCGCCAGACTATTCGAACACGATCCGCGGGAAATAGAAGCCAACCACCCAGTTGGGCACGTCGACGATCTCGCTGATGCGCAGGTCGCCACAGACCGAACAGAGCAGATAGGCCTGTTCCGCCGGCAGGTTGCGGGTCTGCCCGAGCCAGTCGATGGCGCCGCTGACGGCCATGCGCGCCGCAGCCAGCAGGTCCGGCCCGACGCCGGCGAAGACCTCGTAACCGGCGCCGTCGAGGTGGCGGGTGACCGGCCCCGGGGTGCTGAAGCGCGGCATGGCCAGCGGTTGCTGCTTGATCAGCTCGAAGGTCGCGGTGACCGCCATGGCGGTCTCGATGGCGGTGCCGCAGACCTCACCATCGCCCTGGGCAGCATGGGTATCGCCGATGGAAAACAGCGCCCCGGCTACCTCCACCGGCAGGTAAAGGCTGGTGCCGGCGGCCAGGTCGCGGATATCCAGGTTGCCGCCCACCCGCCGCGGTGGCACTACCGAGTGCAGACCTGGCGCAGCAGGAGCCACCCCCAGGGTGCCGGCGAAAGGCTTGAGCGGGACCCGCGCCAGCTCGCCGAAGGCGGCCGGTGTCTGCCCGCTGCGGTCGTAATGCCAGAGCTGCAGCACCGGGTCCGGAAACTGGTCGGCGAGCAGGCCGAAGCCGGGTATGTTGGCGGTCCAGCCAAAGCCGCTGGGGGTGAAGCTGTCCAGCGTCACCTTGAGTACATCACCGGGCTCGGCACCCTCGATCCACAGCGGGCCGCAGACCGGATTGACCCGCTCGAAGGGCAGGGTGGCGACGTCGGCGGCGCTGGAGTGGGCGTGGAAGTGGCCGTCCGCCGCGTCACGGCAGGCAAAGCTCACCGTCTCGCCCGGCGCGACCTCCAGCGCCGGGGCGAGGCTGTGATCCCAGCCGCAATGGCAGTGCTGGCTGTGCAGGGTCTTGATCATCGGGAGCCTCCGCGGCGGGTCTGTGCCTAATGGACGGCGTCGTTCGCCTTGAATTCCGTGGTCCGGCCGCTGAGCCTGAGGAAGGCCAGCACGGCCAGACCCAGCACCATCCAGCAGCTGCCGCCGACCTTGGCGTAGATGTCGGCGTTGAACAGCACATAGGCGAGGACGATGAAGCCGACCAGCGGGACCAGGGCGTACAGCAGCGGGCGACCGGAGCCGCGGTGATGCCAGGCCACTGCCACATGCAGGAGCAGGAAGGCGGTCAGCGCACCGAAGTTGCACATGGAGGCGAGCAGGTTGATCTGGCCGACAAAGAACAGTCCCAGCACCAGACTCAGGGCCGCCACCAGCAGGATGGCGCGCTGCGGCACCCGGGTCTTGGGATGGATCTGGCGCAGGAACTGCGGCAGTTGGCGGTCGCGGGCCATGGCGAACAGCAGCCGGGAGGTGGCGGCCTGAGCCACCAGGGCATTGGCGATGGCGGCACCGATGGCCACCGCCAGGGCGATCACCACCTGCAACCAGGGGCCGGCGATCAGTCGGCCGATCTCGTAGAAGGCGTTGTTCGAGGCATCGGCGTCGGGGTACTGGATCAGGTTGGGTTGCAGCAGGGCGGCCAGCCAGGTCTGCACCATGAACAGCGCGGCCACCAGGGTCAGGGCCAGTAGGGTGGCGCGGCCCACCACGCGGCTGCCGCCGCGGGTTTCTTCGGAGAGGGTGGAGATGGCGTCGAAGCCGAGAAAGGACAGCACCGCCACCGACAGGGCGCTGAAGATCAGCGGCAGGGAGAATTCCTGGGAGTTGTACAGCGGCTTCAAGGTCCATTCGGCGCCGTTGACCCCGCGGCTGATGGCCAGGGACGCCAGCACCACGAACACCAGCAGCACCGCCAGCTGGCCATAGAGGAACAGCCGGTTGGCGCGGGCGGTGGTCTCGATGCCACGCAGGTTGACCAGGGTGTTGAGGCCGACGAAGAAAACGATCCACAGCGGCTGGGGAATGGCTGGGATGACGTTTGCCATGGCGTTGGCGCCGATCACATAGAGCAGGGTGGGTACCAGCAGGTAGTCGAGCAGGATGGCCCAGCCGGCGAGAAAGCCCAGCGCCGGATGCAGGCCGCGACCGACGTAGGCATAGACCGAGCCGGCCACCGGAAAGGCGCGCGACATCTGCTGGTAGCTGACCGCGGTGAACAGCATGGCGACGAAGCCGATGAGGTAGGTGAGGGGCACCATGCCATGACTGGCATCGAACACCCCGCCAAAGATGGAGAAGGGGGCGATGGGCACCATGAACACCAGACCGTAGATCAGCAGGTCCTTCAGCCCGAGCTGGCGCTTGAGTTCCTGGGTGTAGCCGAAGCGGGCGAGGTCGGCGCTGTCGCCGGACGGAGCGTGCTGAGTCATGGGGGCTTCCTCGAAGGGGCGGGGTAGGCTCGACTCTAGGCCAGGGTGGATGCGGGCCCCATCCATAAAAGTGCTAGGTTTGCAGCAGCGCTGGCGTGACTGGCAGAACCTTTGCTTCGCGTTCCCCATCGTGATCCAGGGGAGGAGCTCCAAGATGCATGCCGATCTGCTCACCATTAGCCGCCGCCTCGTCGGATTGCCCACGCTCGACGCCTGTCTGGATACGGTGCAGGCCAGCGCTGATCGCCTCGGCTGCAAGGCGCTGATCTACGACTACGCCCCGGTGCCGCTGAGCCACGAGGGGGTGCTCATCACGCCCTCGGTGTTCAAGGTGCGCAACGCCCCGGCGGACATGCAGGCCTTCTGGTGCGAGCGCGGCTATTACCAGATCGATCCGGTGCAGCAGTGCGCCAGCCGGCGCGCGGCACCCTTCGTCTGGTCGTTTCGCAGCGAAACCCGTAGCGCCCTGCGCGAGTATCTGGGTGACAGTCATCGGCCGGTCACCTGCTATGTGCGGGACAGCGGCCTCGCTACCGGGGTGACGGTACCGCTGCACCTGCCCGGCGGTGCCTTCGCCACCCTGACCGGCATCCTCGATGCCGATGCCCCGGACGCCGAGGCCGCCGGCGAAGCCTGTCTAGGCGCCTTTCTGGTCCTCGCCCATGCCTTCCAGGCCCGCGCCGACGAATTGCTCGCGCCCGCCGAGCGGCGCTGCGGCCAGATCCGCCTGACACCGCGCGAGCGTGAATGCCTGCAGTATTCCGCCAAGGGGCTGACCGCCAAGCGCATCGCCGCGACCCTCAACCGCTCCACCGCCACGATCAACCTGCACCTCAACTCCGCCGCCCGCAAACTGGGCGCGCGCAACCGGGTCGAGGCGGTGGTGCGGGGATTGCACTATCGCCTGGTCGAGGTCTGAGAGCCTATTCAGAGTCTCGCGAGCTAGAGACAAACAAGGCGAAGAGGCCTGAGGAAGCGGAGTTTACGCGTGGTAAATGAGCATTCCGAAGGCCTCTTTAACGCTGTTTGGCCGACGCGCAGCAGACTTTGAACAGGCTCTGAGCGACTTGGCCAGATCCGTGGGGTGATCGACCTTGTGACACTCCCGCTGCGGCCTGACACTGGGGCCTCATCTGCCAAGGAGAGTCCCCATGAGCGCTGCCCGTCCCCCCGTTCCTCCCTTTACCCTGGAGTCCGCCCAGCAAAAGGTCCGCGCCGCCGAAGACGGCTGGAACAGCCGCGATCCGGCCAAGGTGGCCCTGGCCTATACCGCCGACAGCCGCTGGCGTAATCGCTCGGATTTCCTCCAGGGCCGCGCCGCCATCGAGGCCTTTCTCACCCGCAAGTGGCAGCGCGAGCACGAGTACCGGCTGATCAAGGAGCTGTGGGCCCATGACGGCGCGCGCATCGCCGTGCGCTTCGCCTACGAATGGCGGGATGAAGACGGCCAGTGGTACCGCGCCTACGGCAACGAGAACTGGCACTTCGACGACCAGGGCCTGATGGCCGAGCGTCACGCCAGTATCAACGACCTGCCGATCAGCGAGGCCGAACGGCTGTTTCACTGGCCCCAGGGGCGGCGGCCGGACGATCATCCGGGGTTGAGCGACCTGGGGTTGTAAGACTTGGATAGGGCGTAGCCTGGACCGGGTCGCAGCCTTGTCCACCGGGTGCGGCTTTAGGTCTCGGTGGAAAACGCGACGGATGACCCACCGCGAAGGCTGGCCATCCGCGACAGCAGGCCGGATCTAGTCAGGGCGCTGCTCCGGATTGCGCCGCAATCGCCCCACCACCCGCAGCACCAGCACGAAGAACACCGGCACGAAGATCAGCGCCAGGGTGGCGCTGAGCATGCCGCCGATCACCCCGGTGCCCACCGCCTGCTGGCTCGCCGAGCTGGCGCCGGTGGCCAGGGCCAGCGGTACCACGCCGAGGATGAAGGCCAGTGAGGTCATGACGATGGGCCGCAGGCGTAGCCGGGCGGCACGGCAGGTGGCCTGGTACAGGTCCATGCCGCCGTCGTGCAGGCTCTTGGCGAATTCGATGAGCAGGATGGCGTTCTTCGCCGTCAGGCCGATCACCGTGATCAGGCCGACCTTGAAGAAGACATCGTTGGGCATGCCCCTCAGGGTCACCGCCAGCACCGCGCCTAACACCCCCAGGGGCACCACCAGCAGCACCGCGGTGGGAATCGACCAGCTCTCGTAGAGGGCGGCGAGGCAGAGGAACACCACCAGCAGCGACAGCCCCAGCAGCACCGGTGCCTGGCCGGCGGAGAGGCGTTCCTGCAACGACAGCGCCGTCCACTCCAGGGCGAAGCCCCGTGGCAGCTCCGCGGCCAAGCGTTCCAGTTCGGCCATGGCCTCGCCGGTGGTGTGACCGGGCAGCGGCTCGCCGGACAGGCTGATGGCCGGATAGCCGTTGTAGCGCGACAGTTGCGCCGCACCCTGGGTCCAGTCGGCGCTGACGAAGGCGGACAGGGGCACCATGCGCCCGTGCTCATTGCGCACCTCCAGGCGCAGCAGGTCGTCCACCTGGCTGCGGCTGCCCAGCTCGGCCTGCACGATCACCTGCTGCATCCGGCCGCGATTGGGAAAGTCATTGACGTAGCTGGAGCCCAGGGCGGTGCCCAGGGTCTCGCCGAGGGCGGCGAAACCCACTCCCAGGGCGGCGGCCTGGCGGCGATCCACCACCAGTTGCACCTGGGCGCTGTCGGCCAGGGCCGTTTCCCGCACGTAGGCGATGATCGGATTGCCCGCCAGCTTGGCCTGCAATTCATCCCGCGCTGCCTTGAGCGCCGCCTGGCCGCGATTGGACCGGTCCTGCAGGCGCACCTCGAAACCGCTGGAGGTGCCCAGGCCTTCCACCGGCGGTGGCAGCACGGCGAAGCCCAAGGCCTCGCTTTCGCCGGCCAGGGCGGCATTGGCGCGCTCGGCGATGGCCGCGGCGGAATCGGCCGGGCCGCGGGCGGACCAGTCCTTGAGGGTGGTAAAGGCCAGGGCGGCGTTCTGGCCGCTGCCGGAAAAGCTGAAGCCGAGCAGGACGAGATCGTTGGCCACCCCCGGCTCCTCGGCGTAATGGCGCTCCAGGCGCTCGATCACCTTGAGAGTGCGCTCCTGAGTGGCCCCGGGCGGCAGCTGGATGTCGGTGATCAGATAGCCCTGATCCTCGGTGGGCAGGAAGGCACCGGGTAGCCGGCCATAGAGCGCTATCAGGGCCGCCAGCAGGACGGCGAACAGCACGAGATTGGGCAGCAGGCGGCGGATGGCGCGGGCCACCCAGCCCTCGAAACCGCCGGTCAGGCGCTCGAAGCCCCGATTGAAGGCGCCGAAGAAGCCGCTGCGGGCATGGGCACCCTGGGCAATCGGCTTGAGCAGGGTGGCGCACAGCGCCGGGGTCAGGCTCAGGGCGAGAAAGGCGGAGAAAAGGATGGCCACCGCCATGGACGCCGAGAATTGGCGATAGATGACGCCGACCGAGCCGCTCATGAAGGCCATGGGCACGAAGACCGCGGTCAGCACCAGGGTGATGCCGACGATGGCGCCGGAGATCTCGCCCATGGCCTTGCGGGTGGCCGCGCGTGGATCGAGGCCCTCCGTGGCCATGAGTCGCTCGACGTTCTCCACCACCACGATGGCGTCGTCCACCAGGATGCCGATGGCCAGCACCATGCCGAACAGGGTCAGCACATTGATCGAATAGCCCAGCGCCAGGAGCACGGCGCAGGTGCCCAGCAGCGCCACCGGCACCACCAGGGTCGGGATCAGGGTGTAGCGCAGGTTCTGCAGGAACAGGTACATCACCGCGAACACTAGCGCCATGGCCTCCAGCAGGGTATGGATGACCTGGGTAATGGAGATCTCGACGAAGGGCGCCGTGTCGTAGGGAATGTCGTATTTCATCCCGGGTGGAAAATACTGGGACAGCTCGGCCAGCTTGGCGCGCACGGCCTGGGCGGTGGCCAGGGAGTTGGCGGTGGGTGCCAGCTGCACCCCCACCGCCACCGAAGGCTTGCCGTCCAGCCGCGTGCCGAAATTGTAGCTTTGGCTGCCCACTTCGATCCGGGCCACGTCGCCCAGGGTCACGCTGGAACCGTCGGCTCCGGCGCGCAGCAGGATGCCGGCGAACTCCGTGGGGTCGCTGAGCTGGCCCTTGATCAGCACCGGCGCGGTCAGTTCCTGGCCAGCGGGGGCCGGTAGCTCGCCAATACTGCCGGCCGCCACCTGGACGTTCTGCTCGGCGATGGCCCGGGTCACGTCCGCCGGGGTCAGGCCGACCGCCACCAGGCGACTGGGATCGAGCCAGACGCGCAGGGCGTGCTCGGCACCGAACAGCTGGGCCTTGCCCACGCCGTCCAGGCGGCGCAGTTCGTTGACCACGTTGCGCGCCAGGTAGTCGCTCAGGGCGGTGGTGTCGAGGCGCTCGTCGGTGGCGGAGAGGGTGACGAACATGAGGTAGCCGGCCGAAGTCTCCTCGATCTGGATGCCCTGCTGGGTGACCGCCCGCGGCAGGCGCGGCTCCACCACCTTGAGGCGATTCTGGATGTCCACCTTGGCCAGTTCCGGATCGGTACCGGGCTGGAAGGTCACGGTCAGGGTGGCGCTGCCCTGGCTGCTGCTCGACGAGAAGTAGAGCAGGTGATTGACGCCATTGAGTTCCTGTTCGACGAGGCTGACCACGCTCTCGTCCAGGGTCTGCGGCGAGGCGCCCGGATAGGTCAGGTACAGCTCGATCTGTGGCGGCGCCACATTGGGGTACTGGGCCACCGGCAACTGCGGGATGGCCAGCAGCCCGGCGAGCAGGATGAACAGCGCCACCACCCAGGCGAACACCGGGCGGTCGATGAAGAAGTTGGCCATCAGCGCACCTCCGCCGTGGCGGCCTGGGCTTCCTGGGGTTCCACCACCAGGCCCGGCTGCGCCTGTTGCAGACCGGAGAGCAGTACGCGCTCACCAGCAGCAAGGCCGGACTCCACCACCCAGCGACCTTCGATCACCGGGCCCAGGCGCACCTCGCGCAGGGCGACCTGGTTTTCGGCATCCACCACCCAGACCTGGGCCCCGCCATCGACGCTGCGCTGCACCGCCTGCTGGGCGACGCTCAAACCCTGATCGAGGCGCGCCTGCTCCAAGCGGACCCGCACGAAGCTGCCCGGCAAGAGGTCGCGCCGTGGATTGGGAAACTGGCTGCGCAAGGTGATCTGCCCGGTGTTGGCGTCCACCGTGAGATCGGCGAACAGCAGGCGGCCGCTCTCGGGGTAGGGGCTGCCATCCTCCTGCAGCAGTGTTACCCGTGCCTGATCCGGCGCCACCTGCTGCAGCCGGCCGTCCCGCAGGGCATCGCGCAGCGCCTTGAGCTGGCGGGTCGACTGGGTGACGTCGGCATGGATGGGGTCCAGCTGCTGGATGATCGCCAGGGGTGTGGCATCGCCCTGGCCGACCAGCGCGCCCTCGGTGACCAGCGCCTTGCCGATGCGCCCGGCGATGGGCGCGGTGACCGTGGCATAGCCCAGATTCAGCCGCGCCCGCTTGAGCGCCGCCTGGGCCGCCGCCACCTCGGCCTCCGCCTGCAGGCTGGCGCCACGCGCGTTGTCCTGCTCCTGGCGACTGATCGCCTCGCTCTCGACCAGTGCCGCATAACGCTCGGCCAGGCGCCGCGCCTGGAAGGCGCTGGCCTCGGCCTTGCGCAGGGCCGCGGCGGCACTGTCCACCTCGGCTTGCAGCGGCGCCGGGTCGATGCGGAACAGCACCTCGCCGGCCTTGACCTCGCTGCCCTCGCGAAACACCCGCTGCAGCACGATGCCGGCGACCCGTGCCCGTACTTCCGCGGTCCGTGGCGCCACCAGGCGGCCACTCAATTCACTGGCGATGGCCAGGGGCTTGGGGTGCAGGGTCTCCACCTGCACCCTGGGCGCGGGCGGGGCGGCGGCTTCCTCGGCCGGACGGTCGCAGGCGGCGAGCAGCAGACAGAGCAGCACGAGGCTGCCAAGGGCAGGGCGGATCGGGGACATCGGGGCTTCCTCTAGAAGAGCGTCATGGTAGGCGCCTCGCGCAGGCCACCCTGTAAACGTCTGTAGGTCTCTTGTGAAAGAGTGTTAAGGCCTGCGCCCGCCGGTGCTGCGCTCGGCTATGCTCGGGCTTTGCCGCCATGAAGAGCTGCCGTGATCCCCTTGCTCATCGTCGAAGACGACGCCGCCCTGGCTGACCTCATCGCCACCTACCTGGGTCGCCAGGGCTATGCCGTGACCGTGATCGGCCGTGGCGACGAGGCCCTGGCCGCGGTGCAGCGACTGCGCCCGCAGCTGGTGGTGCTCGATGTCATGCTGCCGGGGCTGGATGGCCTGCAGGTCTGCCGCCAGCTGCGCGCCGCCCAGCCGGGCCTGCCGATCTTGATGCTCACCGCCTTGGACGACAGCCACGACCAGGTGCTGGGGCTGGAGATCGGTGCTGACGACTACGTCAGCAAGCCTTGCGAGCCGCGGGTGCTGCTGGCGCGCATCCGCACCCTGCTGCGCCGCTGCCAGCTGGGCGAGGTGGCCACCGATGATCGCCTGGTTATCGGCCAGCTGCGGTTGCTGCCGGGCGAGCGCCAGGTCTGGTGGCGCGACCAGCTGGTGGAGCTGTCGTCCACTGAATTCAACCTGCTGGCAGTCCTCATGCGCCATGCCGGCGAGGTGCTCAGCCGCGACCAGCTGATCCAGCAACTGCGCGGCATCGAATTCAACGGCGTCGACCGCTCGGTGGACGTGGCCATCTCCAAGCTGCGCCGTCGTTTCGAGGAGCATCCTGGCGAAGCGCGACGGATCAAGACCGTCTGGGGCAAGGGTTATCTGCTGTCTCGCGCCGAGTGGGAATAGATGCTCAAGATCCTCGTCCGCCTCTACCTCATCCTGCTGGTGACCTACGGCGCCGCCAGCTACCTGGTACCCGAGGCGCTGCTCAAGGTGTTCGACGAGCGTTACAGCCGCTATACCCTGGAGCAGTTGCACGGTCCGCTCAGCCTGGTTCAGCGCGCCTTCACCACCACGCCGCCGGAGCGCTGGCCGGCGCTGCAGGACGAACTGGCCGCGGAGCTGGCGCCCATCAGCCTGCGCCTGGTCCCGCGCGACGATCAGGCCCTCAGTCTGGAGGAGCGCTCAGACCTCGCTGCCGGCCAGCGACGGGTACGCCTGGGTGACTATGGCGAACCCAGTGCGGCCCTGGTGCCGCTGCCGGCAGATCAGGTGCTGTGGATCAGCATCCCCGAGGCGCCCACCGACATCGCCCTGACCTACTGGGCGATGAACGCCCTGATCGGCGCGGCCCTGCTGATCTGTCTCTATGTCTGGCTACGTCCGCACTGGCGCGACCTGGAACGGCTGCGGCGCACCGCGGCACGACTGGGCAAGGGCCATCTGGGCGAGCGTACGGCCATCTCGCCGCGCTCGGATGTCGGCGAGCTGGCGCGGGCCTTCGATGACATGGCTCAGGAGCTGGAGGCGCTGATCGTCCAGCAGCGCGACCTGCTCAACGCCGTCTCCCACGAATTGCGCACGCCCTTGTCGCGTCTGGAATTCGGCCTGGCACTGTTGCAGGCCGATCCACTGCCCGCCGAGACCCACCGCCAGCTGGAGCAACTGGTGCGCCACGTCCGCGAACTGGATGCCCTGGTCGACGAACTGCTGTCCTTCGCCCGGCTGCAGAGCAGTCAGCAGCCGCCCGAACGCCTGGGCCTGGATCTCGAAGCCTTTCTCGACAGCGTGCTGGCCGACTTCGCCGAGGAGCAGGAGCGTCGCGGCGTCGAGGTGCACCTGGACATGGTGCAGGCGCCCATGCGGGTCGAGCTGGCCCCGCGGCTCACGGCCCGCGCCCTGCAGAATCTCGTCGGCAATGCGCTGCGCTATTGCCAGCGTGAGGTCTGGGTAACGGTCCGCCGTGACGGCGAGACGTTGCTGATCGCGGTGGAAGACGATGGCGAAGGCATCCCCGAGGCCGAGCGCGAGCGAGTCTTCGAGCCCTTCTACCGCCTGGATCGCAGCCGTGACCGTGCCACCGGCGGCTTCGGCCTGGGCCTGGCCATCAGCCGTCGCGCGGTGGAAAACCAGGCTGGCCGCCTGGGCCTGAGCGCCGGTACGCGGGGCGGTGCGCGGTTCGAGATCCGCCTGCCCCTGCAGGCGCCCGCGGGGCTCGCCTGAGGCCGCCAGGGCCCCTACACTTGGCGCCCCCGCCCGCCTTGGATTCGCCATGCCAGAGCTTTTCGATCGCCATCAGCTGCAGCCGTTGCTCGACCGTATCGCCGCCGCCGCGCCGCGCCACTTCGGCGAAGGTGAAGTGGCCGACTACATCCCGGCCCTGGCCGAGGTGGCGCCGGATCAGTTCGGCATCGCCGTCTGTGACATCAACGGCAAGGTCTGGCGTGCGGGTGCGGCCGATACGGCGTTTTCCATCCAGTCGATTTCCAAGGTGCTCAACCTGGTGATCGCCATGCAGCGCCTGGACGAGCCGGACATCTGGACCCGCGTCGGCCGCGAGCCGTCCGGTCATGCCTTCAATTCCATGGCTCAGCTGGAAGAAGAGAAGGGCGTGCCGCGCAATCCCTTCATCAACGCCGGCGCCGTGCTGGTCTGCGAGCTGCTGGTGTCACGCATCATGTCCATCCACTGGATGATGCGTGAACAAGCGCGGCGCCTGGCCGGCAATCCGGCCATCAATTTCGACGACCGGGTAGCCCGTTCGGAAATGGACCACAAGGCGCGCAACGCCGCCCTGGCCTATCTGATGAAGGCCTACGGCAATCTTCACAGCGAGGTGAACGACGTCCTCGACGTCTATTTCCATGGCTGCGCTCTGGCCATGAGCTGCAGCGACGTGGCCAGGGCCTTCGCCTTCCTGGCCAACGGTGGGGTCAATCCCCAGGATGGTCAGGCGGTGGTGACCCCCCAGCAGACGCGTCAGCTCAATGCCTTGCTGCTGACCTGCGGCCTCTACGATGCCGCGGGCGACTTCGCCTGGCGCGTCGGCCTGCCGGGCAAGAGCGGGGTCGGGGGCGGCATCGTCGCCATCGTCCCGGGGCAGATGAGCATCTGTGTCTGGTCGCCGCGGCTGGACAGCTATGGCAACTCGGTGGCGGGCCTGCGCGCCCTCGAAAGTCTGGTCGAGGGCCTTGGGGTCGCGCCGTTGGGCTAGTAGGCCATGGACAGGCTGAGGGTCACCTGGGGCACCACGCCGTCGGTCTCGCCCTCCGGACCGCTCAATTCGCGCAGGGCACCGTCGCGGTAGAGCGCCAGGGCCTCGGCCCGAGCGCTCCAGCGGGTGTCGCCCCAGCGGAACGGTTGCTCCAGCGCCAGGCCGGTGCGGGCATAGAGGCGGTCTCCGGAATCCGGTCCGTAGAAGCCGTTCCAGCCCACCCCCAGGGCACTGGGGAAACTCAGGCGCAGACCGCCTGGGGTGAGATCCAACCCCGGCTCCAGGCTGCCCTGGGTATAGAGACCGCTGTCGCCCTGGGCGCGGGTGGTCACCGCCAGCCCCGGGCGCCAGGCGCCCAGGCCCGTATCGGCCTGATAGGCCAGGGTCAGGCTGGCCTCTTGCGTGGTGGCGGCGACGTCGTTGGGGCTGCTCTTGACCGTGTAGACGAAGCCGACCCTCAGGCCCTCGGCCGGCGACACCACCAGCCCGAGCAGGTTGTTGCTCTCGTACCAGCGCCGCGGGCTGACCCGTTCCTCGCTGGACGGGCTGTGCAAGCCATTGCTGCTGCTGAACACCAGCCAGGCATCGGCCACGCCGTCGCCTCCCTGGTGCAGATCCAGCGCGAAGCCCGCCTGCAGGTGCAAGGGGATGCGGTCGAGGCTGGCGGCATCGTCATCGTAGTTGCCACGGGAAAAGTCACCGTTGCGCACGTCCACGCCCAGTTGCGGATGGAACCGCCCGGACGTTTCGCTGACCTCCACGCTGCCCAGGGCGGCGTCTTCGCTCTCGATGGACGGCACGCTGCGTGGCGCGGCGGTGGCCTCCAGGGCCAGACCGCCCGCCAGCAGGCAGACGCAACGCAGCGGCGAAAAGGATGGCATGGCGGGCGACTCCGGGGGCGCGGGGCGCTCCGGGTGAGGCGCCATGAGGCATCGGACCGGGCCGTCGCAGAGCGGGTTCCGGGGTTCTAGAGCACCGGCGAAAACACCCGCGCCACGCGCATGGCCACCCGCCGCCAGCGGCGCAGGGCGGCGTTGTCCTCGGGGGTGAGTTCGCGGGAGCGACTGAAGTCCTGCTCCAGCATCTTGCGCACCTCCCAGGCGAAGGGGACGTCCATCACCATCACCATGACCTCGAAGTTGAGGCGGAAGGAGCGGTTGTCCAGGTTGGCGCTGCCCACCGCGGCCACGTCCTCGTCGATCAGCACCACCTTCTGGTGCAGGAAGCCCGGACCGTAGCGGAACACCCGCACCCCGGCGTGCACCGCCTCGAAGGCATAGAGGTAGGACGCGGCATAGACCACCTTGTGGTCCGGTCGCGAGGGCAGGAGGATGCGCACGTCGACCCCGCGCAGGGCGGCCAGGCGCAGGGCCGCCGAGACGGCTTCGTCGGGAATGAAATAGGGCGTGGTGATCCAGACCCGGTGGCGCGCCGAATGGATAGCCTCGACGAAGAACAGCGAGCAGGTCTCCTGGTCGTCCGCCGGGCCGCTGGGCACCACCTGACAGAGCACCCCGCCGTCCTCGTAGCGTTCCGGCAGCAGCAGGGTGGGCAGCCGCCGGGTCACCCAGTACCAGTCCTGGGCGAAGGTCTCCTGCAGGGTGGCCAGGGCCGGGCCGCGCAGTTCCAGATGGGTATCGCGCCAGGGCGCCAGGGGCGGCTTGAGGCCCATGTATTCGTCGCCGACGTTGAGCCCGCCGGTGAAGCCCACCTCGCCATCCACGATCACGATCTTGCGGTGGTTGCGGAAGTTGACCTGGAATCGGTTGATCAGTCCGCGGCGGTTGCTGAAGCCCTTCACCTCGCACCCGGCCTCGCGCAGCTTTTCCACATAGGCGCGCGGCAGGGCATGGCTGCCGATGGCGTCGTACAGCAGAAAGACCTGGACTCCAGCGCGGGCGCGGTCGAGCAGGGTGTTCTGCAGGGCCAGACCGAGGGCGTCGTCGTGGATGATGAAGAACTGCACCAGCACCACCTTCTGCGCCCCGCGGATGGCCGTGAGGATGGCGGCGAAGGTTTCCTCGCCGTTGATCAGCAGCCGCACCTGGTTGTTGGCGACGCAGGGGGTGCCGGTGAGGGCGGTCATGGCCTTGAGCTTGCGGTTGGCCGCGCTGCACTGCTGGGCGGCCATGGCCTCGGCGATCCAGGGCCGCCAGTCCAGCTCGGCGGCCTGGCGCGCCATCTCCTCGTCGGCCTGGCGCCGTGCCTTCACATAGCTGTCGAAGCGGCGCCGGCCGAATACCAGATAGGGAATCAGGCTGAGCAAGGGCATGAACACCAGCGCCATGGCCCAGGCCATGGCGCCCTGGGCGGTACGCACCGTAACGATGGCGTGGATCGCCGCACTGATGCCGATCAGTTCGAGCACCAGGGCGATGTAGTGGAGATCGAGGGGCAGGGATGGCACGCGGGCGGCTCTCTTCTCCGGATTTATGTCAGAGGGGTTGGACCGCCCTCAGCACCACGAATTTCGGCGTGGCCGCGATCTGTTCGACGCGCTTGAACAGTCGCTTGAGCTTGACGTGGTAACCCAGGTGGCGATTGCCCACCAGCCAGAGTTCGCCCTGCTCGCTCAGCGCCGCCCGTGCCTGCTGGAACATGCGCCAGGCCAGAAAGTCGCCCACCACCTGTTGCTGGTGGAAGGGTGGATTGCAGAGGATCAGGTCCAGCGACCGCGGCGGCTGCTCGGCCAGGCCGTCGGCGGCGCGGATCGCCACCGGTCGCTCGCCGAAGGCCGCGGTCCAGTTCTCTTGCGCCGACTGCACCGCCATGTAGGACTCGTCCACCAGGGTGAATTGCGCCTCCGGATTGGCCAGGGCACAGGCCAGGGCCAGCACGCCGTTGCCGCAACCGAGATCGGCTACCCGGGCCTGGCCCAGACCCTGGGGCAGGTGCGGCAGGAAGGCGCGGGTACCGATGTCCAGACCCTCGCGGCAGAAGACATTGGCATGGTTGACCAGAGTCAGCGGCGGTGCATCCAGGCGATAACGACTTGGGTAGGGCGAGGCTACCGCCGGCCGCGACGCGGGCGTGGCAGATAGCAGTCGGGCTTTCTTCACCGCCAGCGAGGCCTGTACCGGGCCAATGTGCCGCTCCAGCAGGTCGCCAGCGGCGCGGGGCAGATGCTTGAGCATGCCGCCGGCGATCACCTGAGCGTCCGGCGCCAACTGGCCGTGCAGGCGGATCAGCTGTTCTTCCAGCAGGGCCAGGGTCTTGGGCACCCGTATCAGCACCAGATCGAAGGGCCCACCCGTCGCCTCGCTGGCCGGGACGAAGGTAACCGCATCGGCGGCGAGGCCATTGCGTGCCAGATTCGCCGCTAGGGCCAGGGCCGCCAGGTGCGAATCGCCACTGGAGGTCACCTGGGCATGGCCGGCCAGGCTCACGGCCAGGGCGCCAAAGGCGTCGTTGAGCACCAGCACCCGGGTGGCGGGAGCCAGGCCGCCCTCGGCGACCTGCTGCAGGAGGTACTCGTCGGCGGCGTCGAAGGCCTGCAGGGGATCGTCGCGGCGCGGTGGCTGACGGTCGAGTTCGAGGGTGGCGAAGGGCGAGACGAGAGAAGGCATGGTTTCTGTCGGTGTTTATCGGCGGCCCAGTGCGGGACAATGGCTCTAAGCAATCGGGAAAAAGAGGCCAGTATGACCGCCACCGAAGACAAGTTCACCCGCGAGACGATCACCGCCGTCTGGCCCTGGAGCGACAACCTCTTCAGCCTGAGGACCACCCGCGACCCGCGCTATCGCTTTCGCGCCGGCCAATTCGCCCGGCTGGGCGTGCGCAAGGCCGATGGCGACATCGTCTGGCGCGCCTATTCCATGGTCTCGGCACCTCACGATGAATTCCTCGAATTCTTTTCCATCGTGGTGCCTGGCGGCGCCTTCACCAGCGAGCTGAGCCGCCTGCGCGAGGGCGACGAGCTGCTGGTGGAAAAGCAGCCCTATGGCTATCTCACCCTGGAGCGCTTCGGCGGCGGTCGGGATCTCTGGCTGCTGGCCACCGGCACGGGCCTGGCACCCTTCCTGTCCATGCTGCAGGAACCCGACACCTGGGAGCGCTTCGAACGCATCGTGCTGGTCTACAGCGTGCGCGAGGCCCGCGACCTGGCCTACCAGGACGTCATCAACGGCTACGGCCAGGTGGAGCACCTCGAAGGCCTCACCGACCGCCTGGTCTATGTCCCGGTGGTCACCCGCGAGGATCACCCCGGCGCCCTGCGCGGCCGCATCACCACCCTGATCGAGAACGGCGAGCTGGAACGCGCCGCCGGCGTCACGCTGTCGCCCGAGCACTCGCGGATCCTCATCTGCGGCAATCCCGAGATGGTCGACGACACCCGCCAGCTGCTCAAGACCCGCGATCTGCAGCTGGCCCTGAGTCGCCGACCCGGCCAGGTGGCGGTGGAAAACTACTGGTAACCGGGAAGTTATCCGGGCGTCTTTACGTTTTCTTCACAATTGGAAAAGGTTGGACCTTTAGCTTTGGCCCCGCCTTGCTCTAGGATCGGAATTTCCAAGGCTACCTTTCGAGTTCCGATGAGCAGTGACAGATCCGAGCCGCCCCCGGCCTCCTGGCCAGGCGCGGCCAACACCCCCTCCCGTTGTCTTTCCTCCGTGGCCGTCCGGCCCTCTCTTGCGGAGGCATACCGCTAATGGAATGGATCTCCGATCCCACCGCCTGGTTGGGGCTGCTGACCCTGATCGTCCTGGAAATCGTCCTGGGCATCGACAACCTCGTCTTCATCGCCATCCTCGCCGACAAGCTGCCTCCGGCGCAGCGTGACAAGGCACGGGTCATCGGCCTGTCGCTGGCGTTGATCATGCGTCTGGGCCTGCTGGCCAGCATCTCCTGGATGGTCACCCTCACCGAACCGCTGTTCGAGGTCTTCGGCAAGGCCTTCTCCGGTCGTGACCTCATCATGCTGTTCGGCGGCATCTTCCTGCTGTTCAAGGCCACCACCGAGCTGCACGAACGCATCGAGGGCCATACCCACAAGACCGGTGGCAGCCGGACCTACGCCGCCTTCTGGCCGGTGGTGGCGCAGATCGTGGTGCTCGACGCCGTGTTCTCGCTGGACGCCGTCATCACCGCCGTGGGCATGGTCGAGCACCTGAGCGTGATGATGATCGCCGTGATCATCTCCATCGGTCTGATGCTGGTGGCGAGCAAGCCGCTGACCGCCTTCGTCAACGCCCACCCCACGGTGATCATGCTGTGTCTGGGCTTCCTGATGATGATCGGTCTGAGCCTGACCGCCGAAGGCTTGGGCTTCCACATTCCCAAGGGCTATCTGTACGCCGCCATCGGCTTCTCGATCCTTATCGAGCTGGCCAACCAGGTGGTGCGCTGGAAGCGCAAGCGGCAGATGCACGAGCGGCTCGGCATGCGTGCGCGGACCTCCCAGGCCGTGTTGCGCCTGCTGGGTGGTCGTTTGCGCGAAGACGAGGTGGACGAGGACATCGCCGAACTGATGGAAGGCGAGAAGGGCGAAGGCCCGGTCTTCGATCGCCGTGAGCGCCTGATGATCAGTGGCGTGCTGCAATTGGGCGAACGCCCGGTGCGTACGGTGATGACCGCCCGCGCCGACGTCGACATCCTCGATGCCGACGCTCCGCCGGAACGACTGCATGAGCAACTGCTGGCCTCGGCTCACTCGCGGTTGCCGTTGGTGGTCAATGGCAACATCGACGAGCCCCTGGGCTATGTCCACAAGAAGGAGCTGTTCGCCGACATCCTCCAGGGCCAGTCACCGGACCTGCGCGCCCGGGTGCGCACCCCCATCCACCTGCCGGCCCAGGCCACGGTGCTAGGTGCCTTGGAACAGCTGCGCGCGGCCTCCACCCACGTGGCCTTCGTGGTCAACGAATTCGGTGGCTTCGAAGGCCTGCTGACCCTGACCGACATCCTCGAGGCCATTGCCGGCGAACTGCCGGATGCCAGCGAGGAGAGCCTGCCGGAGCTGGAAAGGGTGGAGAACGGCTATCGCGCCAGCGGCGGTCTGAATCTGCATCCCCTGGCCCAGCGCACCGGTTTCCAGATCACGGAAAACGACGACTACCAGACCCTGGGCGGCCTGGTGGTGGACCTGCTGGGCCGCCTGCCGGTGGCTGGTGATCGCCTGGAATACCAGGGCTGGCAGCTGACGGTGGAATCGGTCAAGGATCGACGGATCGGCTGGATCCGCCTGGAGCGACCCGCCTCCTAGCGAGGCGGGATCCAGCAGGTTTCTACTGCGGGGTGATCGGCGGTTCCTGTTTGACGACAGGGGCCGCGGTCGCCTGGCTGTTCTGCTCTTTCAGCAGGTCGCGGATCTCGGTCAGCAGCACCTGGTCCTTGGTCGGGCCAGAGGGCGCGGCATCCTGGTGCAGGCGCAGGCGGTTGAGCACCTTGATCGCCATGAAGATGGCGAAGGCGATGATCACGAAGTCGAAGATGGTCTGCAGGAACTTGCCGTAGGACATGACCACGGCCGGTTGGTCACCTATGGCAGCCCTCAGAGTGATGGCCAGCTGGGAGAAATCCACACCCCCCAGCAGCAACCCCAGCGGCGGTGTGATGATGTCGGCTACAAAGGACGACACGATCTTGCCGAAAGCCGCGCCCAGGATGATGCCGACCGCCAGGTCGACCACGTTGCCTCTCATGGCGAATTTCTTGAACTCGGCAATGATGCTCATGCTGCACTCCTTTGGATGGTTTCGAAGAGACGATAGACGATTGTGCTCGCTTCGCTCGGGTTTGGAACCTTGCTGACGGTCTCTAGGTTCCCCGCCAGCGTCAAATCGTCAGCGAATCGGCAGCTGGTCGTGGCTGTCGCACTTTGTCGAAAGGACCGGGTCCACCCTTGTACGACGAGAGCTGCGGCCCTCGCGACCTCTATCTCTCACCCCAAGGAGCCTCTGATGGTTGCCAAACACGACCTGCACAAAGACTTTCCCGAATACGCCGAGCAGCTGGACAGCCGTCCCCAGACCGATGCGGCCTTTGCCAAGCTGCTCGAAGACTACGCGAAGCTCGATCAGCAGATCCTCGATCTGGAAGAAGTGGAAGAGTCCAGCGGCGACGAGGAACTGGGGCGCCTGCGCCGCGAGCGTGTCCTGCTCAAGGACAAAATCGCTCAGCAGCTGAAATACCCGTCCTAGCTGTGTCGGGCTCGATCTGCAGGGTCGAGCCCCACCTTAGTGCGATTGGCAAGGGCCGCCGGCGTTGCCATCATGGCCTCCCAGGAGAGGAGCCGATGACCGACGAAGTGGCGATGTACCAGCAGTGGCACCTGTGGATCACCGAAGCGGCCGTGGACGCGCAACGCCGTCGCGTCCAACAGGAATTCGCCGAATACAGCCGACTTTTGGCCGACCTGCAACTGCTCGAACAGGAGCGTTGGCAACAGGCGTTGCCGGTCTGGATGCGTGGCGATGCGGCGATGATTTCGACGCTCAAGCACTAGTCCCAGAGCGGCTGGCCCGAGGGTAAACGCCAATGATGGCGCGCTGAACGACCAACGATGCCTGACGGTCAATGGGTTACCCCAGACGAGTTTCGTGGGGTGAGCGAGGTTTATCCGGCCTACCTGGCCCTCCCCAATGAGGATGTCCCCATGAAGCGTACCGCCCTGATCGCCCTGATGATGTTCGCCACCGCCCCCGTGTTCGCCAAGGATCTGTGCGCGGTGCAGTTGCAGAAGCTGGATGACGCCAGCAAGATGAAGACCAACATGATCGGCCCGGGCAGCTCCCAGGCCCAGCAGATCGCCGACTTCCGCAAGAACGCCATGGCCGCCCAGAAGGCCGGCGATGAGAAGAAGTGCATCGCCCAGGCCAACCAGGCCCTGACCATGCTGCGTCAGCCGGGTGGCGAGGGTAACTAAGGCTCAAGCCCGCTTTTGAGAGAGGCGCGCTCCCCCGGGATCGCGCCTTTTTACTGTCTATGCATCCAGTCGTGGTATGCTGGGAACCTTCCTTTCTCGACTGGAGAATTCCGCCATGGCCAAGGCCAAGCGTCTCTACGGCTGCACCGAATGCGGCGCCACCTTTCCCAAGTGGGCGGGTCAGTGCGGCGAGTGCGGTGCCTGGAACACCCTGGTGGAAACCGTCGTCGAGACCTCCGCCGTACCCTCCGGGCGCGCTGGCTGGGCCGGGGCGCAGGCGACCATCAAGACCCTGGCCGAGGTCAGCGTCGAGGAAACCCCGCGCTTCACCACCGATTCCACCGAACTCGACCGGGTGCTGGGTGGCGGCCTGGTGGACGGCTCCGTGGTGCTGATCGGCGGTGATCCTGGCATCGGCAAGTCCACCATCCTGCTGCAGACCCTCTGTCATCTGGCCGCGCGCATGCCGGCGCTCTATGTCACCGGCGAGGAATCCCAGCAACAGGTGGCCATGCGCGCCCGGCGCCTGGGTCTGCCGGAAGACAAGCTCAAGGTCATGACCGAGACCTGCATCGAGACCATCGTCGCCACCGCCCGCCAGGAAAAGCCGCGGGTCATGGTGATCGACTCCATCCAGACCATCTTCACCGAGCAACTGCAATCCGCCCCAGGTGGCGTGGCCCAGGTGCGCGAGAGCGCGGCCCTGCTGGTACGTTTCGCCAAGCAGACCGGTACCGCCATCTTTCTGGTTGGCCACGTCACCAAGGAAGGCGCCTTGGCCGGACCACGGGTGCTGGAGCACATGGTCGACACCGTACTCTATTTCGAGGGCGAATCGGACGGCCGTCTGCGCATGCTCAGAGCGGTGAAGAATCGCTTCGGCGCGGTCAACGAGCTGGGCGTGTTCGGCATGACCGATAAAGGCCTCAAGGAGGTTTCCAACCCTTCGGCGATCTTTCTCAATCGTGCCCAGGAGGCGGTGGCCGGCAGTGTGGTCATGGCGACCTGGGAGGGTTCGCGGCCCATGCTGGTGGAGGTGCAGGCGCTGGTGGACACCAGTCACCTGGCCAACCCGCGCCGGGTCACCGTGGGCCTGGACCAGAATCGCCTGGCCATGCTGCTGGCGGTGCTGCACCGCCACGGCAGCATCCCCACCTACGACCAGGACGTCTTCATCAACGTGGTCGGCGGGGTCAAGGTGCTGGAGACGGCGGTGGACCTGGCGCTGATGTCGGCGGTGATCTCCAGCCTGAGGGACCGCGCCCTGCCGCACGATCTGCTGGTGTTCGGCGAGATCGGCCTGTCCGGCGAAATCCGTCCGGTACCCAGTGGCCAGGAGCGTCTCAAGGAAGCGGCCAAGCACGGCTTCAAGCGCGCCATCGTGCCCAAGGGCAACGCGCCCAAGGATCCGCCGCCCGGTCTGCAGGTGGTGGCCGTGACTCGATTGGAGCAGGCACTGGATGCACTGTTCGAATAGCCTGGCGCGGCCTTTGTAATATTTTTTAAAACTCTCGGTGGGGCAGGGTGGTCTATCAGGCGCTTCCATGACCCTGGATACCCGCCATGTCTCGTCTGCTCCCGCTTTCCGTACTCTTTGCCAGCTTTGCTATCAGCACCCTGGTGCAGGCCGCCGATCCCAGCAGTTCCGCCCCGGCCAGCCTGGAGGTGGATCAGCTGGAATGGCAGCACGCCGACGAGGGTAGTGTCTTCAACTGGGATCTGGAAGGCTGGGCCCTTGGCGGTGGCGCCAATCGGCTGGATTTCCGCAGCCAGGGCGAACGCACCAATGGCCACACCGAGCAGGCCGAGGTGCAGGCCCTCTGGGGGCACGCGCTGGCCAAGGGCTGGGGCAGCGTGGCCGGCATTCGCCAGGATTTCAAACCCGGCTCGCCGCAGACCTGGGCCGCCCTGGGGATCCAGGAGCACGATCCCGAGGATCTCGACATCGAGATCACCGCTTTCCTTGGCGAGAACAACCAGACCGCCCTGCGCCTGGAGGCCGAATACGACTGGGCCCTGACCCAGCGGCTGATCCTGCAGCCCCACACCGAGCTCAATTTCTACGGTCGCAACGACGAGGCCCGCGGCCAGGGCGCCGGCTTCGCCGAAAGCGAAGCCGGGCTGCGCCTGAGATATCAGGTGACCCCGGAGGTGGCGCCCTATGTCGGGGTGTCCTGGAACGCCACCCACGGCAACACCGCTGCCATGGCGCGGGAAGAGGGCGAAGACACCCACGACGCCCGGCTGGTGGTGGGCTTGCATCTGGAGTTCTAAGCGCCGTTGGGCTTCGCTTTCGCTCAACCCAACCTACGAGGCTATCGATGCAGTAGGTTGGGTTGAGACGGCTCCACCGTCGAAGCCCAACAGCCAGGGTCGAATTCGCGCATCGTAGGCTTCGCTTTGGCTCGACCCACCTTGGCAAGGCCTCGCTCAGGGCGTACCCAACGCCGCCAACTCGCGCTCCAGCAGGGTCTCGTCGCCGAGGTTCAGCTCCACCAGCCGGCGCAGGTGGCTGATGGAGTCCAGGTCGATCTGGCGACAGGCGAAGGCCAGTTGCTCCGGGGTTTCCCGTACCAGCTCCACGCCCATGGTCACCTCGGTCTCGTCATTGAGCCGGATGCGCAACTCATAGGCCGCGCGTGACTGATTCGACCAATCGGCAGGTCGGGCCAGCAGCACGCCCTTGAGCGAGATGTCGTCCACGGGCGCCGCCCACTGGCGCTCACCCTGGTGCAACTGCGCAGGGGCATCGAAGGTGAAACGGGTAAAGCGGCGACGCTCGTTGGTGTCGTTCATGGAAGGTCTTCCTGAGGTTTCCTGATCACTGTAGACGACCGGGGCCGTCTCGTATCGACTACTCCTGGAAGGGTAGCCGGCGGTGACCGGCGGAGCCAGAAGGAGAGGGCTCATTGGTCGCCTGGGCGCGAGCAGCGGCCTGCTGGTCAGACGTTGGACGCACCTTCGGGGCGCCAGCCGTACTCGCGCGCATGGCGGACCAGATCGGCCGGCTTCTGGAGGTCCAGCTTGCGGCGGATGCTCAGGCGATGGGTCTCCACCGTCCGCACGCTGAGCCCCAGCTGCTGCGCCATGGTCTTGTTGTTGAGGCCCTGGGCCATGAGCAACAGCACCTGGCGTTCCCGGGGGGTGAGTTCCCCTTCGTGGGTCCCCCCTTCACCCAGGCGGGCCGCGATGGCGCTGCTGTAGAAGCGTCCGCCGACCGCCAGGGCTTCCACCGCGGCGATGATTTCCTCCGAGGGGGCATCCTTGAGTACATAGCCGGCCGCGCCCACCCGCAGCGAGGTACTGACGTATTCGCGATTGTCGTACATGCTCAGGATCAACACCCGGGCACGGGGTGCGCGTTCGGCGATCAGGGCAGTCAACTCCAGGCCGTTGATGTCCTTGAGGCCGATGTCCACCAGCAGGATGTCCGGATCGAGACGCGCCAGCAGGTCGAGGGCTTCCGCGCCGCTGCCGGCCTCGCCGACCACCGCGAAGCGCTCGATGGTGCCCAGCAACGCTCGCACGCCGGCGCGGACCAGGGCATGGTCGTCGACCAGGAGGATGCGGATGGGCGTCATGTCGGGCTTTCCTCGTCGGCCGGGAGGTCCGAGCGTAGCAGAACCACGTCCAGGGTCGTGCCGCCGGGCCCGGACTGGATGGCGCAACGACCGCCGAACAGCTCCACCCGCTCGCGGATGTTACGCAGGCCGATGCCGCCGCTGAGGCGCTCCACCTGGCCGGTATCGAAGCCGCGGCCATCATCGTGCACGGTCAGGCAGATCCAGCGCCCGCGCCGCTGCAGGTCGATGACCACCCGCTGGGCCGCGGCATGGCGTTCGATGTTGGTCAGGGCCTCCTGGACGATACGGAACAGGGCGACGTCCATGTCGCCGCCGGCGGGACTGTCGTCGAGGGTCTGCCGATAGTCCACGTTCAGGCCGCTGCGCTGGCGGAACTCCTCCACCAGCTGGCCCAGGGCGGCAGGCAGGCCGAGGGTATCCAGCAGCGAAGGGTGCAGGTCGTGGGAGATGCGACGGATCTCGCCGATGGCCGCCGCCAGGCGCTGGGTGCCTTCGCGCAGGGTCTCGCCGGCGCTGGGCTTGCTCGCGCCGAGCTCGCGGCTGGCCAGCTCGAACTGGAATTTGATGGACACCAGCAACTGGCTGATGCCGTCGTGCAATTCCCGTGACAGTCGGGAGCGTTCCTCTTCCTGGGAGGTGATGAGCCTCTGGGTCAGCTGCTTGAGCTTGCGATCGGCCAGGCGATGTTCGCTGACGTTGAGCGTCAGTCCGCCGGCGAATACCAGCAGCACCGCCACCAGGGCCACCCCGGCGCTGGCCAACAGGGTCGTGCGGATGCCGGCGGCCACGTCGTGGCGGACCTGGGCGAGGGCGGCGTCCACGTCATCCAGATAGAGGCCGGTGCCCAGCACCCAACCCCAACGTTCTAGCTGGGTCACGTAGGCCAGCTTTTCCGCCATCTGCCCACTGGAAGGCTTCTGCCAGCCATAGCGCTGGAAGCCGTCGCCTTCGCGGGCGCTCTTGAGCAGCGCCTGGATCACCAGCAGGCCGTTGCCGTCGGTCAGTTGCCAGAGGTCGCGCCCGACCAATTCGGGCTGGCGTGGATGCATGAGGTTGCGGCCATGCTGGTCGTAGACGAAGAAGTAGCCGTCGCTGCCGAAATTCAGACTGGCCAGCAGCGCCAGTACCCTGGCCCGGGTTTCGTCGTCGTCGCGGCCGCTGCCATACAGGGGCTGGATGGCACTGACGCCCATCTCCACATAGTTGCGCAACTCGGTCTTCTTGCTGCCGAGGATGCTGTGTTCGAGCAGGCGCGCCTGCTGCTCGCCCAGGCGCTGGCTCTGTTCCAACACCACCAGGCAGACCGCTGCCACCGCCAGCAGGAGCGGCAGGAGGCCGAGGGCGACCATCTTGTATTTGAGTTGCATCGGCACCTGTCCGGACTGCCCGCTACGTAGAACTACGTAGCGGGCCTTGGGTAGTTCTGCGAATTTCGCTGTCGCGTCGAGCCGCCGATAGTAATATGGCTCCGCTGTGGGCTCTCACAATAACAAGTATCGCCGCGGTCACAGATGCGCGGCAGGAGAACAAGCATGACCCGAATGGCCAGCCATCTAGCCTGGTTCGCCGTTGCCGTACTGGGCGCCTTCGCGCTGGGTACCGTGGCGCTGAGTCGAGGCGAAGCGATCAACGCCCTCTGGATTGTGGTCGCCGCCGTGGCGATCTACCTCGTTGCCTACCGCTACTACAGCCTGTTCATCGCCACCAAGGTGATGGGCCTCGACGCCAGACGGGCCACGCCCGCCGTGCTCAACAACGACGGCCTGGACTACGTCCCCACCAACAAGCACATCCTCTTCGGCCATCACTTCGCCGCCATCGCCGGTGCCGGTCCGCTGGTCGGTCCCGTGCTCGCCGCCCAGATGGGCTATCTGCCCGGCACCCTCTGGCTGATCGCCGGGGTGGTCTTCGCCGGCGCGGTGCAGGACTTCATGATCCTGTTCCTCTCCACCCGCCGCAACGGTCGCTCCCTGGGCGACATGGTGCGCGAGGAAATGGGACGCATCCCTGGCACCATCGCCCTGTTCGGCTGCTTCCTGATCATGATCATCATCCTCGCGGTGCTGGCGCTGATCGTGGTCAAGGCCCTGGCCGAGAGCCCCTGGGGCATGTTCACGGTGATCGCCACCCTGCCGATCGCCATGTTCATGGGCGTCTACATGAGATACATCCGCCCCGGTCGCATCGGCGAGATCTCGCTGATCGGGGTGGTGCTGCTGCTGGCGTCCATCTGGGTGGGCGGCCTGGTCGCCGCCGATCCGGTCTGGGGTCCGGCCTTCACCTTCACCGGCGTGCAGATCACCTGGATGCTGATCGGCTACGGCTTCGTCGCCGCCGTGCTGCCGGTCTGGCTGGTGCTGGCTCCGCGTGACTACCTGTCCACCTTCCTCAAGATCGGCACCATCATCGCCCTGGCCATCGGCATCCTGGTGACCATGCCGATGCTCAAGATGCCGGCCCTGACCCAGTTCGTCGACGGCACCGGCCCGGTCTGGAAGGGCACCCTGTTCCCCTTCCTGTTCATCACCATCGCCTGTGGCGCGGTGTCCGGCTTCCATGCGCTGATCAGCTCGGGCACCACGCCCAAGCTGATCGCCAAGGAAACCCATGCCCGCTACATCGGCTACGGCGCCATGCTGATGGAGTCCTTCGTCGCCATCATGGCCATGGTCGCCGCCTCGGTGATCGAGCCGGGCGTCTACTTCGCCATGAACAGCCCGGCCGCCGTGGTCGGCGCCGACGTGGTGTCGGTGGCCGCCAAGATCAGCACCTGGGGCTTCGTGGTGACGCCCGAGATGCTGCAGGCCACCGCCACCGAGATCGGTGAGCACACCATCCTGGCCCGTGCCGGTGGTGCTCCCACCCTGGCGGTGGGCATCGCCCAGATCATGCACAACGTGCTGCCGGGCGAGAACACCATGGCCTTCTGGTACCACTTCGCCATCCTGTTCGAGGCGCTGTTCATCCTCACCGCGGTGGACGCCGGTACCCGCGCCGGACGCTTCATGCTGCAGGACCTGCTGGGCAGCTTCGTGCCGGCGCTGAAGAAGACCGACTCCTGGACCGCCAACGTCATCGGCACCGCCGGTTGCGTCGCCCTCTGGGGCTGGCTGCTGTATCAGGGCGTGGTCGATCCGCTGGGTGGCATCAACACCCTCTGGCCGCTGTTCGGTATCTCCAACCAGATGCTCGCCGGTATCGCCCTGATGCTGGGCTCGGTGGTGCTGATCAAGATGAAGCGCCAGCGCTATGTCTGGGTCACCCTGGTGCCGGCCGTCTGGCTGCTGATCTGCACCACCACCGCCAGCCTGATCAAGCTGTTCGATTCGAATCCGGCGGTCGGCTTCCTGGCCCTGGCCAAGAAGTACAGCACCGCCATGGCCCAGGGGCAGGTGATCGCCCCGGCCAAGAGCATGGAACAGATGCAGCACATCGTCTTCAACGCCTACACCAACGCCACCCTGTCGGTGCTGTTCCTGGTGGTGGTGATGAGCATCCTGTTCTTTTCCATCAAGGTCGGTCGCGCTGCGCTGGCCAAGCCCGAGCGGACCGATCGCGAGACCCCCTTCCAGCCGGTAGCGGGCGCCTAAAGGAGAATCTTCATGTTCAATGACCTGGGTCGCATGGGCAAATACCTCGGGCAGGCCGCCAAGATGCTGGTGGGCATGCCCGACTACGACACCTATGTCGAGCACATGCGCGGCAAGCACCCGGACCAGCCGGTGATGAGCTACGAAGCCTTCTTCCGTGAGCGCCAGGAGGCGCGCTACGGTGGCGGCAAGTCGGGCGCCATCCGCTGCTGCTGACCCAGGATCACCCTAAGAACCTGTTCACGATCTGCTGCGCGTCGGCCAAACGGCGTTGAAAATGCCCTGGAAGGCCAGCCCCGTCGGAATGCTCATTTACCACTCGTAAACTCGAGCGCGAGTCCGATCCGCTTCCTCAGCCATTTTCGCCTTGTTTGTCTCTAGCTCGCGAGATCGTGAGCAGGTTCTAAGGCCGGGCTCCAAGCCCGGCCTCTTTCTGTCTGGAGTTTCCATGCACGAACCCATCCCCGTCACCGTCCTGACCGGCTTTCTCGGCGCCGGCAAGACCACCCTGCTCAAGCACATCCTGCAAGCCGAGCATGGTCTCAAGATCGCCGTGATCGAAAACGAATTCAGCGCCCTGGACGTCGACGGCGAATTGCTCGAAGACGCCGGTGCCGTGCAACTGATGAAGGTGGCCAACGGCTGCGTCTGCTGCACCGGCAGCAAGGACCTGGCCTATGCCCTGACCGTGCTGCTGGAGCGGCTGGACAGCGGCGAGCTGGACTTCGAGCGCCTGGTTGTGGAATGCACGGGCCTGGCCGATCCCGGTCCGGTGGCCCAGACCTTCTTTACCGACGACCTCCTGCGCGAGCGTTATCTGCTCGATGGGGTGCTGACCCTGGTGGACGCCGTCCACGCCAGCGAGCAGCTGAGCGATCCGCTGCTGCAGGCGCAGATCGGTTTCGCCGATCGCCTGCTGCTGACCAAGCTCGACCTGGCCGAACCGGCGGCCGTCGAGGCGCTGGAGAATCGCCTGCAACGCATCAATCGTCGCGCGCCGATTCGCCATGTCGACCACGGCCGCATCGAGCTGGCGGAGTTGCTGGACATCCGCGGCTTCAACCTGCACGACGAAGACCTGGCGCCACCGACGCTGTTCCGCCCGCTGCGGCCGGTGTCGGAAGCGGTCAGCCTTACCGAGCGCATCCAGTCCATCGCCATCCGCGAGTCCCGGCCCTTCGACCAGGCCAAGATCAGCAGCGTGATGGAGATGCTGCTCAATACCCTCGGCTGTGACCTACTGCGCTACAAGGGTCTGCTGAATATCGCCGGCGAGGACCGCCGCCTGCTGTTCCAGGGCGTGCAGCAGATCTATGCCGCCGACTGGGAGCGTGACTGGCTCCCAGGCGAAGAGCGCGAAAGTCGTGTGGTGCTGATCGGCATGGACCTGCCGGAAGACCGCATCCGCGCCGCCTTCGAGCGGGCGGTGGCCAAGGCCTGAGGCCTAGTCCGCGACCTGGCCGGTGCGACTGGCCAGCCGCTCCAAGGCGGCCTTGAGCTTGGGGTCGCGGATCCCGGCCGCGACTTCACGCAGGCTGTCGGCGCCCACCTGGCTGACCTGGCGCACCGGCCGGGCGCGGGTGGCGACGCCAGGACTCGGCTGCATCTTGAACTGCAGACGCGTCAGGCCAACGAACTCCGGCGCCTGTTGCAGCAGCCGGAGCAGACGGCGCTGTTGATAGCGCAGCCGCGTCGCCCAGTGGGCGTCGTTGACCACTAGCAGCAGCGTGCCCTCGCGCCAGCTGGCCACCCGACAATGGGGGCGGGCAGCGGGTTGCAGCTGCTCTTCCAACAATTGTTGCAGCCGACCCAGTCGCTCGGCCTCGCGAAACAGCGCCTTGAGCGGTTTGGCCTGGCGCAGCAGGGCAGCGGGAGCGACGGCGTTGAGCGGACGAAAGGCCATGCGCAGGACTCGCGATGGGCGAAGAGAGGACGCCGATGGTAACAGATCGCTCTGGCGTCCTGGCGGCCAGGGGCCCGTCGTTCTTTCCTCATCGGCATTTCCGAGTAGAATGCCCGATTACCATTGCGGGACACCGCGGGTTTCAACCCCCGCGCCCAGGCGTCTGGCCAGGCTCTGCAGAGGCCTTGCCGCCCGTTTCGCTCCCCTCATTCCAGCGGAAGAATTCCAGTCGATATGTTTGCGCCTTTGTTGAAGAAATTCTTTGGAAGCAAGAACGAACGAGATGTCAAACGCCTAGGCAAGGTCGTGGTGGCCACCAATGCGTTGGAATCCCAGATTGCCTCCCTGAGCGACGAGCAACTGCGCGCCAAGACCGAGGAATTCAAGCAGCGTGTGGCCAAGGGCGAGTCCCTCGATGCCCTGATGCCGGAAGCCTTCGCGGTGGTCCGCGAGGCGGGCAAGCGCGTTATGGGCATGCGTCACTTCGACGTCCAGCTGATCGGCGGCGCCGCGCTGCACGAAGGCAAGATCGCCGAGATGCGTACCGGTGAGGGCAAGACCCTGGTGGGCACCCTGCCGGTCTATCTCAACGCGCTGTCCGGCAAGGGCGTCCACGTGGTCACGGTGAACGACTACCTGGCCCGCCGCGACGCCAACTGGATGCGGCCGCTGTACGAATTCCTCGGCCTGTCGGTGGGCATCATCCTGCCGTTCCAGCCGCCGGAAGAGAAACGCGCCGCCTATGCCTCGGACATCACCTACGGCACCAACAACGAATTCGGCTTCGACTATCTGCGCGACAACATGGCTTTCAGCATGGCCGAGAAGTACCAGCGCGAGCTGAACTTCGCGGTGGTCGACGAGGTGGACTCCATCCTCATCGACGAAGCCCGGACTCCGCTGATCATCTCCGGCCAGGCCGAAGACAGCTCCGAGCTCTATCAGAAGATCAACCTGCTGATCCCGCGTCTGCAGCAGCACATCGAGGAAGAGGAAGGCAATCCGACCCAGGTCGGCCACTACACCATCGATGAAAAGACCCGCCAGGTGGAGATCACCGAACTGGGTCACCAGTACATCGAGGAGATGCTCACCGAAGTCGGGCTGCTGGCCGAGGGCGAGAGCCTCTATTCGGCGCACAACCTGGGCCTCTTGACCCACGTGTTCGCCGGTCTGCGCGCCCATACCCTGTTCCATCGCAACGTCGAGTACATCGTCCAGCAGGACCAGGTACTGCTGATCGACGAGCACACCGGCCGGACCATGCCGGGTCGCCGTCTTTCCGAAGGCCTGCACCAGGCCATCGAGGCCAAGGAAGGACTGCCGATCCAGCCCGAGAGCCAGACCCTGGCCTCGACCACCTTCCAGAACTACTTCCGCCTCTACAACAAGCTCGGTGGCATGACCGGTACCGCCGACACCGAGGCCTTCGAGTTCCGCCAGATCTACAACCTCGACGTGCTGGTGATCCCGACCCACCGCGAGGTCGCCCGTAAGGACTTCAACGACCTGGTCTACCTGACCCAGGCCGAGAAGTACCAGGCGATCATCGAGGACGTGAAGCAGTGCCAGGCCGAAGGCCGTCCGGTGCTGGTGGGTACCGCCTCCATCGAGAGCTCCGAGTACGTCGACCAGCTGCTGACCCAGGCCGGCATTGAGCACAAGGTGCTCAATGCCAAGTACCACGAGCGCGAAGCCGAGATCATCGCCCAGGCCGGTCGTCCGGGCGCCGTGACCATCGCCACCAACATGGCCGGTCGCGGTACCGACATCCTGCTCGGCGGCAACTGGGAAGTGGAAGTCGCGGCCCTGGAGAATCCCACCGAGGAGCAGATCGCCGCGATCAAGGCCGCCTGGCAGGCGCGCCACAAGCAGGTCATCGACGCTGGTGGCCTGCACGTGATCGCCTCCGAGCGCCACGAATCCCGCCGGATCGACAATCAGCTGCGCGGCCGTGCCGGTCGCCAGGGCGACCCGGGTTCCAGCCGCTTCTATCTGTCGCTGGAAGACAGCCTGATGCGCATCTTCGCCTCCGACCGGGTGAAGAACTTCATGAAGGCCCTGGGCATGCAGGGCGGCGAGGCCATCGAGCACCGCATGGTCACCAACGCCATCGAAAAGGCGCAGCGCAAGGTCGAAGGCCGCAACTTCGACATCCGCAAGCAGCTGTTGGAATACGATGACGTGGCCAACGAGCAGCGCAAGGTGATCTATCACATGCGCGACACCCTGCTGGCCAACGAAGACGTCGGCGACACCATCAAGGGCTTCCGCGAGGAAACCCTGACCCAGGTGATCAACGAGCACATCCCGCCGCAGTCGTTGCCCGAGCAGTGGGACGTGCCCGGCTTGGAAGCCGAGATCTACAGCGTCTTCGGCCTGCAACTGCCCATCGGTCAGTGGCTGGACGAGGATGACAAGCTGTACGAGGACACCCTGCGGGTGAAGATCCTCGAGCAGCTCGAAGCTGCCTACCTAGAAAAGGAAGACATGGCCGGTCGCGAGGCCCTGCGCAACTTCGAGAAGCAGATGCTGCTGCGGGTGGTCGACGACCTCTGGAAGGACCACCTCACCACCATGGACCACCTGCGCCACGGTATCCATCTGCGCGGCTACGCCCAGAAGAACCCCAAGCAGGAATACAAGCGCGAGTCCTTCACCCTGTTCCAGGAGCTGCTGGAAAGCATCAAGCGCGACACCATCCGCGTGCTGTCCCACGTCCAGGTGCGCCGCGAGGATCCGGTCGAGGAAGAGGAGCGCATGCGCCGCGAGGCCGAAGCCCTGGCCGAGCGTATGCAGTTCCAGCACGCCGAGGCGCCTTCGCTGGTCGACCCCGAGGTGCTCGAGGACGAGCAGGGCGAGGACACCGTGGTGCCCTTGCAGCCCCAGCGCAACGACCAGAAGATCGGTCGCAACGAGCCGTGCCCCTGCGGTTCCGGCAAGAAGTACAAGCAGTGCCACGGCAAGCTCGACTGAGACCTGCCCAGGCAGCCGCGGCGACGGCAACCGGTCGGCATAGCCGCCGACAGGTTGTAAACTCCACCCGCTAGGCTGTCTGCGCCCCTTGCCCAGGCTGGGCGAGGCGGGCGCTGGAAGGCTGATTTCCACGCCGCGACCGGTTTTCCGCTCGCGGCGTTTCCTTTTCTTTCACTGGAGTTTTCCCATGGCTGTCGGTCTCGGTCCGCTCTCCACGCTGCACCCGGTTCCCGGTTTCGAACTCGGTATCGCCTCTGCCGGCATCAAGCGTCCCGGGCGCAAGGATGTGGTGGTGATGCGCTGTGCCGAAGGCTCCAGCGTGGCCGGGGTCTTTACCCTGAACGCCTTCTGCGCGGCGCCGGTCATCATTGCCCGCCAGCGCTTCGCTGGCCCCGTCCGCTACCTGCTGACCAACACCGGCAATGCCAACGCCGGTACCGGCCAGCCTGGCCTGGCCGCGGCCGAGCGCACCACCAAGACCCTGGCGACTCTGGCCAGCGTCGGCGAGGAAGCGGTGCTGCCGTTCTCCACCGGCGTGATCGGCGAGCCGTTGCCGGTGGAAAAGATCGAAGCCGCGCTGCCGGCCGCCCTGGCCGATCTGGCCGAAGACAACTGGGCCGCTGCCGCCACCGGCATCATGACCACCGACACCCTGCCCAAGGGCTCCAGCCGCCAGTTCCAGGTGGACGGCACCACCGTTACCGTGACCGGTATCAGCAAGGGCGCCGGCATGATCAAGCCGAACATGGCGACCATGCTCGGCTACGTGGCCACCGACGCCAAGGTCGCCCGGGGCCTGCTGCAGGACCTGCTGGCCGATGCCGCCAATCGCTCCTTCAACCGCATCACCATCGATGGCGACACCTCCACCAACGACTGCTGCATGCTGGTTGCCACCGGCCAGGCGGCCATGGCGGAAATCGCCCAGCCCAGCGGTGCGGCCTTCGAGCAGCTGCGCGAGGCGGTGTTCTCGGTGTTCGCCGAACTGGCCCAGGCCATCGTGCGGGACGGCGAGGGTGCCACCAAGTTCGTCACCGTGCAGGTCAATGGCGGCGGCAATGCCCAGGAGTGCCTGGACGTCGGCTACGCCGTCGCTCACTCGCCGCTGATCAAGACCGCGCTGTTCGCCTCCGATCCCAACTGGGGCCGCATCCTCGCCGCCGTCGGCCGGGCCGGCGTGCCCCAGCTGGATGTCAGCCTGATCGACGTCTCCCTTGGTGGCGTGCAGATCTGCCAGCAGGGCGGTCGCGCGGCCACCTACACCGAAGAGCAGGGCGCGCGGGTCATGGCCCAGGCCGAGATCGAGATCCGCATCGAGCTGGGTCGCGGCAGCCACAGCGAGACCATCTGGACCACCGACCTCTCCCACGACTATGTGAAGATCAACGCCGAGTACCGTACCTGACGGCTACCCGGCGCTTCGGCGTCCGCCGCCTGGCGGGCGCCTGCGCGCGGTCCGCCGGGGCCGCATCGTTTCGAGGAATCCCCGCATGTCCCAGCTGCAACTCGTGATCGGCAACAAGAACTTCTCCTCCTGGTCGCTACGAGCCTGGCTGGCCATGGAGCTCAGCGGCGCCCCCTATGAAGAGGTGGCGATTCCGCTCTATACCCCCAACAGCCGCGCCTTGCTCAAGGCCCAGTCACCGACCGGCAAGGTGCCGGTGCTCAAACTGGCCGAGGGCACTATCTGGGATTCCCTGGCCATCGTCGAGTATCTCGCCGAGGCCTATCCCGATGCCGAGCTGTGGCCGACGGACACCCTGGCCCGCGCCCATGCCCGGGCGCTGTGCGCCGAGATGCACAGTGGCTTCCTGGCCCTGCGCCGCGAGCTGCCCATGGACCTGCGTCGCCGCCAGCGGCTGAAGTCGACCACCGCCGAGGCGGTGGAAGACATCCAGCGCATCCAGCGCCTGTGGCGCGAATGCCGCGAGCGCTATGGCCAGCAAGGCCCTTATCTGTTCGGTACGCCGACCATCGCCGATGCCTTCTATGCCCCGGTCGCCAGCCGCTTCCGCAGCTACGGGGTGGAACTGTCGGCCGAGGCGGCCGCCTATGTCGAAACCATCTACGCCTGGCCGGCCTTCCAGCGCTGGTTGGCGGAGGCTGAAACGGAGGAGCAGAGCGCATGACTCGTCTGCATGTGGTTGCCGCGGTGATTCGCGATCCCCAGGGGCAGATCCTTATCGCCCAGCGTCCGGCGCACAAGCACCAGGGCGGACTCTGGGAATTTCCGGGGGGCAAGGTCGAGGCCGGTGAGGCCCCGGCCGTAGCGCTCGAACGCGAGCTGGCCGAGGAGCTGGGCATCAGGGTGACTGCGGCCCGCCCGCTGTTGCAGGTCCGCCACGACTATCCCGACCAGGCGGTGCTGCTGGACGTCTGGCAGGTGGACGCCTTCACCGGGAAGGCCCACGGCGCCGAGGGCCAGCCCTTGACCTGGGTCGCCCCGCGCGCGCTGCTCGACTATGACTTTCCCGCAGCCAACCGACCCATCGTCCAGGCGGCGCGGCTGCCAGACCGCTATCTCATCACCCCCGGCGAGCTGACCACCGCGGAGTTGCTCAACGGCCTGCATCGAGCGCTGGACAGCGGCATCCGCCTGGTCCAGCTGCGCACGCCGGACAACTTCGATCCCCAGTACCGCGACCTGGCCGGCGACGTCCAGGGGCTCTGCACCGGCCGCGCCCAGCTGATGCTCAAGGGCCCGCTGGAGTGGCTGGGCGACTTCCCCGCGGCCGGCTGGCACCTGACCGCCGAGCAGTTGCGTCGCTATGCGCCCAATGGGCGACCCTTTCCGGAACAGCGCCTGCTGGCGGCCTCCTGCCACGACGCCGAAGAACTGGCCCTGGCTCAGCAGATGGGGGTGGATTTCGTCACTCTGTCGCCGGTGATGCCCACCGCCAGCCACCCCGGCGCCCCGACCTTGGGCTGGGTCAAGGCCCAGCAACTGCTGGCCGACTGCAACCTGCCGGCCTATCTGCTGGGAGGGCTGGGCGATGCCGACCTCACCGGCGCCTGGCAGGCCGGCGCCCAGGGCGTGGCGGCGATCCGCGCGTTCTGGGCTACACCGGCGTAGGTTGGCGCTGAGCGCAACGAAGCCCAACAGGTAGGCACTGTGCTCGTGCCTGTTGGGCTTCGACGATGGAGCCGTCTCAACCCAACCTACGGCTCCTGACGTAGGTTGGCGCTGAGCGCAGCGAAGCCCAACACGGTGGCCCGTGCTCGTGGCTGTTGGACTTCGACGATGGAGCCGTCTCAACCCAACCTACGACTCCTGACGTAGGTTGGCGCTGAGCGCAGCGAAGCCCAACATGAATGGTCCGTGCTCGTGACTGTGGGGCTTAGACGATGAAACCGTCTCAACCCAACCTGCGGTTCCTGACGTAGGTTGGCGCTGAGCGCAGCGAAGCCCAACAGGGGTGCACCGTGCTCGTGCCTGTTGGGCTTCGACGATGGAGCCGTCTCAACCCAACCTACGGCTCCTGACGTAGGTTGACGCTGAGCGCAGCGAACCCCAACATGGGTGGGCCGTGCCCATGACTGTTGGGCTTCGACGATAAAACCGTCTCAGCCCAACCTACGGTTGATGCCGGGACGTTAGGGGCATCACTGCCATGACGGTCCGCCGATGCAGTCGCTCCTACAGGTTCAGACATTACCGTAGGAGCGGCCCATGGCCGCGATAAACCTGAATCCCCATGAAAAAGCCCGCCAATCGGCGGGCTTTTCTTGTCGGCGGGAAAATTACAGCCGCGGATAGTCGATGTAGCCTACCGGGCCCTTGCTGTAGAAGGTATCCGGGTGCGGCTCATTGAGCGGGGCATCCTGCTCCAGGCGTTGCGGCAGGTCCGGGTTAGCGATGAAGGGCACGCCGAAAGCCACGGCATCGGCCTTGCCTTCGTCCAGCCAGGCATTGGCCTTGGCTTTGTCGAATTTCTCGTTGGCGATGTAGACGCCGCCGAAGGCCGCCTTGAGGTCCGGGCCCAGGCTGTCGCTGCCGGCCGCTTCGCGGATGCAGATGAAGGCGACCTGGCGCTGGCCCAGTTCGCGGGCGACATGGCCGAAGGTGGCGGCGGGGTCGCTGTCGCCCATGGTGTGCATGTCGCCACGGGTGGACAGGTGCACGCCGACGCGATCAGCACCCCAGACATCGATGCAGGCATCGGTCACTTCCAGCAGCAGCCGGGCGCGATTCTCGATGGAGCCGCCATAGTTGTCGGTGCGCTGGTTGGTGTCGCTCTGCAGGAACTGGTCAAGCAGATAGCCGTTGGCCCCATGGACCTCGACGCCATCAAACCCGGCGCGCTTGGCGTTCTCGGCGCCATGGCGATAGGCGGCGACGATACCGGGGATCTCGGCGGTTTCCAGTGCCCGCGGGGTGACATAGTCACGCTTGGGGCGCAGCAGGCTGACGTGGCCCTGGGCGGCGATGGCGCTCGGCGCCACCGGCAGTTCGCCGTCGAGGTAGCGGGGGTCGGAGATGCGGCCCACATGCCAGAGTTGCAGCACGATGCGGCCACCGGCCTTGTGCACGGCAGTGGTCACCCGTTGCCAGCCGGCCACCTGGGCGTCGGACCAGATGCCGGGGGTGTCGGGATAACCCACGCCCATGGGATCTACCGAGGTAGCCTCGGTGATGATCAGGCCGGCGGATGCGCGTTGCACGTAGTACTCGACCATCAGATCGCCCGGAACCCGGCCCGGTTCGGCGCGGCAGCGGGTGAGGGGCGCCATGATGACGCGGTTGGGCAGTTCCAGGGCGCCGATCTTGATCGGCTCGAACAGCTGAGTCATGGCTAGCTCTCTTGATTAGCTGGCGGTCGCCAGGCCGCTCTTGCGGGCCTGGCTGGCGGTCAGCAGGGTGGCGATGAGGGCCAGCAGGGCGAGCCCGCTGGCGGCGAGGGGTACCGCGGTAAGACCCAGACCGTGGTCGATCACCAGGCCGCCGACCCAGGCGCCAAGGGCATTGCCCACGTTGAAGGCGCCGATGTTGAGGGTCGAGACCAGATTCGGCGCGTCCTTGCCAAAGGTGACCACGTTGATCTGCAGGGCCGGTACGGCGGCGAAGGCGGCCGCGGCCCAGAGGAAGAGGGTGATCTCGGCGGGCAGGAAGGCCTGGCCGGTCCAGCGCAGGGCGGCGGAGGTCAGCGCCAGGGCGACGAAGATGCCCACCAGGCTGGTGGCCAGGCGCCAGTCGGCCAGCCGACCGCCGATGAAGTTGCCCAGGGTCAGGCCCAGGCCGATCAACAGCAGGGTGCCGGTGACGCCACGGGGCGAGACGCCGGTGACCTCCTGCAGCAGCGGCGCGACATAGGTGAAGAGGGCGAACATGGAGGCCGCAAAGAACACTGTCATCGACAGCGCCAACCAGAAGCCCAGGCCGCGCAGGGCGAGCAACTCCCGGCGCAGATCGGCGCGCGGCTGGTTGCGATCGGTGGGCAGGACCCGCCAGAGACCGATCAGGGCGACCACGCCGATCGCCACCACCGCCCAGAAGGTCGAACGCCAGCCGGCGGCCTGGCCGAGGGCGGTGCCCAGGGGCACGCCCAGCACATTGGCCAGGGTCAGGCCGGTGAACATCAGGGCCACCGCCGAGGCGCGGCGATTCTCCGGCACCAGGCTCGCGGCCACCACAGCGCCAATGCCAAAGAAGGCACCGTGGCAGAGCGCCGTGACCACCCGGGCCAGCATCAGCATGTTGTAGCCACTGGCCACCGCGCAGAGCAGGTTGCCGACGATGAAGATGCCCATCAGGGCGAGGAGGGCGCGCTTGCGCGGCCAGTGGGCCGTGGCCAGCGCCATGAAGGGCGCGCCGACGGCCACACCCAGGGCATAGCCGGTGACCAGCCAGCCGGCGCTGGGGATGGACACGCCGAGATCGGCGGCGACGTTGGGCAGCAGCCCCATGATGACGAATTCGGTGGTGCCGATGGCGAAAGCGCTCAGCGCCAGCACGATGAGAGAAGCGGGCATCAGGATTCCTTGCAGACTAGAGGTCGCGGGCGAGACGTTGCAGAAAGGCCTGAATGGCGGCCTCGTCGCGTTGGTAGAACACCCATTGGCCGATGCGCCGCGTGGTGACCAGGCCGGCCCGGGTCAATACCGCCAGATGCGCCGAGACCGTGGACTGCGACAGGCCGGCGCGTGCCTCGATCTGCCCGGCGCAGACGCCCGTCCCCAGGTCGTGTTCCTGGTGCGGAAAATACTGCTGGGGATCACGCAGCCAGCCCAGGATCTGACAGCGCAGGGGATTAGCCAGGGCCTTGAGGATCTCGTCCATCGCAGTCGTATCGTCATATTGGGTTGCACCGAACCTTAGATCGCAAAAAATCGATATGCAAGCTATCTATCTTCGATTCTGGCTATCGTGGGCTTAGAGGCTCACTATCGCGATAAGTGTCCGTGGCTACCGCCTCGTTCAGTTGCGATTCAGATCACATAGCTAGAATTGCCAGGAGCGGCCCTGTCCGCCGCGATGGATTTCAAGGAGTAAAGACATGGCGCTGCCCACCCGTATCCTTCTCGCCAGCCTGGCCCTGGCCACCCTGGCTGGATGCGCATCCCCCAATCCCTACGAAAACCAGGGTCAGGTCAGCGGTGGTACCTCCAAGACCGCCAAGTACGGCGGCCTAGGTGCCTTGGCCGGTGCCGTCGCCGGTGCCGCCATCGATCACAACCACCGAGGCAAGGGCGCGCTGATCGGCGCCGCTGCGGTGGGCGCAGCCGCTGCCGGCTACGGTTACTACGCCGATCGCCAGGAAGCCGAATTGCGTCGGCAGATGGAAAATACCGGTGTCGAGGTGCAGCGTCAGGGCGATGACATCAAGCTGATCATGCCGGGCAACATCACCTTCGCCACCGATTCCGCCGATATCGCCAACAGCTTCTACAAGCCGCTGAACGATCTGGCCAATTCCTTCAAGCAGTTCGATCAGAACAGCATCGAGATCGTCGGCTACACCGACAGCACTGGCAGCCGCGCCCACAACGTCGAACTGTCCCAGCGCCGCGCCCAGAATGTCGCCGGCTACCTGACCGCCCAGGGCGTACCCACGGCGCGGTTGAGCACCCGTGGCGCCGGTCCAGATGCGCCCATCGCCACCAACGCCACCGCCGATGGCCGGGCGCAGAATCGCCGCGTCGAGGTCAATCTGCGTCCTCTGCCCGGCGCCACTGGCACCCCCGCGCAGTAACAACCGCTCGTCGCCCGCGACCCGCAGTTTCCGCACCTTGGTGAAGGGTTGCGGAAACTGCTTTTTCGTTTTGCGCTCTGATAGACGTCGCGAAGGGTCCCTCCTGGCAAATTGCAGGCGGCAGACGCCAGTCCGGCTGCTACGCTAGTAGGGTTGGAGCGACACATCGCATAACGGACACGAAGGGAAGGGGTAGCCAGCCGCGCATGGCTGCTGCACGGCGGCAGACGCCGCGGGGAGAAGAGGCTTGATGGAGTGCCCGTTGCCGCAGACAGAACAAGGCCCGGTGTTGCTGGTGGTCGACGACCGCCAGGAGAACCTGTTCGCCATGCAGGCCGTACTGGAGGTCGGGAACTGGCGGGTGATCACCGCCGCCTCGGGTGAGCGTGCCCTGCAATACCTGCTGGACGAAACCGTGGACCTGGTCCTGCTCGACGTCCAGATGCCGATCATGGACGGCTTCGAGGTGGCGCGCATCATGCGCAGCAACCTGCGCACCCGCTTCACGCCGATCATCTTCGTCTCCGCTGAAGCCCACTCCTACGAATCGGTGCTGCGTGGCTATGCCACCGGTGCGGTGGACTACCTGCTCAAGCCCGTCGATCCCAACATCCTCAGGCACAAAGTACGCTCGCTGCTCGATCACGAGCGCAATCGCCGCGAGTTGCTGCAGGCCACCCAGCAACTGGAGCTGGCCAAGTCGTTCAGCGACTCGCTGCTCGACAACGCCGCCGAGGGCATCCTCACCGTCAACGAGCAGGGTCGGGTGACCTTCGCCAACGCCGCCATCGCCCGCATGCTCAGGTGCAGCGTCAGCGACCTGGTACACGCCAACTTTCTCGACTTCCTCGAAGGCGGCAGCGGTCTCGATGACTGGCAGACCTCGCCTTTCATGGAGCACTACGACCGCCGCGAGACCTATCGCCTGCACGACGCGCGCCTACGTACCAATCGCGGCGACAGCCTGCCGGTGGCGCTGTCCTGTGCGCCGCTGCCACGCATGCAACGGGCCATGGTCATCATCGCCCTGGACATGTCGCGCATGCGCGAGTTGCAGGACCAATTGGAATCCCAGGCCGTCACCGATGCCCTGACCGGCCTGCTCAATCGCCGCGGCTTCAACCAGACGCTGGAAGCGGCGCTGGCGCGTAGCGGCCGCAACGGCAAGCGCATGGCCGTGCTCTACATCGATCTCGATGGCTTCAAGCGCATCAACGATTCCCTCGGCCACGAAGCGGGTGACCGGGTGCTGTGCATCGTCGCCGAGCAGCTCAAGAGCTGCATGCGGCCCTACGACATCCTGGCGCGCATGGGCGGCGACGAATTCACCGCACTGCTCGATTCCCTGGAGCATCCCGAGGATGCCGCCCGGGTCGCCGAAAAGCTGCTGGAGTTGCTGGCCACGGTGCATCGCATCGACGGCATGGAGGTCAGCCTGGGCGCCAGCATCGGCATCGCCAGCTATCCCGACTGCGGCCACACCGTGGACGGCCTGCTGAGATCCGCCGACATCGCCATGTACGAGGCCAAGCGTGGCGGTCGTCAGCAATACCGTTTCTTCTCGCCGGAAATGAATGGCCGTGCCCGTTCCCGGCTGATGCTCGAAGAAAGCGTGCGCAATGCCATCGACAACAAGGATTTCGTCCTCGCCTACCAGCCGCAGGTCTATCTGCGTGACGGTCGCCTGCGTGGCTTCGAGGCGCTGCTGCGCTGGGAGCACACGGTGGCCGGCAAGGTCTCGCCCAGCGTCTTCATCCCGCTGCTGGAAGAGACCCGGCTGATCAACCGCATCGGTGACTGGATCTTCCGCGAAGGCGCGACCAAGCTGCAGTCCCTGCAGGAGATCTATGGCGACGAACTGCTGCTGAGCATCAACCTCAGCCCGGTGCAATTCGGCATGCCGCAACTGACGGAGAGTCTGCGCCAGATCATCGAGACCCACCAGCTGCGGCCGGAGCAGCTGGAAATCGAGGTGACCGAGTCGGCGCTGATGCACGACATCGACTACACCCGGGCGCAGCTGTCACAACTGCGCGCGCTGGGCGTGCGTATCGCGGTGGACGACTTCGGCACCGGCTATTCTTCGCTGGCCTATCTGCGTCACTTCGAACTGGATACCCTCAAGATCGATCAGCTGTTCATTGCCAACATGCTGGATTCCTCGCGCGATGCCGCCATCGTCAGCACCATCCTCGAACTGGGCCGCAACCTGGATCTGGAGGTCATCGCCGAAGGGGTGGAGACCCTGGAACAGCGCGATTGGCTGCTTGAGCATGGTTGCGAGATCATGCAGGGCTTCCTGGTTTCCCGGCCATTGAGCGCCGAGCTGACCGGACGCTTCCCGCAGCAGGTGGACTGGATCTCCCGGCGCCCCGAGCCGACGCTCTAGGCGCGCCGCCGTCCATCGGCGCAGGTCGTCGGGCAGGCGGCGTGCCAGGGCTGGCGAGACTTCCCAGGCCGGCACTCGCCAGCCAAACCACGACCGCCACTGAACGAACCTTCGTCCGCGCCTTCTTATGCAATGGCCACAGGCACGGAGTAGGAAGCATGCGGGGCGCCGTCTTTCCATGGCGGGAAAACAACAGGTTCGAATTGCTGGTGGACGGCGGTCGGTTCTTTCCGGCCATGCTCGAATCCATCGCTGGTGCCAGTCGCCAGATCGATGTCGAACTCTATCTGGTGGAAGCCGGCAGTTGCTCCGAGCAGCTGCTCGTGGCGCTGACCGAGGCGGCCCGTCGGGGCGTCGTGGTGCGCTGCCTGTTCGACGGCTTCGGTACCCTGCGGATGGACGCCGGTTTGCGCCGCCAGCTGGAAGAGGCGGGCGCCGAGCTGCGGCTCTTCAATCCCGTGCGCTTCGGCCATGGCTTGCACAACCTGCACCGCGATCATCGCAAGATCTTCGTCATCGACGGCGAAGAGGCCTTTGTCGGTGGCAGCGGCGCGACCGATGACTTCTGGGATCCGGCCAAGAGCGACTGCAACTGGCACGAGGTGATGGTGCGTATCCAGGGTCCGCTGGTGGCGGACTGGCTGGCCCTGTTCGAGCGGCAATGGGAAGCGGTCCGTCGCCGCCGCGCCTGGAAGCCGCGACCGCGGCGGGGACGCGAGCGTCCACCGCCGCCGCCCGTTGCCCAGGAAGGGCAGGGCCGGGTTGCCTATGCCGATGCCCGCCAGCACCGCGACATCCTGCAGGCGCTGATCCGCGCCCTGGTGGGTGGTCAGGAGCGCATCTGGTTCGCCACACCCTATTTTCTGCCGACCTGGCGCGTGCGCTGGGCCTTGCGGCGCGCGGCGCGGCGCGGCGTCGACGTGCGCCTGTTGCTCACCGGTCGCCATACCGACAATCCGCCGGTGCGCTTCGCCGGGCAGCGCTACTACCGCAGCCTGTTGCGCGCGGGCGTGCGCATCTACGAATACCAGCCCAGGTTCATCCACGCCAAGATGGTACTGGTGGACCACTGGGTTAGCGTTGGCTCCTGCAATTTCGATCACTGGAATCTGAGATTCAACCTGGAGGCCAATGTCGAGGCGGTGGATCGTGGTCTGAGCCAGGCGGTGGCGGCCAGCTTCGTCAAGGATTTCGCCCAGAGCCGCGAGATCACCCTGGAATTCTGGCGCAGTCGTCCCTGGTGGCGACGGGCGCGTGAGTGGCTGTGGGGTTCGCTGGATCGCCTGGTGATCGGTGTACTGGGGCGCGGTTAGCAGCCCTGGTGGTCAGGTGCGGGTAACATAACCGATCCGGTGCAGGTAGGCCGGACCCATCGTCCCGCGGACGAGGCCAGACGAGTAACGCCTTAGTGCAGACTTTAGATAAACACCGCTTCATCGGTCTGGAGTGGCTCAGGTTCCTGATGGGTTTCTATGTGGTCGTCTACCACACCATCCATTTCTATCCCGAGCGCAAGACCATCCCCCTGCTGGACGAGATCACCAGTATGGGCTTCTTCGCCACCAGCACCTTCTTCGTGCTCTCCGGCTTTCTGCTCGCCCATGTCTATTGCGGCCGTGGCAGCCTGCGCGAGCCGGCGCGCAGCTTCTGGGTCAAGAGATTCGCCAACCTCTATCCGATCCATATCTTCGCGCTGCTGCTGGCGATGGCGGTGGTGACCTGGATCGGCAGCCTCGGCATACCGCCGGGTGCAGCCACGGCCAGCATCCGCTTCGTGGTGTTCGACACCAACGAGCCCCTGGCACGGACCAACCCCGAGCTGTTCCAGCACTTCATGACCAACGTGGAGCTGGCCTTCAACGCCGTGCTGCAACTGTTCATGCTGCAGGCCTGGAATCCCTACTATCTCACCTTCAATGCGCCGCTCTGGTCGATCTCGGCGCTGTTCTTCTTCTATCTGACCTTTCCCAAGCTGGCACCGCGGCTGATGACCAGCGAACGTCCCTGGCAGCTGTTGCTGCTGGTCTGGGCGCTCTATCTGATCCCGCCGCTGCTGGTGATCGCCAACCAGAACTACGGCATGCCTTTCACCGGCCTCCTGCAGCGGGTGCCCTTGTTCCGTTTGCCGGAGTTTCTCGCCGGCATCCTGCTGTATGCCATCTTTCGCCGCCAGTACGAGCGAGGCTGGGCACCGTCGGAGCGGCAGCGGGTGCTCTTGGCGAGCTACCTGGTCCTGAGCTTCGCCCTGGGTACGGCACTGTTCACCCATGGGCCCAAGTTCTGGTACTTCCTGTTCCATAACGGCCTGTTCCTGCCGTCACAGCTGATCCTGGTCTACCTGGCCGCGCTGGCTCAGGAGCCGGCCAGTGAGCGCATCCGTCACTGGTCACCGCGGCTGGGCGCGGCCTCGCTGTCGATGTTCGCCCTGCACGTGCCCCTGTCGGGCATCTACATGACCCTGGAGCAGTTGATCGGCGGCGATCTTAAAGCCTGTCTCAGCGGTAATCGCGAGGTCTGCATCGCCGCCGCCGGGGCCTATACCAATTCCATCGAATGGTATTGGCTGTTCCTGCTGGCGGTGGTGGTGCTCTGCGTGCTGTTCCAGGAGCGGCTGGTGGTGCCGACCCGCAAGCGCATTCTCAAGGTGCTGCTGCCGCGTCTGGCGCCGCCGCAGAAGCCACCCCAGGCTAGCGGCGGAAGCCTGCGGCCATGACGAAGAAGCGGGCGTTCAGCGCCGCCAGCGGCTCGCGTAGCTGCTCCAGCTGATCGGCCGCGCCGAATACCTCGAAGCGCTCCAGGGTGGCGATGGCCTGGGCCTGTTCCAGCAGATCGCCGACGTTGTCCAGGTGGGCCAGCAGCGCCTGGGCATCGCGGTAGCCCTCGCGGCAACGCGCTGTGGCGCCGTCGTAGCAGAAACCGTAGTAGAGGCAGCCGGGTTCGCTCTGGGTGCGCTGCAGCATGGCCTCGCCCAGGCGCTTGAAGGCCTCGACCTGATCGGGCTGGATGGCGAAGACGGGGGCCAGGCTGCAGACGGAATCGCTGGGAAGGGTGGGCATGGAAACTCCTGGGTCAGGGGTGGTCTCCATGCGACTCCTGCCGGCGGGCAGTGCTCCCGTCAACTGACGGACGTCAGCCGCCGACCTGGGCGATCCAGTCGTTGAGGTTGTAGTAGTTGGTCACCCGCGCCACCTTGCCGTCGCGGATCTCGAAGAAGGCCCCCACCGGCAGGCGATAGGTCTGGCCGCTGGCCGGTGGCAGGCCTTCGTCGCTGGCCAGGTACTCGCCATGGATGACGAATTCGGCGGCGGCGCGGCGCCCGCTGGGTTCGGCCATAACGACCAAATCGGTCAGGCGTTCGCGATAGCAGCGATTCATGTGCGCCATGAAGGCTGCGAAGGCGGCCTTGCCCACCTGACGCTCGCCCTGGTTGATGTCGTGGACCACATCCTCGGTGAGCAACTCCAGAAAGATGTCCATATCGCCGGCATTGAAGGCGGCGTAGTAGGCGTCGATGAGGTCGGTCGTGGTCATGGCGGTTCCTGTCGTGGACGAAAAAATGGCTTTGCCCGCACATGGTAGGGTGCCGCTACGAGGCCGACATAGCCATTCACGTCTCCTGCTTAACCAGAAGAGTCCATGGACATCCAACTCCTCCACGGCGCTGCCATCACCCCGCTGATTCCCGAACTCGCCGAATTGCGCATCGCGGTCTTTCGCGAGTTTCCCTATCTCTACGACGGCACTCTGGACTACGAGTCCCGCTATCTGCAGACCTATGCGGAGGCGCCGGACAGCCTTTGCGTGTTGGTTCGCGATGCCGGGCGGGTGGTGGGTGCCGCGACCGCCTTGCCGCTGGCGGACGAGACCGCGGAGTTCCAGCAGCCCTTCCGCGCCCAGGGCTGGCCGGTGGAACGGATCTACTACTTCGGTGAATCCCTCTTGCTGCCGGCCTATCGGGGCCAGGGATTCGGCCGGCGCTTCTTTGCCGAGCGCGAGGCGCGGGCCCGGCAATTGGGGCGCTTCACCTGGTGCGCCTTCTGCGCCGTGCAGCGCCCGGATGACCATCCGCGCCGTCCAGTAGGTTATCGACCTCTGCACGGCCTCTGGCATGGCGAGGGCTTCGTCGAGCATCCGAAATTGCTGACCCACTACTTCTGGCAGGATCTCGACGAGATGGCCGAATCGCCCAAACCCATGACCTTCTGGCTCAAGGAGTTGCCATGATCCGCCTGGCCGCCTGCCAATACGCCATCGAATTGCTGGAGACCTGGGACGCCTATGCCGCGCACCTCACAGAACTCTGCGAGGCCGCCGCCGCCAGGGGTAGCCAACTCCTGCTGCTGCCCGAATACGCCGGCCTGGTGCTCAGCGGTCAGCTGCCTCCTGGCGAGCGCAGCGACCTGCAGGGCTCCATTGCCGGCATCCAGCCTTTGATCCCGGCCTGGCGCGCGCTCTGCGAAGACCTCGCGCGCCGGTTGCAGCTCTACCTGCAACCCGGCTCGTTGCCGGTCCTCGACGACGACGGCCGGTATCGCAACCGGGCCTGGCTGTTTGGTCCCGAAGGCTGCCTGGGCTATCAGGACAAGCTGATGATGACCCGCTTCGAGCGGGAAGAGTGGAACATCGTCGGAGGGCGCGAGGGCTTGCGGACGTTCGATACGGCCCTAGGTCGAGTGGGCGTCCTGATCTGCTACGACAGCGAATTCCCGCTGCTGGGCCGTCATCTGGCCGAAGCGGGCGCGGACCTGATCCTGGTACCGAGTTGCACCGATACCGTCGCCGGCTTTCACCGAGTGCGGGTCGGTGCCCAGGCCCGGGCGCTGGAAAACCAGGTCGCCGTCTTGCAGTCGCCGACGGTGGGTTTGGCACCCTGGTCGCCGGCATTGGACGAAAATGTCGGCCGGGCAGGCCTCTTCGTCCCTCCTGATCGTGGCATGCCTGCGGACGGGGTGGTCGCCCAGAGTAGCGAACTCTGTCCCGCCCTCAGTCAGTGGCTGTATGCCGATCTCGATCTGGAGGAGGTGCGACGCGTCAGGTCCCACGGCCAGGTGTTCATCCGCCGTGACTGGCTGGAGCAGTGGCAAGTACTGGAACCCAGGCGCTGAACGAGAAAAGCCCAGCACTGGGCTGGGCTTTTTCGTGGGGCGGAACCTAGATCTCGACGGCAAGGCTGTCGGCGATCTTCTTCTGCCACAGCTGCGGACCGGTGATGTGCACCGATTCGCCACGGGTGTCCACGGCCACGGTCACCGGCATGTCCTTCACCTCGAACTCATAGATGGCTTCCATCCCCAGTTCCGGGAAGGCCAGCACCTGGGCGCCCTTGATGGCCTGGGCCACCAGGTAGGCGGCGCCGCCCACGGCCATCAGGTAGACCGCCTTGTGGTCCTTGATCGCCTCGATGGCGATGGGACCGCGCTCGGACTTGCCGATCATGCCCAGCAGGCCGGTCTGGTCGAGGATCTGGCGGGTGAACTTGTCCATGCGGGTCGCCGTGGTAGGACCGGCCGGGCCGACCACCTCGTCGCCCACCGGATCGACCGGGCCGACGTAGTAGATGAAGCGGCCCTTAAGGTCCACCGGCAGCGACTCGCCCTTGTTGAGCATGTCGACCATGCGCTTGTGGGCGGCATCGCGACCGGTGAGCATCTTGCCGTTGAGCAGCACGGTCTCGCCCGGCTGCCAGCTCTGCACCTCTTCCGGGGTCAGGGTGTCGAGGTCGACGCGACGAGCGCTCGGACCGGCTTCCCAGACGATTTCCGGATAGGCGTCCAGCGGCGGGGCTTCCAGGCTGGCGGGGCCGGAGCCGTCGAGCACGAAGTGGGCGTGACGGGTGGCGGCGCAGTTGGGGATCATGCACACCGGCAGGGAGGCGGCGTGGGTCGGGTAATCCTTGATCTTGACGTCCAGTACCGTGGTCAGGCCGCCCAGGCCCTGGGCACCGATGCCCAGCTGGTTGACCTTGTCGAAGATCTCCAGGCGCAGCTCTTCCAGACGATTCTGCGGGCCGCGGGCCTTGAGCTCATGGATGTCGATCTCGTCCATCAGCGATTCCTTGGCCAGTACCGCGGCCTTCTCGGCGGTGCCGCCGATGCCGATGCCCAGCATGCCCGGCGGGCACCAGCCGGCGCCCATGGTCGGCACGGTCTTGAGCACCCAGTCGACGATGGAGTCGGACGGATTGAGCATGGCCATCTTCGACTTGTTCTCGGAGCCGCCGCCCTTGGCCGCGACGTCGATCTCCACGGTGTTGCCGGGAACGATCTGGTAGTGGATCACCGCCGGGGTGTTGTCCTTGGTGTTCTTGCGGGCACCGGCCGGGTCGGCCAGGATCGAGGCGCGCAAGACGTTTTCCGGCAGGTTGTAGGCGCGACGGACGCCCTCGTTGATCATCTCGTCCAGGCTCAGGGTGGCGCCGTCCCAGCGCACGTCCATGCCGACCTTGGCGAAGACGGTGACGATGCCGGTGTCCTGGCAGATCGGCCGGTGGCCGGTGGCGCACATCCGCGAGTTGATCAGGATCTGGGCGATGGAGTCGCGCGCGGCGGCGGATTCTTCGCGCAGATAGGCCTCGTGCATGGCCTGGATGAAGTCGACGGGGTGGTAATAGGAGATGAACTGCAGGGCGTCGGCAACGCTCTGGATCAGGTCATCCTGCTTGATCACGGTCATGTACGCGCTCCTCTTGGCGGTTTCTTGCGTCTCGACCACGGGCGGTGGCGAGACGGGCGCGCAATTCGGGTCGCACGAACCGGGCCGCGAAGGGGCCCGATCGGAGGGGTGGCCTGACACACTGAGAGAGGCCCACCCGGCCAGGGCGGCCGACCCGAGAGCGGCGCGGCAGTATAGCCTTTAAGCGGCCGGACGGCACGCCGCCTGGGCTGGCGGTGGGCGATCAGCGCCTAGCGGCGGTCCAGGGCCGCCGGATTGACCAGATCGGTCGGCTGCTTGCCTTCGAGGGCAGCGATCAGGTTGTTCACCGCGCGTTCGGCCATGGCGTAGCGGGTCTCGTGGGTGGCCGAGCCGATGTGCGGCAGGGTCACCACATTGGGCAGCTCGAACAGCGGCGAGGCCTCCAGCGGTTCGCGGGTATAGACGTCCAGGCCCGCGCCACGGATCTGGCCACTGCGCAGCGCCTCGATCAGCGCCGCCTCGTCGATGACCGGGCCGCGCGCCAGGTTGATCAGGATGGCGCTGGACTTCATCAGGCCCAACTCGCGTGCCCCTATGAGTCCTTCGGTGGCCGCCGACAGGGGCACCACCAGGCAGACGAAGTCGGCTTCGCTGAGCAGCTCGTCCAGCTCGCGGCGCTGGGCACCCATCTGCTCTTCCAGCTCGGGCTTGGCGCTGTTGGCGGTGTAGAGGATCGGCATGTCGAAGCCGAAATGGCCACGCTTGGCAATGGCGGCGCCGATGCGACCGGCCCCGACGATGCCCAGGGTGCGGCCATGGATGTCGGTGCCGAAATGCTCTTCGCCGATGCCCTTGCGCCAGAGGCCGGCCTTGACGAAGGCGTCCAGCTCCGGCACTCGTCGGGCGGCGCTCATCAGCAGGGTGAAGCCCAGGTCGGCGGTGGTGTCGGTCAATACGTCAGGGGTGTTGGTGAGCAGGATGCCGCGCTTGGTCAGGTAGTCCACGTCATAGCTGTCGTAGCCGACCGAAACGCTGGCGATGGCTTCCAGGGTGGTGGCCATCTCCAGTTCCTGCTCGCCGAGCTTGCGACTGGCGCCGATCAGGCCTTGGGCCTTGGCCGCGGAGGCGGCGAAGAGGTCGATGTTGGCACTGAAGGGGATCACCTCGACCGTGAAGTGCTGGCGCAGACGCTCCACCAGTTCTTCGGGCAGGCGGTTGAAGACCATTACGTGCTTCTTACTCATCGATACCTCGGCGTACGGAAAAGGATTAGGCCAGACCGGCCGCGGCGAAGCGCGGGCGCTCGGGATGTTGCCTGAGCAGCGGCTCGAGACCCTCGCGGGTCGGCTCCTGGTTGAAGCCCAGCCCAAGCGCCTCGCGGTGGATGCCAGTTGTGGCCAGCCAGAGGCAGTCGATACCTGCCGCCACTGCACCGGGCACATCGGTCACCAGGGAGTCGCCGACGAACAGCAGGTGCCTGGCACCCCGTTCGGCCAGCGCCCCTGCCGCGCAATGGAAGGCATAGGGATCGGGCTTGCCATACCAGGTGACCGTGCCACCCAGGGCGGCGAAACGATCGGCCAGCTTGCCGGCCGCATAGAAGGGTAGACCCCCGGACACCACGTTACGATCCGGGTTGGCGCAGAGAAAAGGCTTGTCCAGGGCAGTCGCCAAGGGCGCGAAGCGGGTCTCCAGCTCGTCTTCCGGAAAGCTGCCGACGCCGAGGATGATGGCGGCCTGGTCGATATCCTCGACGAAGCGCTCGCGGATCTCCGCGGGCCAGCCGACCTGGCCGGTGCCAGGGCCGGACAGGTAGATGCCGCCTTCGCGAAATTGCGGATCCTGCTGAAAGGCGTCGATGGCCAACTGGCCCGAGGTGGTGATGCCGGCGAAGAGGTCGCGCGACACGCCCAGCTTGCCCAGCTCTTCGACCATGCCGTCTGCATCGCGGGAGGCATTGCTGAGGAACCACACCGGCTTGCCCTCGGCGGCGCGACGCTCCAGCCAGGCGCGGGCACCGGGAAAGGTCTCGTAGCCGTCGATCAGAACGCCCCAGAGGTCGAGGATGAAGCCGTCGTAGGCGGCCAGCGCCTCGTCCAGTTGAGCGAGGCGGAGCAGGGTGGGAGCGGTCATGCGGCGGATCCGATGGCGAAAAGGGGAAACGACAAGCCTAACCCGTTTTGCCGAGCGGCTGCCGAAAACACAGACACCGGCCTGAGCCGGTGTCTGTTTGGTGCCTGTTGGCAGTGCTTAGCGCGTGGGCGCCTTGCCGGCCTTGGCGACTTCCAGGGCCTGGGTGTCGACGCGGCCGTAGATGTCTTCGAAGCGGACGATGTCGTCTTCGCCCAGGTAGCCACCGGACTGCACTTCGATCAGCTCCAGCGGTACCTTGCCGGGGTTGGCCAGGCGGTGCACGGAGGTCATCGGCAGGTAGGTGGACTGGTTCTCGGTCAGCAGGAAGACCTTGTCGTCACAGGTGACCTCGGCAGTACCGGAGACCACGATCCAGTGCTCGGCACGGTGGTGGTGCATCTGCAGCGACAGCTGGGCGCCCGGCTTGACGGTGATGCGCTTGACCTGGAAGCGCTGGCCCATGTCGATGGAGTCGTAGGAACCCCAGGGACGGAAGACTTCCTGGTGGGCCTTGACCTCGTTGCGATTCTGCTTCTCGAGGGTGTTGACCAGCTTCTTGACGTCCTGGACCTTGTCCTTGTGGGCGATCATGACGGCGTCCTTGGTTTCCACCACGACCACGTCGTCCAGACCGACCAGGGTCACCAGCTTGCCATTGCCGTGCACCAGGCAGTTGCGGCTGTCATGCAGGACGACGTCGCCCTTGATGACGTTGCCGTTGCTGTCCTTGGCATGGACGTCCCACAGCGCGGACCAGGAGCCGACATCGTTCCAGCCGGCGCTCATGGGCACCACGCAGGCGCGGGTGGTCTTTTCCATCACGGCGTAGTCGATGGAGTTGTCCGGGCAGACGGCGAAGGTGGCGGCATCGATGCTGATGTTGATGCCGTCGATGCTGCTGCGCTCTAGCGCCAGCAGGCAGGTGTCATAGATGTCGGTGTCGTGCTTCTTCAGTTCTTCCAGGAAACGGCTGGCGCGGAACAGGAAGATGCCGCTGTTCCAGCAGTAGTCGCCGGAAGCCACGTATTCGGTGGCGGTGACGGCGTCGGGCTTCTCGACGAAGCGCTCGACGTGGGACACGCCCTGGGGCAGGCCATCGTTGGAACCGGTCTTGATGTAGCCGTAGCCGGTCTCGGGCGCGGTGGCCGGAATGCCGAACAGCACCATCTCGCCACGCTCGGCGGCGGCGGCGGCCTGTTGCAGGGCGGCCTTGAACTGGGCTTCGTCCTCGATCACGTGATCGGCGGGCAGCACCAGCATCAGGTCGTCCTTGCCGTCAGCGACCAGTTGCATGGCGGCGATGGCCACGGCCGGGGCAGTGTTGCGACCGAAGGGCTCCATGATCAGCGCCTGGGGCTTGCACTCGACGGCCTTGAGCTGCTCTTCCACCAGATAGCGGTGTTCGGCGTTGCAGACGATGATGGGGCAATCGATGCTGCCCTCGCAGCCCAGGCGATTGATAGTCTCCTGGAACATGGTCTGTTCGCTGGTCAGGGCCAGGAACTGCTTGGGGTAGAGCTTGCGCGAGAGGGGCCAGAGTCGCGAGCCGCTACCACCGGACAGGATGACGGGAATCATGGGCGTTACTCCTTCAGCGTCTGCTGATTTGTGGCCGCTGTCCCTGAGGTCGGGACGAAGCGTCCATGCTTCGAAAAGATCAACCGGCCGAAGCGTCGACCGGTACAAATTGAACGTGCGGACTGATTGCCATTGGCCATCATGGCCTAGGGCAAGGACCAGACAAAGACAGAATCAAACGAAAGTGGTTCTCAGCAAAATTTCCTTTTTCCGGAAAGGCAGCGATTTTGAGACGTCTGGCAACTTTTCTTGCCTGAAGCATCTCCGCTACGGGGCTGAAACCTTTTTTATTGGAGGGAGATGACAGTCTTTCACGGATGGCAGGCGTCGAATGTGACCCTCTAGCCAGTTCGGTGGCCCAGCATGCGGGCAATTGTGCCATCCGTCGATTCGCCCGGCTAATCCGGCGGTGTATCGCGCAGGAACACCAGCGTGTCGGCCGAGGAGCGCTCGGTCGAGTAGCGATAGCCCTGGTCACCGAACTCGCGCAACTCGTCCACCGTGGAGACGCGCTGCTTGATCACGTGCCGCGCCATCAGGCCGCGCGCCTTCTTGGCGTAGAAACTGATGATCTTGTAGTCGCCATTCTTGAGATCGCGAAATTCCACATCCACGACGCGGGCCTGCAGGCGCGCCCGGCGCACCGCGCTGAAATATTCGTTCGAGGCCAGATTCAGCAGGACGTCGTCCCCCTGGGCCGCGAGATCCGCCTTGAGCCAGTCGCTGATACGCTCGCCCCAGAAGGCATAGAGATCCTTGCCGCGCGGATTGGCGAACTTGGTGCCCATTTCCAGGCGATAGGGCTGCATCAGGTCCAGCGGGCGCAGCAGGCCGTAAAGACCGGACAGCATGCGTAGGTGGCGCTGGGCGAAATCGAAGTCGTCTTCCTGGAAATCCTCGGCGGCAAGGCCGGTGTAGACGTCACCCTTGAACGCCAGCAGCGCCTGCTTGGCATTCTCCGGCGTGAAATCCGGGGTCCAGCTGCCGAAGCGGGCGACATTGAGGGTGGCGATCTTGTCGGACACCCCCATGAGCGCGGCGACCTCTGCCGGGGCGAGCTGGCGAAGTCCGTCGATCAGTTCGCGGGAGTGCTCCAGGTATTGCGGCAGGGTATGGCGGGACGTGCTGGGCGGTGTGCTGTAGTCCAGCGTCTTGGCGGGGGAAATCACCATCAGCATCGGCTTGGCTCCTCTGGGCGAGGCGCCATTCTAGAAGTCTCCGCCGCTCGGCTCCAGTGGGCCTTGCCGATGGAGTCGATAGGTATTGACCACGGTCTCGGGGCGAGGTTGCCGGGTCGGGCGGCAACATCGACAGCTCCGTGAAAAAAATTGGATGCGGCCAAAAAAAGCTTTTGTGCCTCAGGTCTTTTGCGTTATTACCGAAGTGTCCGTCGCATCTCTCGGGTCCCGTGCCCTCATGTTGGCCGGTCCGTGAACCCGCTGCTGGAGCGACGGCACCTTTCGCCGCGGAGCGTCGTTCTGGCGCTCCGTCGACAGGCTTGCGAGTCAAGCGTTTCTACGAGGTGACCGAGTATGGATGATCACGGACGTTCCCGCCCCACCCAGCCCACCCTCTATGTGCTCGACACCAACGTACTGATCCACGATCCCAACGCGCTGCTCAATTTCGAGGAGCATCACGTCGCCATCCCCATGACGGTCCTGGAGGAACTCGACAAGCTCAAGACCGGCAAGCACAACGTTGCCGCCGAATGCCGGCAGGCGATCCGCCTGATCGACAGCGTGCTCGCCGAATCCTCGCCCGAGGACGTCGAGCGGGGCGTACCCATTCCCCGCGGCAAGGGCGAGGCCAAGGGGCGACTGTCCATCCTCATGGGCCGCCGCGCCGGCCCCATGGCCTGCCTGCCCGACGACATCAACGACAACCGCATCATCAACCAGCTCGTCGAATTGCGCACCCAGCATCCCCAGGAGCGGGTGGTGCTGGTCACCAAGGACATCAACATGCGCCTCAAGGCGCGTGGTTGCGGCATCGCCGCCGAGGACTACCAGACCGACCAGTTGCTCGATGATGTCTCCCTGCTGTCCCAGGGTTATCACAACCTGCCGGGGTCCTTCTGGGACAACGTGAGCAAGGTGGAAAGCCGGCAGGAGCTGGGCCGGGTCTGGCACCGGGTGCAGCTGTCGGCCGAAATGCCGCCGTTCAACGTCAATGACTTCGTGCTCGACGAGCAGGGCTTCGTCGGCTGGGTCAAGGCGGTGCGTGACGGCGAGGTGATCCTGCTCGACATGCACCAGGAGCCCCTGATGCACCAGGAAGCCTGGGGACTGAAGCCGCGGGACATCTACCAAGCGCTGGCGCTGTTCGCCCTGCTGGAGCCGGATATCCACCTGGTCAACCTGACCGGTGCGGCGGGTTCGGGCAAGACCATCCTGGCGCTGGCCGCGGCCATCGAGCAGACCATGGTCACCAAGAGATACCGGCGGATCATCGCCACCCGCAGCGTCCAGGGCCTGGACGAGGACATCGGCTTCCTGCCCGGGACCGAGGCCGAGAAGATGGAGCCCTGGCTGGGCGCCATCACCGACAACCTCGAAGCCCTGCACATGGACGACCACAACCCCCACGGCAGCGTGGACTACATCCTCAGCAAGGTGCCGTTGCAGTTCAAATCGCTGAACTACATCCGCGGTCGCAGCTTCCAGCAGAGTCTGATCCTCATCGACGAATGCCAGAACCTCACGCCACACCAGATGAAGACCATCATCACCCGCGCCGGTAGCGGCTCCAAGGTGATCTGTCTGGGCAACCTGGCGCAGATCGATACGCCTTACCTTTCCGCCACCAGCTCGGGTCTCACCTACCTGTCCGAGCGCTTCAAGGGCTTCAACCACGGAGTGCACATCACCCTGCAGGGCGTACCCCGGTCCATCCTCGCCGAATACGCAGAGTCCCATCTGTAAGTGCTAGGGCTTGTCTGAAAAGTAGCCGAGCGAAGGTCAGGCAAGGCAAAAATCCGTGAGGAAGCGGAGTTTACGAGTGGTAAATGAGCATTCCGAACGGATTGTTAACGCAGCATGACCGAGCGCAGGCACTTTTTAGACACAGCCCACGATCCCCGTCTGGTCACGGGCGGGGATCAAATCCCTAGCCGCAGGTCTACAATGGCAGGTCCTTTCCAGGAGTCATGCCGTGCTGACCCATCTCGATTCCCAAGGCCGTGCCAACATGGTCGATGTCACCGACAAGCAGGTGACCTTCCGTGAAGCCACCGCCGAAGCCCGGGTGCGCATGCGTCCGGAAACCCTCGACCTGATCCAGAGCGGCGGCCACCCCAAGGGCGATGTCTTCGCTGTGGCCCGTATCGCCGGCATCCAGGCGGCCAAGAAGACCGCCGATCTCATCCCGCTCTGCCATCCGCTGATGCTGACCGGCGTCAAGGTCCAGCTGGCCGCGGAAGCGCCCGATGCGGTGCGGATCACCGCCACCTGCAAGCTGTCCGGGCAGACCGGGGTGGAGATGGAGGCCCTGACCGCAGCCAGTGTCGCGGCCCTGACCCTTTACGACATGTGCAAGGCGGTCGATCGGGGCATGACCATCGAGGCGGTACGCCTGCTGGAAAAGAACGGCGGCAAGAGTGGCCACTTCCGCGCCAAGGAGCAGCCGGCATGATCCGCGTGCAATTCTTCGCCCGCTATCGCGAGGTGCTGGGTCTCGCCGAGGACAGTCTGGCCTGGGAGCCTGATCTGGCCACCGTTGGCGACCTGCGCGAGCACCTGGTCCAGCGCGGTGGAATCTGGACCGAGACTCTGGGCGAGCGCGGTCTCATGTGCGCCCGCAATGAAGAACTCTGCGGGCTGGCCGAGCCGCTGCGCGATGGCGACGAAGTCGCCTTCTTTCCCACCGTGACCGGAGGCTAGGCATGGCCATTCGTGTACAGGCTGCGGCTTTCGATCCTGGCCAGGAGCTCAATGCCCTGCATGCCGCCAACACCGGCATCGGTGCCGTGGTGGGTTTCGTCGGTTATGTACGGGACTTCAACGCTGGGCGCGACGTCGGCGGGCTGTTCCTCGAGCACTTTCCCGGCATGACCGAGAAGGCCCTGGCGCGCATCGTCGAAGAGGCGAATCAGCGCTGGCCGCTGCTTAACGTCGATATCCTGCATCGCATCGGTCGCCTGGAGCCGGGCGAACCCATCGTCTTCGTCGGTACCGCCAGCGCCCATCGCCAGGCGGCCTTCGAGGCCTGCAATTTCGTGATGGACTATCTCAAGACCCGCGCACCCTTCTGGAAGAAGGAGGACACATCCGAGGGCCCGCGCTGGGTGGAGGGGCGTGCCAGCGACCAAGACGCCGCGGGGCGTTGGACGACGTAGGGGAAAACCGCACAGCGTTTTCCACGTAGTGCTCCGGCTGTTGGTGGATGAGGCTGCGCCGTCATCCACTCTAGGACCTATCTTGTAGGAGCGACTGGCTTATCGCAGTCATGACCATGATAGACCGTAGGTTGGGTTGAGACGGTTCCATCGTCGAAGCCCAACAGTGGCGGCCCTCGAGGCAATGTTGGGCTTCGCTGCGCTCAGCCCAACCTACCGCGGCCCATAGGAGCCGTGGTGGGGCAGCGCTACTCAGCGCTGCCGCGGGACGGGCTTGAGCAACTCGGCTGGCGGCATCTCGCAACCGATCTTGCGCCCCAGCAGGGTTTCGATGGGCGGCAGGGCGAAGGCGTCGTCCTCACCGGCGAAGCTGATGGAGGTACCGCTGGCGCCGGCGCGACCGGTACGACCGATGCGGTGCACGTAGTCGTCCGGGTCTTCCGGCAGGGTGAAGTTGATCACGTGGCTGATGCCGTCGACGTGAATGCCGCGACCGGCCACGTCGGTGGCCACCAGCACGCGGATCTTGCCGGCGCGGAAGCCTTCCAGGGTCTTGATGCGCTTGTGCTGGGGCACATCGCCGGACATCTGGGCGGCGCTGATGCCGTCCTTGGTCAGGCGTTCTTCGATGCGGCGCACCTCGTCGCGACGGTTGGCGAACACCATCACCCGCTCCCAGTTGTTCTGGGCGACCAGGTTGTAGAGCAGGCGATACTTGTCGCTGGAGGACACGGCGTAGACGTGCTGCTCGACGGTATCGCTGGCCACGCTTTCCGGCTCGATCTCGACGATGGCCGGATCGGTGGTCCACTGCCGTGCCAGGTTCATCACGTCATCGGTGAAGGTGGCGGAGAACAGCAGGGTCTGGCGTTCGCTCTTGGGCGGCGTCTGGCGGATGATCTGGCGGACCTGGGGGATGAAGCCCATGTCCAGCATGCGGTCGGCCTCGTCCAGCACCATCACCTCGACCATGTCCAGGTGCACCTCACCGCGCTGGTTGAAGTCCAGCAGACGGCCGGGGGTGGCGACCAGGATGTCGCAATAGCGTGCTTCGAGCTGCTTGAGCTGCTTGTCGAAGTCCATGCCGCCGACAAAGCTCATGACGTTCAGGCCGGTGTACTTGGCCAGATCCAGGGCGTCGTTGGCGATCTGCACTACCAGCTCGCGGGTTGGCGCGATGATCAGTGCCCGCGGCTCACCCATGTACCTTTCCTTGGGCGGCGGGGTGGTCAGCAGCTGGGTGATCGTCGAGATCAGGAAGGCAGCGGTCTTGCCGGTGCCGGTCTGCGCACGGCCAATGGCGTCCTTGCCCTTGAGGGTAAAGCCCAGTACTTCCGCCTGGATCGGCGTGCAGTAGGGAAAGCCAAGGTCATGGATGCCGTGCATCAGGCGCGGATCCAGCTTGAAGTCGTGGAAGCGCGTCTTGCCTTCCTGCGGCTCGACCGCGAAGTCTTCCAGCTTCCAGGTGTCAACCGGCTTGGGCTTGCGCGGGCTGCGCTCACGACGCGGCTTGGCAGCCTTGTCCGCCTGAGGGCGGGGCTCCTGGGCGCGGGCTTCGTTCTGGTTCCGGGGTTTGCGTGGCGGCCGCTCGACCTGGGGCTCGAGTGCGGCCGGGGCGGGAGCGGAGGGAGCTGCGGGAGCGACGCTGGGAGTAGCTTGGGGCGCAGGAGAGGGGGTCGGCTGAGCGACCTCCTGATCCTTGCCCAGAAATTTTTTGAGTGCCTTGAGCACGGAGGGTCTCGATCATCGAAAGCGGAATGAGACCGCAGTGTAAAGCAACCGACGTGCCCGGCAACAACTACCTGCCGAACACGGGCGCAATCGGATCAGCCGCTGATCCGATTGCGCCCGGCATTCTTGGCCTGATAGAGCGACTTGTCCGCGCGCCCGACCAGTTCGTCCAGGGAATCGGCCTTGCGCATCTGCGCCAGGCCAATCGACACGGTGACGCCCGGTAGCTTGCCGCAGGGCGAATAGAAATCCTTGATCTCCGCCAGGCTCTGGCGCAGGCGCTCGGCAATGGCGATCGCCTCGTCGCGATCGATTTCCGGCAACAGGATGACGAACTCCTCGCCCCCATAGCGCGCCATGCTGTCCTTGGGTCTCAACTGGTCGCGCAGGGTATTGGCGACCAGGCACAGGGCATAGTCGCCCGCCAGATGACCATGGGTGTCGTTGTAGCGCTTGAAGTGATCGACATCCAGCATCAGCAGGCTCAGGGGCTGCCGATTGAAGGCGCAACGGGTGCTCTCGCGCTCGAACAGCTGCTCGAGGCGCCGCCGATTGAACAGGCCGGTCAGCGTATCGACATTGGCGTTGCGTTCGGTGTCGACGATGAGCTGGTTGCCACGGCGCATCCGCTCACAGAGGATGCCGAGCAAGTTGTGCATGGCCTTGGAAGAACGCTCGATCAGCTCCAGCACCAGGTCGCGATGCAGGCAAAGCACCTGGGTGTCGGCTTCGGCGATGACGTGGGCGCTGGGCCGCTCGTTGTCCATGAAGCTGATCTCGCCCGAGCATTCGCCTGGGCCGAGCAGATAGATGGGCGGATTTTCCGGCGAGCCCAGGTGGACTCGCAGGCGACCTTCCAGGATGAGGTACATGTACTGGTTGATCATGGCGGGCGAGAGCAGGCACTCACCGGCGACCAGGCTACGGGTGGCCGAGCGGGCGATCAGGGCTTCCAGCAGGTAGGTCTCCACGCCCTTGAACAGGCGCAGGTCCTTCAGGGAAGCGACCGGTACTTCGGCCAGCCAGGCCGACAAGGGGGCAGCCATCAAAGGATCACCCCGGGGGCTGAAAGGAAAACTCGGGCCATAGCTGCTCCATGCACATCACGACCTTCAGGCACCCCTACTGGACCGGATGGGTACCTCAAAGTTCGTTCGCTTGGCCCTGTCCGGGCCTCCATTCGTGCCCGGATTCCGCAAACTGTCGACCGGTTTCCAAAAACGCAACGGCTCGGCGATTCGGTCTTTATTTTCCGCCGAGACGTGCCAGCAGCCAGCCCTGAATATCCTGGATTTCCGCGGGAATGACCTCGTGGCGCATGGGATAGCTGTGCCAGAGCGCTTCCACGCCGGCGGCCACCAGCGCCTCGTAGGCAGCGCGCCCCAGGGCCAGGGGTACCACGTCATCCTGGTCGCCATGCAGGCACAGCACCGGGGTGGCACCACCGCGGTTGACCTGGGCGTCTTCGAAGCTGGGCGCATAGGTCGATAGCGCCATGACGCCACCCAGGGTGGGGCAGGCGGTGTTGTAGGCGGTATGCAGAACCACGGCGCCCCCCTGGGAGAAGCCGGCCAGCACGATGCGTTCGGCAGGAATGCCCTGGGCCTGCTGGGTCTCGATCAGCGCCTGCACCGTGGCGGCCGATGCATCCAGCTGAGCGCGGTCGATGGCCCGGGCCGGATTCATGGCCAGGATGTCGTACCAGGAGGGCATGGCCCAGCCACCATTGATGGTGACCGCCTGGGTCGGTGCCTGAGGCAGGACGAAGCGGGTTGTGGTCAGGGTGCGCTGCAACAATTCGGCAACGGGTTCGAAGTCATGCTGGGTGGCTCCCAGGCCATGCAACCAAATGACGCAGCTATCGGCGGTTCCGCTGGGCGATTCCAGCACAAGAGGCGAATTTTCCAAGGCTTTGCTCCAGTTTGGTGCCACTAAAAATGGGTGTGGTAACAGATGGTGCACAAAATGCGTGTCGCATTTTCGTAATTTATTCGTCCGGCTTTTTGCTCGAAGTCTCGCGATTGCCGGGTTTGAGCCAAGTGAGCTTCTGTCGCATTCACTGGTCCGCAAATTGCCTCATCTAGGCTGCGGCCAGGTAGTGCACTAACAGGTAACACTGACTCACTGCTTCGTCATGCCTTCCAGTGCGTCTCCTTCTTCCCTTGATGAAGGACGCCCAGGGATCGGGTGGGCGGGTTCCACGGCAATCAGGCGAGAGACATCGTGCTGCCGTGCAACTGGAACGTAATTCATAAACAAAGTGGAGCTTATCGATGAAGATGGTGAAGTCTACCCTGGCAATTCTGACCACCGCCGCTGCTCTTGGCCTGTCCGGCATGGCTCACGCAGGCGCTACCCTGGATGCGGTGAAGAACAAAGGTTTCGTGCAATGCGGCGTCAGCGATGGCCTGCCGGGCTTCTCCTTCACCGACTCCAAGGGTGACTACAAGGGCATTGACGTCGACGTCTGCCGCGCCGTGGCCGCTGCAGTCTTCGGTGACTCCACCAAGGTTCGCTTCACTCCCCTGACCGCCAAGGAGCGTTTCACCGCGCTGCAATCCGGCGAGATCGACGTGCTGTCGCGCAACACCACCTGGACCAGCTCCCGCGATGGCGGCATGGGTCTGATCTTCGCCGGCGTCACCTACTATGACGGCCAGGGCTTCCTGGTGAGCAATAAGCTGGGTGTGAAGAGCGCCAAGGAACTGGACGGCGCCACCGTGTGCATCCAGGCCGGTACCACCACCGAACTCAACCTGGCCGACTACTTCCGTTCCAACGGCATGAAGTTCACCCCCATCACCTACAGCACCTCGGACGAGAGCGCCAAGTCGCTGGAAGCCGGTCGTTGCGACGTCCTGACCTCCGACCAGTCGCAGCTGTACGCCCAGCGCAACAAGCTGTCCAAGCCCGACGACTACGTCGTGCTGCCCGAGGTGATCTCCAAGGAGCCGCTGGCACCGGCCGTGCGGCGTGGCGACGAAGACTGGCTGACCGTGGTCAAGTGGTCGCTGTTCGCCATGGTCAACGCCGAAGAGCTGGGTCTGACCTCCGCCAACGTCGAAGCCCAGGCCAAGGACTCCAAGAACCCTGACGTGCGTCGTCTGCTCGGCGCCGATGGCGAATTCGGTAAGGATCTGAAGCTGCCGAAGGACTGGGCGGTGAAGATCGTCAAGCAGGTGGGCAACTACGGCGAAGTCTTCGAGCGCAACGTCGGCATGGGCAGCGACCTGAAGATCAAGCGGGGCCTCAACGCCCTGTGGAATGCAGGCGGTCTGCAGTACGCCCCGCCGGTCCGTTGATCTCGGCGCCTTAGTCGCCGAACACCTTCCGGATGTGCAGATTCTCGCCCTGCAGCGCTACCCGCGCTGTGGGGCGAGAATTTAATGAGGCTCCAAGTAGATGCAAAACGTTAGCAAACCGTCCGCACCGGTCCGTGGGTCGCTGCTCACCGACCCGCAGGTACGCTCCTGGCTGTTCCAGATCGTGGCCGTGGTCGCCGTGGTGGCCTTCGGCTGGTTCCTGTTCGACAACACCCAGACCAACCTCGCCAACCGGGGCATCACCTCCGGCTTCGGCTTTCTCAACAACACCGCCGGCTTCGGCATTCCCCAGCACCTGATTCCGTACAGCGAAGGCGATACCTACGGGCGCGTCTTCCTGGTCGGTCTGCTCAACACCCTGCTGGTGTCGGTCATCGGGATCTTCCTGGCGACCATCATCGGCTTCAGCGTGGGTGTGGCGCGGTTGTCGAACAACTGGCTGCTGCGCAAGGTCGCCACGGTCTATATCGAGACCTTCCGCAACATTCCGCCGCTGCTGCTGATCTTCTTCGTCTATTTCGCCGTGCTCGCGCCGCTGCCGGGTCCGCGCCAGAGCCTGACCCTGGGCGATGCCTTCTTCGTCAACAACCGCGGCCTGTACATGCCGGCGCCGATCGCCGATGCCGGCTTTTTACCCGGTCTGATCGCGCTGCTGATCGCCATCGTCGCCAGCGTGGTGGTGGTGCGCTGGGCGCGCAAACGGCGGCATGCCACCGGCCAGCGCTTTCCGGTGCTGTGGACCGTGCTGGCGCTGCTGATCGGGATCCCGCTGCTGGCGGCCCTGGTCTTCGGCAGGCCGTTGCACTGGGAAGTGCCGGAATTGCAGGGCTTCAACCTGCGCGGCGGCTGGGTGATCATCCCCGAGCTGGTCTCCCTGGCATTGGCCCTGTCGGTCTATACCGCGGCCTTCATCGGCGAGACGGTGCGCGGTGGTATCCAGGCGGTCAGCCACGGTCAGACCGAGGCGGCCAGCTCCCTGGGGCTGCGTCCGGGCCTGACCTTGCGGCTGGTGATCATTCCCCAGGCCTTGCGGGTGATCATTCCGCCACTGACCAACCAGTATCTGAACCTGATGAAGAACTCCTCGCTGGGCGCCGCGGTGGGCTATCCGGAGATGGTGGCGCTGTTCGCCGGCACCGTCCTGAACCAGACCGGCCAGGCCATCGAGACCATGGCCATCACCATGAGCGTCTACCTGGCCATCAGCATCAGCATCAGCATCCTGATGAACTGGTACAACAAGCGCATCGCGCTGATCGAGCGTTAAGGAGCGCGTATGAGTAACCAGACCCATACCTTCAAACCGGACCTGCCGCCGCCGCCTTCCAGCGTCGGTGCCCTGGCCTGGATTCGGGGCAATCTGTTTTCCAGCATCGGCAATACCCTGCTGACGCTGTTCGGTCTCTACATCGTCTGGCTGATCGTACCGCCGGTGGTGAACTGGGCCTTCATCAATGCCACCTGGAGCGGCAGCACCCGTGCCGATTGCGCCCCGGGCGGCGCCTGCTGGGTGTTCATCAAGGAGCGCTTCGGGCAGTTCATGTACGGCTTCTACCCCGGCGATCAGCGCTGGCGTGTGGATCTGACCGTGGTGATCGCCGTAATCGGCGCCATCCCGCTGTTCCTCGACAGTTTCAAGCACAAGGCTCGCTACGGTCTGGCCCTGCTGGTGATCTATCCGCTGGTGGCCTTCTGGCTGCTGTATGGCGGTTTCGGTCTGCGCGTTGTGCCCACCACCGAATGGGGTGGCCTGATGCTGACCGTGGTGATCGCCGCCGTAGGCATCGTCGGCGCCTTGCCGCTGGGCATTCTGCTGGCCCTGGGACGGCGCTCCAAGCTGCCGGCGATCAAGGTCATCTGCGTGACCATGATCGAGTTCTGGCGGGGTATCCCCCTGATCACGGTGCTGTTCCTGTCGTCGGTGATGCTGCCGCTGTTCCTGCCCGATGGCATGAACCTCGACAAGCTGTTGCGCGCCATCGTCATGGTGATCATCTTCGAGGCGGCCTATATCGCCGAGGTGGTGCGGGGTGGCATGCAGGCCATTCCCAAGGGCCAGTACGAAGCCGCCGCGGCCATGGGCCTGGGCTACTGGCGGACCACCGGTCTGGTGATCCTGCCGCAGGCGCTCAAGCTGGTGATCCCGGGCATCGTCAACACCTTCATCGCGCTGTTCAAGGATTCGAGCCTGGTGGTCATCATCGGCCTGTTCGACCTGCTCAACAGCATCAAGCGCGCCACCTCCGACCCGGCCTGGCCTGGTCTGTCCACCGAAGGCTATGTGTTCGCCGCCCTGGTCTTCTGGATTTTCTGTTTCGCCATGTCCAGCTACTCCGCCCGTCTGGAGCGCAAGCTGAACACCGGCCACAAGCGTTAGGAGTCAACAGATGAACGTAAGCAACAAGCAGCCGGTCGACAGCAGCAAGGTCATGATCCAGCTCAAGGACGTGAACAAGTGGTACGGCCAGTTCCACGTGCTCAAGGACATCAACCTGACCGTGACCCAGGGCGAGCGCATCGTGCTGTGCGGACCGTCCGGCTCGGGCAAGTCCACCACCATCCGCTGCATCAATCGCCTGGAAGAGCACCAGAAGGGCCAGATCATCGTCGACGGCACCGAGCTGACCAACGATCTCAAGCAGATCGAGACCATTCGCAGCGAAGTCGGCATGGTGTTCCAGCACTTCAACCTCTTCCCGCACCTGACCGTGCTGCAGAACTGCACCCTGGCGCCCATGTGGGTACGCAAGCTGCCGAAGAAGCAGGCCGAAGAGATTGCCATGCACTACCTGCAGCGGGTGCGCATTCCCGAGCAGGCCCACAAGTTTCCGGGCCAGCTGTCCGGTGGCCAGCAGCAGCGCGTGGCCATCGCCCGGGCGCTGTGCATGCAGCCGCGCATCATGCTGTTCGATGAGCCGACCTCGGCGCTCGACCCGGAGATGGTGAAGGAGGTGCTGGACACCATGATCGGTCTGGCCCAGGACGGCATGACCATGCTCTGCGTAACCCATGAGATGGGCTTCGCCCGCACCGTGGCCAACCGGGTGATCTTCATGGACAAGGGCGAAATCGTCGAGCAGGCCGCTCCGGACCAGTTCTTCGACAACCCGCAGAATGAGCGTACGCGCCTGTTCCTCGGGCAGATCCTGCACTGAGACGCGACCGGGGTGGACACCCATCCGCCCCGGTCTACCTGCGAACCCAATCACGGGCGTTCGGCGGGAAGGCGGGCAAAGGACCTCAAGGCGCGGTATCCTCGATGTTTGGCGCCCGGTTTCCGGGGTCGGCGGTCAAGGTCCGCCTTGCCGTTCACCGGCTTCATTGTCGATTTCGCAGCGCATCGCTAGAACGAGCGGTGCGCCGGGCAGTCGAAGCCGTCATCATAGAGAGACGCCCGTGAACTCCATTTCCCATCCGCTCATGCTGACAAAAGCCAAGGCCTGGGGCGCCCATGCGGTGACCTCCAGTGGTGTGATCCTCGCGCTTCTGGCGCTGCTCGCTCTGGTCGACGGTCAACCCAAGGGTTGCCTGATGTGGCTCGGCATCGCCCTGCTCGTCGACGGTCTCGACGGCACCCTGGCGCGCAAGTTCGAGGTCAAGCGGGTATTGCCCCACTTCGACGGTTCGGCGCTGGACCTGGTGGTCGACTACCTGACCTACGTGTTCATTCCGGCCATCTTCATCTATCGCTTCGTCCCCTTGCCGCCGCACTTCGAACTGGTGGCGGTGGGCATCATCCTATTGTCGTCGCTGTTCTGTTTCTGCAATGTGAACATGAAGAGCGCCGACAACTACTTCGTCGGCTTTCCCGCAGCCTGGAACGTAGTGGCGCTGTATTTCTACGTGCTGGACCTGGCGCCCTGGTTCAGCATGGCGGTGGTGCTGGTACTGGCCGCCCTGACCCTGACCCGGGTCAAGTTCCTGCATCCCTTCCGTGTGCGCCAGCTGATGGCGGTGAACATCACCGTGACCTCCATCTGGCTGCTCAGCAGCGCGATGATGGTGTTCGTGCATCCCGACAAGCCGCTGTGGCTGATGGTGCTCTGGTTCGCCAGCGGCATCTACTTCGTTGGCGTGTGCGTCTGGCGTACCGCCCGGGAGTGGTTCGCCTGACGGTGAGCGACGACCCCCTGCCACCCGCGCGCACCTGGTATGTCTACCTGGTGCGTGCCGAGAATCAGGCGCTCTATTGCGGCATCAGCGATGATCCCGAGCGCCGTTTCGCCCAGCACCGCAGTGGCCGCGGTGCCCGCTTCTTCGCCTCCAGCCCGGCCCAGGCGCTGGTCTATGTGGAAGCCTGCGGCGACAAGTCGGCCGCCCTGCGCCGCGAAATCCAGATCAAGAAGCTACCCAAACGAGCCAAGGAATCCCTGGTGCTGGCCCTGTCCGGCACCCTATCCGCGGCTGATTCAGGAGTGCTGTCATGTCCGAGCTGATTCTGCATCACTACTGGCAATCGCCCTTCGCCGAGAAGGCGCGCCTGCTGCTGGGCTTCAAGGGGCTGGCCTGGCGTTCGGTGATCATTCCGCGGATGCTGCCCAAGCCTGAGCTGGTGGCCCTCACCGGTGGCTATCGCAAGACGCCGGTGCTGCAGGTGGATGCGGACGTCTATTGCGACACGGCCCTGATCGCTCGCCGCCTGGAGGCGGAAAAGGCCGTGCCGGCGTTGTTCCCGGAAGGCCAGGAGGCGGTCGTGGCCGCCTTTGCCGGCTGGGCGGACTCGGTGCTGTTCCAGCACGCCGTGGCGCTGATGTTCCAGCCGGAGATCATGGGGCCGCGCCTGGCCAGCCTGCCGCCGGAGCAGGCCCAGGCCTTTCTGGATGACCGCAAGGCGCTGTTCAGCGGCGGCAGTCTGAACCGCCTCAGCCCCGATCAGGCCCGGCAGCAGTTGCCGACGCTGCTAACCCGGTTGGAGATCCAGCTCCAGCGTGCCTCCGGTGAATTCCTCTTCGGCGCGCCCTCGGTGGCCGACATCGCCCTGGCCCACAACTTCTGGTTCCTCAAGAGCACGCCGCAGCTGGCGCCCTTGATCGACGAGCGCCCCGAGATCGCCGCCTGGTTCGCTCGGGTGCTGGGTTTCGGCCACGGTACCCACGAGGATCTCGGCGCCGCCGAGGCGCTGGAGATCGCCAGGACGGCGGAGCCGGTGGCCTTGCCGCGTGACCAGGCGCTGGCCGTGGAGGGCTTTGCCTGGGGCGAGCGAGTGAGCGTGGCGGCGACCGACTATGGCGTGGATCCCGTGGTAGGTGAGCTGGTCCATGCCGATAGCGAAGCCCTGGTGATCCGTCGCCACGATGAGCAGCTGGGGGCCATCCAGGTGCATTTCCCGCGCCTGAATTTCCGCGTCAGTGCGGCGAATTAGCCCTCGCGAGAACAACAACGGCGCCCAAGGGCGCCGTTTTGCATTCCGGAGCGCGCCGGTCAGTCCGGGCGGCGCATGCGAAACAGCGCGGCCTCGGTGATCTCGAAATAGTCGGCCGGGCCGCCGCCCCGTACGATGGGACGAGCGGCTGCGGTCTGATAAATGCCGTCCTTGAGCAGGCGCTTGTCGATATGGGCCGCTACCACCTCGCCCAGCACCAGCCACTGGTCCAGGTCGTCACCGGCAGCGGTCTTGAGCCGTACGATCTGGCTCAGCCTGCATTCGAAGGCCACCTGGGCCCGGGCAACCCGTGGCACCTTGACGAGGGTGGAGGGTGCGGGTTCGAGGCCCGCCAGAGCGAACTCGTCCACCTCCGGCCCGACCATGGCGCTGCTGGCGTTCATCTCCTCGGCCAGTTCGCGGGTGGCCAGATTCCAGACGAATTCACCGGTGCGCTCGATATTGGCCACGCTGTCCTTGTAGCCCTGGCTGGAAAAGCCGATCAGCGGCGGCTTGTAGTTGAAGGCGTTGAAGAAGCTGTAGGGCGCCAGGTTGAGGATGCCGGCTTCGCTTTGCGAAGAGATCCAGCCAATGGGGCGCGGCGCGACGATGGCGTTGAAGGGATCGTGGGGCAGGCCATGGCCCTGGGCGGGTTCGTAGGAGTAGTAGTCGATGCTCATCGGGGTTCCTTCAGGGAGTGAGTTCCAGGATCTCGGCCTGGATCTGGCCGGCGTCCAGGGTCAGGCGGCCGACGCTGATCGGCAGGCGAAAGCGCCGTGGGCCGGCGCTGCCGGGGTTGACGTAGAGTACGCCATCACGCGTTTCGATCAGCGGCTTGTGCGAGTGCCCGCTGACCACCACGCGCACCGCAGCGCCGGCGGTCTCCAGGTCGAGCTCCGGCAGGATGTGCAGCATATGGACGTCGACCCCGGCCAGGGTCAGGGTGACGCGCTCTGGGATGTCATCGGCCCAGGGCACGTCGTCGTTGTTGCCCCTGACCACGGCCAGAGGTGCCAGCTCGCGCAGGGCGTCGAGGATCTCCGGCTTGCCGATGTCGCCAGCGTGCAGGATGAAATCGCTGCCGGCCAGGGCCTCCAGTGCCTGGGGGCGCATCAGGCCGTGGGTGTCGGCGATCAGGCCGATGCGATAGGGGCGAGGCGCAGTGGGCATGTGGTCACTCATGGGGGCTCAGGCTCTCTCAAGGCCTTTGGCTGGATCGCTGTCGATCACAGGCCTGGCCGTTTACGTTGAGAGGTGTCCAGGCGCGCAGGAGTTCTACGCGGAAGCCAAACGCTGGAAGCAATCGTCAGTTCAGCACCCAGCGCATCTGGCAGGCAACTGCGCTGGGTGCCGATAGCGCGCAGTCACATGGCGGTCGGATACCGGGATGACGTCTGGCTCGTGCTGCTGAAGAGTACCGATGCAGGCGCGTTGGCGATGCCTGACGACCGCTAGAGGTCGAGCACCAGATCGGAGGTGGGTTTGCTGCAGCACAGGAGTCGTAGCCCGCGATCTATCTCACGCTGGCGAATGCCGCCGGTGTGCTGCATCTCCACCTGGCCTTCGAGCAGGGCCGTCTTGCAGGTGCCACACAGACCCTGGCCACAGGAGGAAGGCACGATGGCCCCGGCACGCTTGGCAGCGCTGAGCACGGTCTGGTCGCCTGCCATCTTGAATACCTTTCCCGAGCGGGCCAGGGTGACGGTGAAAAGGGTTTCGCCGACCGTGGCCGGCGCGGCATCGACAGGGGCCGTCGGGCTGCCGATGGCGAAGCTTTCCTGATGATAGTGGGAGAGATCGAACCCTCCTTCGCGCAGGGTGCGCTGGACGGCGTCCATATAGCCCTGGGGGCCGCAGGTAAAGACCTCGCGCTCGCGAAAGTCCGGCACCAGTCGCTCCAGCAGGGCGAGATCAAGGCGGCCGAGCGGGCCCTGCCAGTCCGTTTCGGCGCCGGACGCCTCACAGATGGCGAAAACCTTGAGGTGCCGTCGCGCGGCCTGCAGCTGTGCCAGTTCGGCGCGAAAGATGATGTCCTGGGGGGTACGGGCACTGTGGACGAAGGCGAGGTCCGGGTCGCCACCCAGGTCGAAGGCGGCGCGAGTCATGGCCATCAGCGGCGTGACGCCCGAGCCGGCGGACAGATAGAGCAGTTTGCGCTGGGGATGCCCAACCGGGGTGAAGATACCTGCCGGACCGGCGGCCAGCAGGCGACTGCCGACCTGCAGGTGATCGTGCAGCCAGTTCGACACCGGCCCGCCGGGCACACGCTTGACGGTGATGGCAAAGTTGAAGGGGCGGGTCGGCGTGGAGGACAGGGTGTAGCACCGCGAGAGACTCAGGCCGTCGAGGGTCAGCGACAGGGTGATGAACTGTCCGGGCTCGAAGGCGAGGGCTGCGAAATCGGGGCAGCGGAAGACGAAGGTCTTGACGTCGTCGGTCTCGACCTGGATGGCGCAGCATTCGAGGATCTTCTGTTCGGCACTGCTCCAGGACGTGCCGAACGCCGACCAGGTCTGGACGTCGCTGAGCCGGCTGTCTTGCAGGGAGGCGAAGGCGGTGAGGGTCGTCATGGTATTCCTCACACTCCGTGGGCCGCGAGGCGGGCAGCGTACCAGCGGGTGAACTGCTCGACGTAGGTCTCGGTGAAGGTCGAGAAGGGGCCGGGCACATAGGCGGGATCCTGGGTGCCGCGATGGGTGATGGCGACAAGTCCGGCGTCCTGCAGGTTGGTCGCCTGCCAGACCTCGGTCAGGGTCTGGAGGTCGTAGTCGACACCCTCCACGGCATCGGCATGAACCAGCCATTTGGTCCTGACCAGGGTCTGGTCCGGTCCGAGCGGGATGATGTAGGACACCACGGCGTGATCGCTCATGACGTGGGTCCAGGAATTGTGGGTCCAGAAATGCACATCGCCCAGGTCGCGGCGCGTCAGGTCGCCCAGCAAGCGGGTGCAGGCCACCTGGGTGGTCAGGGTCTGGGATTCGCCATGATTGGCGATGACCAGGCGCTGCGAGCGGAACTGGGTGATGCTGTCCTCTTCCAGGTGTTCGACGGCGGCACAGAGGTGGCCTTGGTCTTCCCAGCTCTGACGGGCCTGGGCGTTCTTCGCCTGATAGGCCGCCAGGGCCTGGAGCGATTCCGGACTCATGCCGTCGGTACAGACACCGAAGTCTTCCGGCAGGAAGGAGGCGTTCAACTCGGGGTGACCGGCGGCGCAGTGATAGCACTCGCGGTTGTTCTCGATAACCAGCTTCCAGTTGCCGTTCTCGATGATCTCGCTCTCGTAGGCGATCTTGCTGTACTGCAGGGCATAGGGGGCGAAGCGTGGTGCCATCTCGGTGGCGAGGGCGTCGATGTCCTGGGGCGACTCGTCACTCAGGCAGACCAGGATATGGGCACCCACTATCCGTACGGCCACCGGTATGAGACTGCGACAGCTGGCGTCGAAGTCCTTGCCCATGTGCGCGGCATGTTTCAGTTGGCCGTCGAGGTCGTAGGTCCATTGGTGATAGGGGCAGACCAGCATGCCCACGGTGGATTTGCCCGCTTCCTTGAGCCGCGCGCCGCGATGCCTGCAGACGTTACGAAACGCCCGGATGTTCTCGTCGTCGTCACGTACCAGGATGATCGAGGCCTTGCCGATATCCAGGGTGGAGACGTCGCCCGGCTCGGGAATGTCCGCAGTGACGCCGACCACGATCCAGTGCCGGGTGTAGAAGACCTCGAGGTCGGTCGCGAAGACATCCTGTCGGCCATACAGCTCACCAGGAAGACCATGGCCCGGCTGGCGCTGGGCGAGCAGGTCGCGATGGCTCTTGGCAGGGGCATTGTCCATGGGGCACCTCAAGGGAGACGTTTACCGGGATGTGTGGCCGCAGTATCGAAGTGCCCCCGAAAGGGGTCAACGCGCTTTATTGTTACGCTGGCATGAGCCATGGTTATGCCAGGGAAGCCAGGCCTAGAGCGGTTCGCGGGCGATTGGCTCCTCCTGCAGCCAGGCCAGCAGCAGATCGCTGGCCACCGACTGGCGGCCATGGGGTGTCACCAGGTAATAGGCGTCGCGTGGCTTGACGATGAAATCCGTCACCCGGATCAGGTGGCCGTCGGCCAGCAGGGGGGCGACCAGGCGATTCCAGCCCAGGGCGATCCCCAGGCCCTGAGTAGCCGCCCGGATGGTATCGGCATAGTGGGTGCAGCGCAGGCCGATGCGCAGCCGCGGTGGGGTATGGTCCAGGGCGCGGAACCAGGTGCTCCAGGTCATCCAGCCTTCCAGTGTCGCATCCGAGTCGATGAGCGGGCTCTGGTAGAGGTCCGCGATGGAGTGCGGTGCGGCATGGCTCGTCAGCCATTCGGGTGCGCAGACCGGAAAGACCTCTTCGTCGAACAGCAGGGTAGCCGTGCCGTCATCCCAGCTGCCATTGCCGTAGCGGATGGCCAGGTCGGCCTCGCGATGCAGCGGCGGGACCAGCCGCAGCCGGAGATCGGGCAGCAGTGCCTGCAGGGCCGGCAGGCGGGGCATGACCCGCAGGTGGGAGAAGGCGCTGGTGCAGGCCAGGACGATCTCGTGCTCGGCCTGGCCATCGAGGATCTTGTCGAAGGTCGCCGCGATGCGCTGCAGCGAATCGCCCATGACCAGAAACAGCGCGCTGCCCTCGGGGGTGAGCTGGATGGCCCTGTGCAGGCGGTGGAACAGGCGGGTATCCAGCAATTCTTCGAGAAAGCGGATCTGCTTGCTCACGGCGGCCTGGGTAACGCCGAGTTCCTGGGCGGCGACGGTGAAGCTGCCGAGGCGAGCGGCGGCCTCGAACACCAGCAGGGCGTTCATGGACGGAATGAGCCGGCGATAGCCCTTGGAACGGCGCATGGATTCGGAGCGCTGCATGGGAGCCAGCCTGAGCAGAGGGCGAGCGGTCGCCAGGGTCATGTCTTCAGCCCCGGATTCACACGGCCATGACCGTCGAGAAGCCAGGACTCACCTTCGTGCACAGAAAAAGCGCGGTGCTGTACAGTTGCCGGACAGTATTGCACGGGATGAGAGGTCGATGGCGCGACAGAGCAAGGCGCGGGACAAGGACGCGGACAGTGGCTGGCGGGGTTCGGCCGATGGCTGGCTGGAGGCGGCCTACGAGGCCTTGAAGGAGTCCGGCATCGACGGGGTCAAGGTGATGCCGCTCGCCAAACGGCTGAAGCTGTCACGAACCAGTTTCTACTGGTTTTTCGAGGATCGGGAGCAATTGCTGGCGGCACTGCTCGAGCGCTGGCGCGACAAGAATACCGGCAACCTGATCCGGCAGTGCGAAAGCTACGCGGAGAGCATCGCCGAGGCGATCCTCAACGTCTTCGAATGCTGGTTGGACAACACGCTGTTCGACTCCCAGTTCGAGTTCGCGGTACGCAGCTGGGCGTTGCAGTCCGAAGAGGTGGCAGCGGCCATCGCCGCTGCCGACCGCACGCGCATGGCGGCGCTGTCCACCATGTTCCGGCGCTTCGGCTACGACGCCGATGCGGCCGACACCCGGGCGCGCACGCTGTACCTGACGCAGATTGGCTATATCTCCATGAAGACCGACGAGGGACTGACCGAGCGCTTCCGGCGTATTCCGCACTACACCAGCATCTTTACCGGCGAGCGGCCTGCCCAACGCGAGCTCGACCGCTTCTTCGGCAAGTTCGGCTATGCTGAGACCGAGCCTGGAGTCTTCGTACCGCTCAGCGAGACCTTCCGGCAGGCGCCGACAACCGACGAATACTAGGGCGGCGGTCCTCACGCCCTGGCCCCCGATCCGGAGGCGGGGAAAGGCGTGCAGCGGCACTACAGGTCCTTCATCAGTCGCAGCGCATCGTAGACCGCCGCATGGGTATTGCGCGCGGCCACGGCATCGCCGATGCGGAACAGCTGGAAACGCCCGGCCGGGTTGGTGACGATGTTCTGCGGCTTGCCGGCGATCAGGTCCTGGTGCTCCACGGCGCCATCGTTCTTCGACTGCGGCCTTAGTTCGAAATAGAGATCGTCCAGCGGCACCGTCCCGTGGTTCACCACCACCTGATCGACTATGCGTTCCTTGTGGACGGGACCGTAGTCGCTCTTGAAGGTAGCGACCAGCCTGCCATCGCGCCGCTCGACCCGGTCGACGCGGTAGGTCACCGTGAAGGTCACGTCGAGGTCCTGCAGCGTCCTCATGTAGGGCACCAGGTTCATCGCCATGACTTCGGCGGAAAAGGCCCGGTCGGGGGTGACGATCTCCACGCCGGCGCCGCTCTTGGCGATGACTTCCGCGGCCTGCAGGGCGGCATGGTCGCCGGCGTCGTCGAAGATCAGCACTTGGCGCCCGGGTTTGACGTCGCCGGAGATGATGTCCCAGGTCGAGACGGTGAGGTCGTTGCCCTGGCTGAGGATCTCGGTGTGGGGCAGGCCGCCGGTGGCGACGATCACCACGTCGGGTTCTTCGGCCAGCACCGTATCGGCTTCGGCCCAGGTGTTAAAGGCGAACTCCACGCCCAGGCGTTCGCACTGGGCCATGCGCCAGTCGATGATGCTGAGCATCTCGCGCCGTCTTTCGTTCTGGGCGGTCAGGCGGATCTGGCCACCCGGTCGATGGGCCGCTTCGAACACCTTGACGCGGTGCCCGCGTTCGCCGGCTACCCGGGCGGCTTCCAGCCCCGCCGGACCGGTGCCGATGATCACCACCTTGCGCGGCACCGCCGCCCTGGGGATATCGTGGGGCATGGTGGTCTCGCGGCCGGTGGCGGCATTGTGGATGCAATAGGCCGCACCGCCCTGGTAGATGCGATCCAGGCAGTAGTTGGCGCCAACGCAGGGGCGGATCTCTTCTTCGCGCTTCTCGATGATCTTGCGCACGATGTGCGGATCGGTCATGTGCGCCCGGGTCATGCCAATCATGTCGACCTTGCCGGAAGCGATGGCGTGGCGCGCGGTGGCGACATCGGGAATCTTCGCCGCATGGAAGGTCGGGAAGCCGGTGGCCGAGCGGATCTCGCCGGCGAAATCCAGGTGCGGCGAGTTGCGCATGCCCTGGATCGGGATCACATCGGTAAGGCCCGCATCGGTCTCGATATGGCCGCGGATCACGTTGAGGAAGTCCACCAGGCCACTGTCCTTGAGCAACTGGGAGATGGTCATGCCTTCGTTGGCATCGATGCCGCCTGGCAACGTCTCGTCGCCGGTGTAGCGAATCCCCACCAGGAAGTCCTCGCCGCAACGCTGGCGAATGCCGCGCAGGATCTCGAAGGTGAAGCGCATGCGGTTTTCCAGCGAGCCGCCATAGGGGCCGTCCAGGGTGTTGGTCAGCGGCGACCAGAACTGGTCCATCAGATGGCCGTAGGCCTGCAGCTCCAGACCGTCGAGGCCGGCGTACTTCATGCGCTCGGCGGCGTCGACGTAGTCCTTGACGATGCGCTCGATATCCCAGTCTTCGATCTGCTTGGGAAAGGCCCGGTGCGCGGGTTCGCGCTCATGGGAGGGCGAGACCACCGGCAGCCAGTCGGCCTTGTCCCAGCGGGTGCGCCGGCCCAGGTGGGTGAGCTGGATCATCACCGCGGCGCCATGCTCGTGGCATTCGTCCGTCAGGTCCCGCAGCCAGCCCACTACCTCGTCCTTCCAGGCCAGCACGTTGTTGAACACCGGCGGGCTGTCGCGGGAGACGGCCGCCGAACCGGCCGTCATGGTCAGGGCGACCCCGGCCTTGGCACGTTCGACATGGTAGGCCCGGTACAGCGCCTTGGGCATGCCGTCCTCGGGATAAGCCGGCTCATGGGAAGTGGTGATGATGCGATTGCGCAGGGTCAGGTGCTTGAGCTGGTACGGCTGCAGGAGCGGATCGGTGGACATCTCGGGCTCTCCGGGCGAACGACATCAGGCGTGTTTTCGCTCAATCTGGATTCAATGTACAGGTGTGTCAACAAATAAATCTGTCGTGTACATTTCTCTTGCCGAAGGTGATGGGCTCTGGCTAGGATTGGGCCATTGCCGGTGGTTGTCATGGCCTCAATAGCCCCAGGAGAGACGATGAAAGTGCTCGTTGCGGTGAAGCGCGCTATCGATCCGAACATCAAGGTTCGCGTAAAGGCCGACGGTTCCGACGTCGAACTGACCGGCATCAAGATGGCACTGAATCCCTTTTGCGAAATCGCCGTGGAGGAGGCCGTCCGCCTGAAGGAAAGGGGCGTCGCCCAGGAGGTCGTGGTGGTGACGGTCGGCAGCAGTGCGGCGCAGGAGCAGTTGCGCACGGCCTTGGCCCTGGGGGCCGACCGAGCGCTGCTGGTGGAGCTGCCAGGCCCCCTGGAACCGCTCAACGTGGCCAAGGCGCTGGCCCGGGTGGTCGAGCGCGAGCGCCCAGACCTTGTGCTGTTCGGCAAGCAGGCCATCGACCAGGAGAACAGCCAGACGGGCCAGATGCTGGCGCAGCTCGTCGGTCTGCCCCAGGCCACCTGCGCCTCGGCCCTGAGCCATGCGGCGGGCGAGTGGATCGTCGAGCGCGAGATCGATGGCGGGCGCCAGACCGTCGCGCTGCGTTCGCCCGCCGTCGTCACCTGCGATCTGCGGCTCAACGAGGCCCGCTATGCCTCGCTGCCGGCGATCATGAAGGCCAAGAAAAAGCCCCTGGAGGTGCTTGACGGTACGACCCTGGGCGTCGCGACCAGAACGCATACCCGCCTACTGGGCGTGCAGCCCCCGATCCAGCGGACGGCGGGCATCCGGGTCCAGTCCGTCGACGAGCTGGTAAGCCACCTCAAACAGCGTGCAGGAGTGCTCTGATGTCCAGTCTGATCGTCGCCGAACATCACCTTGGCCAGCTCAAGGCCGCCACGGCAAACGTCATCATGGCGGCCAGGGAGCTGACGCAACCGATCGAGCTACTGCTGATCGGGCCGGGCGTTTGCGCCGCAGCAGAGCAGGCTGCAGCCTTCGCCGGGGTAGAGCGGGTGCTGGTGGCCGAGACCGCCGAGTCGTGTGCGCCCGAAGTCCAGGCCGAGCTGATCGCCAGGCTGGCGGGACGCCGTCCTGGGCATGTGCTGGCCGAGGCGAGCACCCAGGGTCGCAGCGTCCTGCCGCGCGTGGCTGCCTTGCTGGATGTCGGGATGATCGCCGAGGTCATCGCCATCGACAGCCCGACGGTGTTCCGCCGACCGATCTATGCCGGCAATGCCATCGCCTGCGTCGAATCCCTCGATGAGGTGCGAGTCCTGACCGTGCGCGCGTCCGCTTTCGCCGAGGCTGAGCGATGCGCGACGTCTTGCCCGATCGTGCGGATCGAGGAGGCGCTGGCACCGGCCGCGAGTCGTCTCGTCAGCGAGGTGCTAAGCACCAGCGCACGGCCCGAGTTGGGCAGTGCGCGCGTAGTGGTGTCCGGTGGGCGTGGCCTGGGCAGTCGGGAGAATTTCGCCCTGGTCGAGCGGGTCGCCGATCGACTAGGCGGCGCTGTCGGAGCCTCCCGTGCCGCGGTGGATGCCGGCTTTGCGGGTAACGATCTGCAGGTGGGCCAGACCGGCAAGCATGTCGCGCCCGACCTCTATCTGGCCGTGGGCATCAGTGGCGCCATCCAGCATCTGGCGGGCATGAGCGGCTCCAAGGTCATCGTCGCCATCAACCAGGATGGCGAGGCGCCCATCACCCAGGTCGCCGACTACACCCTGGTAGCCGATCTGTTCGAAGCCCTGCCGGCCCTCGAGCAGGCGCTGTAGCAAGCCCTCCCTGCAGCGGCGCGGCCGTGCAGGCACAGGCCCTTCAACCCTAACAACAATGCGTTCTTCGACTTGAGACTGCCAGCAACAACAACACTACAAACGCCGGAGATAGAGCTGATGAATGTCGTACAGAACATGAAGCGCAAGGTCCTGGGTCTGGTCGCCGTGTTGGGCCTGACGATCGCCAGCCAGGGCATTCACGCTGCCCAGGGGCCGGTCCGCATCGGCTGGGTCAACTGGTCGGACGCGGAAATCACCGCGAAGCTCGCCCAGATTGCCATCGAAGACCAACTCAAGCTGCCGGTGAAGATGGTGCAGGCCGACATCGGCATCCAGTTCCAGGCCATGGCCAATGGCAGCATCGATCTCATTCCCATGGTCTGGCTGCCCACCACCCATGCGGTGTTCGTCGACAAGCACAAGGACAGGCTCACCGACCTGGGCGTGCTCTACGAGGGCAAGCTGGGCATGGCGGTGCCGGACTCCATTCCCAAGAGCGAACTCTCCAGCGTCGAGGATCTGAAGAAGCCTGAGGTGCGGGCCAAGCTCGATGGCAAGATCCTTTCCTCGGAAGTCGGCAATGGCCAGTACAAGCTCACCGAGAAGGCCTTCGACGTCTACCAGCTCAAGGGCTACAAGATCGTCGCGTCGTCCGAAGTCGGCATGCTCACCGAGATGGATCGCAATCTGAAACGCGGCAAGTGGTCGGTGATCAATGCCTGGAGTCCGCACTGGATGTTTTCCAAGTGGAAGCTGCGCTATCTCGACGATCCCAAGGGCGTCTTCGGTACGGCGGAACAGATTCACGCCATCGCACGCAAGGACTTTCCGGCCGAGTATCCGAAGATCGCCACCTTCTTCGCCCATTACCACCTGCCGGACGGCGACCTGCAGCAGCTGATGCTGCAGGCCCGGGAAAGCTCCGCCGACAAGGTCGTGGCCGATTACTACGCCGCCCACAAGCAGATGTTCGCCGACATGTTCAATGGCAAGAACTGAGCGCCCAAAAGCTGGCTATCCGTCCAATGAGGACGTGCCCGGTCACCCGAGCGCGTCCTGGTTGGATCAAGACCCGGCCAGAATCTCCAAGGCGCGAGCCCGCGGCAGAGGCTGCCGCATGAGCTGGCTCAGCACCGCGGTGGCACGCTCTCGTTGGCAGGCGACTACACCCACTACCAGATCCTCGGCCAGCAACAGGGCGACGAAGGTCTGATCACCCAGGCTGCCGTCGAGGTGCATGTCATCCCACTGGCGCGGATGGCCGAGGTACTCGTAACGCTTGCCGTGATGCAGGGTCCAGAAGAACGGCACGTCCGCGTAAGTTTCGGCGTGGCCGAGCAGGTTGCGTGCCGCCAGGCGGCCGTGTTGCTGGGCCAAGCGCCAGTGCTCGATCCGGGTCGGCTGACCGGCATAGGGGAAGGTGGCCAGATCGCCGACGGCGTAGAGACCCTCGGCGGCCCTGAGCTGGCCGTCGACCGGGACGCTGCCGTCGTCAGCCAGGGGCAGGTTGACGAGGAAGGCAGTCGCCGGGGCGATACCGGTACCCACCAGTACTAGGTCGGCGGGTAGGCGGGTACCGTCCTTGAGCCTGACCTGGCGGACCTGACCCTCGCCTTCGAAGCCGATCACCTCGCTGGGCGCGTGGAAGATGATGCCATTGGCCTCGTGCAGGGTCTTGAAGTGCTGGCCCAGGGTCTCGCCCATCTGCTTGACGAAGGGTAGGGAGGCGGGGGAGACCACGTCCACCGCCAGGCCCTGCTTGCGCAAGGCGGAGGCGGCTTCCAGGCCGATGAAGCTGGCACCGACGATCACCGCGCGGCCCTCGGCGGGCAAGTCGGCCAGGATGGCGGCCGCGTCAGCGCGGGTCCGCAACAGTTGGATGCCCTTGAGGTCGGCGCCGGGAACGTCAAGCGGCCTGGGTTCACCACCGGTGGCGAGCACACAGCCGTCGTAGGTCAGGGTCTGTCCGTTGGCGAGTTCCAGCTGGCGGGTCTGGGGATCCAGGCGGATTACCTCGGCGTGCAGGCGTTCGATGCGCTGCTGGCGGAAGAAGTCGGCCTCGCGCAGCGGCGGCGCTTCGTCGGGGGCCTTGTCGCCCTGGAGGACGAATTTGGACAGGGCGGTCCGATCATAGGGCTCCCCCGGTTCGTGGCCGATCAACAAGAGGCGCCCGCCGTAACCGAACTCACGCAGGGCAGCGGCGGCGGCCGTGCCTGCGGCGCCCGCGCCCACGACGACGAACAGGCGCTCGTCGCGTTGAGTTTCGGCCGCCTGTACCGGCAGTGGCTCGCTGCCCACCAGCACCTCGCCCTCACGCACCTCGACCGGATAGCGCTGCAGCGCATCCAGCGCCGGCGGTTCGCACAGGCTGCCATCGTCGACGGCAAAGCTCGCCTTGTGCCAGGGACAGACCAGCCGCCCCTGGCAGACGGCGCCCTCGGCCAGCGGGGCGCCGGCATGGGGGCAGTGGGTCTGGAAGGCCCGCACCTGGTCGCCGACGCGCAGTAGCAGGATTTCGATGTCTTCGATCTTGACCGCGGTGCCACGGTCTTCGCGCAGGTCGGCGAGGCGCGCGACCGGGTGCAGGGTTTTCATGGTGAACTCCGGCGCCGTCTGGGACGCTCTCAAATCAGGCTATGCAGATTCGAGGGAGCGCAACGGTGCCGGGTTCCGCTCAGGTGGCGGGCGGCAGCGGATGACGATGGGGCACGTCGGGCGCATCCAGCGGATCGGCGTGGACCAGCACCTCGGCCTGGGGATACTCGGCGCGGATGGCCGCTTCCACCTCGTCGCACAGCACATGAGCGCGGGACAGGCTCATCTGCCCCGGCAGCTCCAGGTGCAGTTGCACGAACCAGTGATTGCCGGAGAGACGGGTACGCAGGTCATGGGCACCAATCACGCCGGGTACCTGGCAGGCCAGCTGCAGCATGTGCTCGCTGATGTCGGCGGGCAGTTCCTGGTCCATCAGCACGCCGAAGGAGTCACGGGCGATGCCATAGGCGCTCCAGAGGATGTAGAGGGCGATGGCCAGGCCGAACAGCGGATCCAGCCAGTACCAGCCGAAGCCGGTCAGCGTCAGGGCGATCAGGATGCCGACGTTGAGCAGCAGGTCGGAGCGATAGTGCAGAGCGTCGGCGCGGACCACCGTGGAATCGGTGAGACGGATGACGTGTTGCTGGTAGGCCACCAGCACGGCGGTCAGGACCAGGGAAAACAGGGTGACGACGATACCCAGGGCATGGGCGCCAAGGGGCTCGGGTTGCTGCAGGCGACCGATGGCCTGCCAGGCGATGAGTACGGCGCTGACGCCGATGAACACCGCCTGGGCGATGCCGGCCAGGGATTCGGCCTTGCCATGACCGTAGCGGTGGTCGTCGTCCGCGGGCTTGAGGGCGTAGTGCACTGCCAGCAGGTTGAACACCGAGGCCAGGCCATCGAGCAGCGAATCGGTCAGGCCGGCGAGCAGACTGACCGAGCCGCTGAACCACCAGGCCACGGCCTTGGCCAGGATCAGCGTCGTAGCCACCGCTACCGAGGCGGCGGTGGCGCGACGCAGGAGCCGCTCGGTGCGGTGCGGGTCGCTCATCAGGCGCGCGGCGCGAGACCCAGGCTGGCGAGCTGCTCGTTGCTGCCGCTGCGCTGCAGCAGGCGCGGATCGTCCAGCGGCAGGTTGTGACCGGTGGCCTGCTGGATGATGGCCTTGAGGCGCGCGCGATCGACGCTGCCGTCCGGATTCACCGCCTTGTTCAGCTCGCTGGGATCGACCTCGGCGCGCTTGTTGTCGGGCAGGTAGATGGCGCCGGTGGCGAAGTCCACGCCAAAGGCGATCAGGCCGGGAATGATGTAGAACAGCAGGCCGATGGCATCGAGGGCGACGATGCCCGGATCGATCCGGCCACTGCCGGTGATCTGGCCGCGGCGCTCGGGATAGAACAGCGAACCGCAAGCGGTCAGCTGGGTGAACAGGGCGGCGGCGAGGACGCCACACACCGCGCGGGTACGCATCGACATAGACAACCTCCGGTTGGATGAGGACGCCACTATAGCGGCCGGAATCACGGCGGGCGAGACGCTTTATACTGCCCGCCCCGTTGAGACCACCGGCCGAGCCCCATGACGCCCTTGCCCATCGATGTTGTCCTGCCCGACCTGCGCCAGGCCCTCGCCCGCCGTGATGACTGTGTGCTGGAAGCGCCGCCCGGCGCCGGCAAGACCACCCGGGTGCCCCTGGCGCTGCTGGACGAACCCTGGCTGGCCGGTCAGCGCATCCTGCTGCTCGAACCCCGACGGCTGGCGGCCCGCGCCGCAGCCGAGCGTCTGGCCGCGGAGCTGGGTGAAGGCGTCGGCGAGACGGTGGGCTATCGCATCCGCCTGGAAAGCCGGGTAGGGCCGCGCACCCGCATCGAAGTGGTCACCGAGGGCATCCTTACCCGGCGGCTGCAGGATGATCCGGCGCTGGACGGTGTCGGCCTGGTGATCTTCGACGAATTTCATGTTTTGCTAAATGCGCAGTAAGTCACATTGTCTTGTCAGAAAAGCCAGCCACGTCTCGCCTCAGGCTTTGGTAGCTGCCAGTAGGTGGAGTCGGGTAGGTGCTATTGCGCACTACTCAATCTCCTTGGCAGCAAAGCGCAATGCCGACCGCATCCACTCCGGCATCTTGCAGGCCCGGAGCTTCATCAGCTCTTCGCCGCTCAGCGCACTAACAATCTTGGAAACCACATTAGCGGACAGCCCTTCTTTCCCGATGTAGTAGAGAGCAGTAAGCGCCACACCTACCGTCGTGCCGGCGTGCTGCAAGCGGTCCTTGGATACGTGGCGGAGGCGAACCACCGCATTGCCAACCTTGATCTCGCGAGTAGATCCGCTGGTGTAAAAGGTCGGCAACACCTGCATCTGTGTGCTGAGGCCCAACCTCCGAACAGCCTCCGCGCCGTGTATCTGGATCGTCTCGCCGTTCGCCTTCGTGATGACCTCCACGACAGCCAGCGGACTCGGGCGCACCACCCTGCCGGTGTACTTGCTCATTTTGGGGCGCATGTAGACACCGCGAGCGACTCGCTCCAGCGTGCCTGATTGCACCAGCCTAGAAAGCGCTTTATTAATCGACGCACGGGAACCGACCTGCGCGAACACCGCGCCGGCAAATGGCCTCCCCTTTGGCATGTGCTTGACTCGATTTAAAATAGCTTGCGCGACGGACATATGAGCCCCAAAAAGTCAGAATCCACATATTTTCTGACGCCCACAAAAACTATAAGCCCTGCCAAAAACAGGACCTCCAGGCCAGCCACAGGGGGACAGAGGGACAGCAAGATCAACACTCACTGTGCGGCCACGGAACCGGCCCCTCACACAGCCTCGCTGAGTAATCAGTCAGGTTCGACTAGAGCTCTCAACTCCTCACCAACCTTCTCCAGGAGCTGCTCAAAACTTTCAGGAGCTTCGGATCCAAGCAAGTAGGTCAGGGCCAAGAGGGTGACAGGGTGAGTGTCGAGCACCGTGCAGAGGCTATCGAGCTTTTCGAGAGTCGGGCTCGTTGCCCCGCGCTCCAGCATGCTGACGAAGGTACGACTGCTAACGAGCGAGAAATCTTCCTGTGCCAGCCCCCTACGCTGCCGCACGAGCCTCAACGCTTTCCCGAACGAATCCCGGACTTCCATTTTGCTGCTCCGCAAAATGGAACGATGAAGCGCGATTGAACAATATATGACTACAAAATATATTGTTCATCAATCAAGTACAATTATCATTAGGAGATTGGCGCGTGTTCAAAACTAGTCGGAATGCGGAACTGCTTCCTGGGCTCTCCACAGCGCCAGATGGCGTGCAGTTCTGGTCATATGTCGAGCTAGAGATGACCTGGCCCTGGTTCTACCTGCAGATCGTTGAGGACGATGGAAACGCGGCCTTTCGAAGCATGCTAATGGTTCCGTCGGTTCCATTGCTGGAACAGGTCATAGCTGCGCAGACCGAGCACGCCTGGCTGGAGCAGGCGTATCTTGTGAGTCCCGGGCATATGAACGAGGTGGGTCGCTGGTTGATGGAGCCGTTACTGGAGATCCTTTCAATTCGTGATGCACAAGGTAGCGAGCTTGGGCACCAGTACCGAGTGGAGGGAGATCGCACGTACTCAACATCAGCGTGTCAGTCTCTCGGCAGTCGAATTAGTAAACACGTGATCTTCTCTGCTGCATTACATCTGCGAGGCTAACGCCCCACTTCCTACCCGTATCCATAGTCCCATCTGAACCGAGCTCAGTTGTCTTTCCAGAATTCGCTCCGCTGCACAAGGCCGAACTCATCGCCAGCCCTATCGGGATTCTCGTCGAACATGGTGTTGACCATACGCTCGCGGCGGAGACCACTCAGCGCTCGGAAAAAGCAGGCCTCACAGAGATGCACCTCATAACGCTCGCCATCATGCTTGGAGCCATACCCCCAATGAGCCTGAAGGGTTCCAAACTGGAAACCATGACCTTCAACGCGAGTACTCTGACAACACACATCACAGGTAATGTCTGCGACCGTTTCAGTCGGCAAAATAACAAAATGCTTCACGAACAGCACCTCCAGCGGTGACAGAGCCCTTGCCTGGCGACCTCTTCAATTTACCTGCAGACCGTCACCATTTACCCCAGGAGAGGGGCCCTTGGACGACATCCACCTTAAGTCAGTGTCCACTCAGCCCGGGACAGATCTCATAGCCTGGAAAGCAGGGCGTCATCGTTGCTCGGTACAAATCTAAAACTCGAAGCTCAATCCACACCTAAAGCCTTGATCACCGCATCGACGGGATCCGCGTAAAAACTCGTCTGAAACTTGGTGAACAGTTCTGGGGGGATGGTTGGCAGATCCACCGCGCTGCTCATAGGCAACGCGACCCGCTTGCCGCCCGCATCAAAAGCCACCTGCAGACACTCCGCAATGCTTTCCACTGGAGTGATGTTGCCTCCCAGGCTCATATCGCCAGTACTACCATCTGCCCCTGGGCGGGGCGCCCCAGCAAGCCGGAGGCGAAAGCTACCAAGCTAGCGAGTGCCATGTGGGTCAGCGGACCAGTGTTTTGCAATTCCACCACATGCAGGTGGAAATCATGTTCTAGAACCCTGGACACAATCTGCTTCGGGTCGATCGCTCTCAAGGACTGCTTTTGGCCGAGGCTGTGTAAAAACGTTTTCGAGCGCGACAGGTACTCAAAACCGGACTGGAAATCGCGCATCTGGGCGAAATCCACATCTGCTGAGGTGCCGAAAAATTTCAGATTTCACGTAGACGCGCGCACTTCAATTTTGACGAAGCGTTTTTACACACTCTGGGCCGATTGCGGCCAGTGCCGACGGTGAGCTACCGCCACGTTCTCCTCAAGGAGAGCTAGAGCGTGTTCCGACCGTCGACGCCGGGCAGCTCAGCTGCGCAAGGTGGAAATGAACATTCGGAGTGTGCGTCGGGTGATGCACGCAATTGACTGAGACGATGGACAGAGCGATACCAGATCCAAGCACCTACCTGCCATATGGTGCGCCAAATGGCTCTAAAATCATGTCATATGTAGCATCCGGAGGTCACGCCATGGATTCCTCACACGCTTGCGCTCGCTGGGCAGCGTCCGCCCCCCGTAAGCCAACGGAATACCTTCTCCAAAAAAGTACTGACCAGCTCAGCCCGGTCATGGTCTACAGGCTCACGGTCAAAGGCTTTCCTCTGGAAGATGTGAAAGACATGCTTGCGCTATCTGATCTGTATTCAACGAAGAAGATCATGAGTCGCATTTTTGGTAAGTCCATCAGAACCATTCAGCGCCAGGGCAATAAGCAACCAGCACACCTAAATTCGCAGCAGAGTGCCATTGCTTTTCAGTACGCGAAAGTGCTGGAGCACGCGACCCACGTGTTCGGCACTCAGAAGCTGGCTGAAGAATGGCTAGGGCGCCCCTGCAGGTATCTGGACGGCGATGTGCCGCTGGACGTTATCGATAACCCGGTGGGGTTTCTGGCAGTCGAAGATTATCTGAAGCGTATCGAGAACGGGGTCTATCAGTGAATCCAAGAAGAGCTAGCGACAGTTCCCGGCCTTCCTGTAATCCGCGGCGATAGCTGCGGACTCATTGGAGAAAAACTCCTGGTTTTTAGGCGCCACTTTGGCGTAGCTCGGGCAGTCCTGCGGCAGGTGATACACCCGGCTGTTCCGGTTTCCAATGATCAAGTCACGGGCCACGGCTTTAGCGGAAGAGGGCGCTGCGATCCTGGTAGGAAGCAGGCTCACAAGCCCTTCTCGCAATGGCTTGTGCCCCAATGTCCAAGCGCGCTCGCCAGTAATGAAGGGGTTGTGGTGCCCCATGACTTTTGCCGTGCGGCTGTCCCACTCCCGTTCCCACGTCGAAACCGGATGCTGGCGATCCCAGGCCATCAGCAGCTGTTGTTGTTGACGCGACATCGTTAAACCATAGCGGTCGTACATGTAGAATGTCGATCTGGCAACCAGGCCCTTCACCTCATCACGCGGCTCGGCGGAGCGTGCCTTGAAGTCCACTCTGGTGGTGCATGCGCCGTAAAGGGCAGCGCCGCCAGCCACCAACCCATACTGGTAATTGCTGCGGTCGCCGTTCACTTCACCCACGGACGGGTAAAGATTGAAAAGGTCGGCCTCCATCGCCCTGAAGACTGGGTCGTCCGCCACGCAGTTCTTCCTCCCACCGTTCTGCCAGCACTGCCGTTGGTGGCCGAAGATCCAGGCTGGCACGATGTGTTCCCATTCAATCCGCTCCGCGCGCGTCTGCTGAGCCCGCGTATCGTAACCGCACGAGGCGGCGTCGATTCGCCCGCCTGATTTGCCCACCCACTTCCATGCGCAGCCGCAGTAAAGATCTCCGAGCCCGGTAGACGCCTGGTCATAGAACACCTTGTTCTTGGCGATCGCTTTTGCGGCGGTGAAGGTCGACGGTGGTTCGGCGAGGGCGAGGGAGGTGATGACCAGCGTGGCAAGGCTCGCCACTATCAAGCGCTTCATAGGGGCTACTCGGGTAAAACGAAACGGCATTGTACGGATTAGGCTGGCGGCGCCCAGTGCTTAAAGCTTTGGTAGTAAAACGGCCTATGTAACCCCCGCTGTGCCTATAAAGAAGGGTCATCGATTTGCTCGATCAAGTGCGCACCTTCGTTCCTCACGTTCCCGACCGCCCGGTCCACTGCGTGCCATTCGAATGCTTGCACCGGCAGCGCCAAATTACTCACGATTTCCTCGGCGCGCTCAGGCGATATGCCGGGCTCGATCCATTCCCGCGCTAGATCCGGAGGCAGCACGACTGGCCCCCGGTCGTGGATGTCGAGCATCCCTTGGTCGCTGTCAGCCGTGATGATCACGAACCCGTCGCCTTCCTGCTCTTCCATCCTGTCCTCTCGCCTGAACTGCCCCAGCGCCGCGAACCACATCGGCTCGCCTGATCTCAATCGGATGTAGTAAGCCTGCTTCTTTTTTGGATCGACCGGGTCTTTCACCCACTCGTACCAGCCGTCAGCGCCGACCAACATGCGGCCGGTGCGCCAGACATCCCGAAAGAACTTGCTGGTGGAGACCGTCTCCACGCGAGCGTTAATTGCCGGCGGGCGTTTGCCCTTGGCCCACCAGGGCTGGTAACCCCACGGGAGCTTGGCCATGCGCAGACCAGAAGCGGTCTCAAAGAACACCAATACCCTGGAGCGGGGCGGTACGTTGTAGCGGCTGATGGGCTCTGGGTCGATGCCGCTATCGATGGGCTTGTCGTAGCGCAGCGCCTCGAGGTACTCGATTGCTGTTCGGTATTGGCTGAATCGTCCGCACATGAACCCTCCGGTCATCGCAGTTAAATTGACCCACGTGGCGCTCCTCTGGTATCTGTATATATATACAGTTATCGCAGAGCAGTACGACAATGCGGGTCACTATTCTGGGGCGCCTCAGCCCCGCAAAAATATTCTCTCAGTACGTGGACAGCCGGGTGCCGGCGGGTTTCCCATCACCTGCCGCCGACTACGAGGAGCTCACTCTATCGATCGACGACTTGGTCGATTTGCGGGCACCCAACGTCTACCTTTGCGAGTGAGTGGGCCAAGTATGATTGGCGCTGGGATCTATGATGGGGATGTGCTGGTGGTCAACCGCGCCCTCGAGGCGCGGTCAGGCAACGTAGTTGTCGCGTACGTGGACGGAGGAATGACGGTCAAGCGCCTGCAGATCTCCGGTGCGGGCGTGTGGCTGCAGCCTGAAAACACCGATTACAGGGCGTTGGCCGTCACCGAATCGCTGCACGTGTGGGGCGTGGCCACACACAACCTGCACAGCCTATGTTCGCGCTGATTGACTGCAACAGTTTCTACGCCAGCTGTGAACGCGTCTACCGACCTTGGCTCGACGCCGTGCCAGTCGTGGTGCTGAGCAACAACGACGGCTGCGTTATTGCTCGCACCCGCGAAGCTAAGCGCCTAGGCATCCCTATGGGCGCACCGTACTTCCAGTGGCGAGACCAGATGCGGGAGTGGGGTGTAGTCTGCTTCTCCAGT
>NZ_ANBZ01000024.1:0-410717 GCF_000316965.1 Pseudomonas sp. 313
TGGCCGTGGTGCACAACGGCATCATCGAAAACCACGAAGCCCTGCGCGCCCAGCTCAAGGCACAGGGGTATGTCTTCACCTCCCAGACCGATACCGAGGTCATCGTCCACCTGCTACACCTCAAGCTGCAGGACAGCGGCGACCTGACCACGGCGCTCAAGGCAGCGGTCAAGGAGTTGCACGGCGCCTACGGCCTGGCGGCGGTCTGGCGCCAGCAGCCGGATCGTCTGGTGGCGACCCGCAGCGGCAGTCCCCTGGTGATCGGCCTCGGCCTGGGCGAGAACTACCTGGCTTCCGACCAGCTGGCGCTGCGGCAGGTGACCGATCGCTTCGTCTATCTGGAAGAGGGCGACGTGGCCGAGATTCGTCTGGATCAGGTCCAGCTCTGGGACGTGAACGGGGTGCCGGTCCAGCGCGAGACGGTGCAGTACCACGAAGGCAGCGAGGCGGCCGACAAGGGCGCCTATCGCCACTTCATGCTCAAGGAGATCCACGAGCAGCCCAGCGTGGTCCAGCGCACTCTGGAAGGGCGCCTGGGCGATGGACAGGTACTACCCGAGGCCTTTGGTCCCTCGGCGTCCGCCTTGTTCGCCAAGGTGCGCCAGGTGCAGATCGTCGCCTGTGGTACCAGCTTCCATGCCGGTTCGGTGGCGCGCTACTGGATCGAGGAATACGTCGGCATTCCCTGCCAGGTGGAGGTGGCCAGCGAATTCCGCTACCGCCGTGTCGCCGTCAGCCCGGACACCCTGTTCGTCACCATCTCCCAGTCCGGCGAGACCGCCGATACCCTGGCGGCCCTTCGCATGGCCAAGCAATCCGGCTATCTGAGCAGCCTGGCGATCTGCAACGTGGCGACCAGCTCGCTGGTACGCGAATCCCAGTTGAGCTTTTTGACCCAGGCCGGTCCCGAGATCGGCGTGGCTTCGACCAAGGCCTTCACCACTCAGCTGGTTTCGCTGCTCCTGCTGACCCTGAGCCTGGGCCGCTGCCAGCAACGCCTGGATGCCGGCATCGAAGCCGAGCTGGTGGCCGAGTTGCGCCGGCTGCCGGCGCGCCTGGACGAAGCCCTGGCCATGGACAAGACCGTAGAAAAGCTGGCGGAATCCTTTGCTGAAAAGCACCACACCCTGTTCCTCGGACGTGGCGAGCAGTACCCGGTGGCCATGGAGGGGGCGCTCAAGCTCAAGGAGATCTCCTACATCCACGCCGAGGCCTATCCGGCCGGTGAGCTCAAGCATGGTCCCCTGGCCCTGGTCGACGCCGATATGCCGGTGGTGACGGTTGCGCCCAACAACGAGTTGCTGGAAAAGCTCAAGTCCAACCTGCAGGAGGTACGGGCGCGGGGCGGTCAGTTGATCGTCTTCGCCGACGAGCGCGCGGCCTTCGAGGAAGGCGAAGGCACCCGCATCGTGCCCATGCCGCATATCCACGATGCCCTGTCGCCGATCCTCTACACCATACCGCTGCAGCTGCTGTCCTATCACGTAGCCGTGTTCAAGGGCACCGACGTGGACCAGCCGCGTAACCTGGCCAAGTCGGTGACCGTGGAATAAACGGTTCCACGTGGAACCTCAGGGCACGCGCCAGTTGCCCTGATTCTGCTGCCGGCAGGCGACGGCCAGGAAGCGGCCGTCGCCAGGTTCGCCGTAGTAGTGGATATCCTGTCGGTAGGGCACGCCCGGGCTGCGTGCGCCCTGACAGATGCCGATCTCACCGACCGGGCAGCGGTCGACGAAGTGGACCTCGGTCTGCTGGTCCTTGAGTTGCGGCTGGCAGAAGCCGTCGCGGAACAGCTGGGCGGGGATGTCGATATTGCTCTGGCAGACCTGCACGTCCACACTGCCCTGACGACTGCGGATCACGCAGGCATCGGCGAGCGCCAACGACGGCAACAGCAGCAGAGTCATCAGCAATCGCCACATTCCAGCCCATCTCCCTGATGAAATCGCCACTCTAGCATCCGACCTCTCGCCATGCGCCTCGCCGATATCAAGACCCATGTGATCGCCGGTCCCCTGGGCGCCGGCAAGACCACCCTGATCCGCCAGCTGTTCGCCCAGCGTCCCGCCAATGAGCGTTGGGCGATCCTGGTCAACGAATTCGGCCAGGTCGGTCTCGACGCTGCGCTCATGACTCGCGATGACGCGGGCCTGAGTATCGCCGAGGTCCCGGGTGGTTGCCTGTGCTGCGTCCAAGGCGTGCCCCTGCAGGTAGCCCTCACCCGGTTGCTCCGGCGCGCGCGACCGCAGCGGCTGTTCATCGAGCCTTCCGGCCTGGGCCATCCCGCCAGCCTCTATCGGCAACTCCAGGCGCCGCCCTGGACCGGGGTACTGACTCTGCAACCCCTGATCTGGGTGGTGGATGCCGGACAACTGCTGGCAGGCCAGGCCTTGCCTGAGGCCCAACAACAGGCACTGGAGCAGGCTGGTCTGATCGTGCTCAACAAGAGTGCCGGCCTGGATCGGACGGGCTTGCCTACGCAACTGGGCGACCGGCCACTGTATTGGACCGAAGGCGGGCGGATCACCCTGGCCGACCTGCCTCTGGTTGGCGGTGAGACGTCGGCTGACCATGAGCTACCTGAGCCCATGGCGGCTTCCAGTCCCCAGGCACTGTTGCTGCCTGGGCGCCCGCTGCGCTTCAGCCATACCCAGGAAGGACACCATGCCGTCGGTTGGCGCTGGCATCCCAGCCACCGCTTCGATGGCCCGGCGTTGCTGGCCCTGCTGGGTGGTCTCCCCGGGCTGCTCAGGCTGAAGGCGGTCCTGCAGTTGGCGGATGGTTGGCAGGCCTACAATGGTGTAGCTGGGCAGGGCGATTGGGAGTCGACCCTGTGGCGCCGCGACAATCGGCTGGAGTTGATCCTGGATGAGATGCCGGACCTAGAGGCGCTCGAAAAAGGCCTGCGCGGTACCATTCGCGACATTTGAGGTTGCCAAATCTTTTCAGTTAATGATAATGATTATTAAATTTACTTCCTCTGCGTATAGCTCCCATGGCTCCAACGTCCCTTGCCAAGCCTGAACCTCTCGTAGTTGCTGCGCGTTCCGATGGTGATGAGGTGGAATCCGTTCAGGGTCCCGTCAGGGCCGCCCTGGCAGGTGACGTGGAGCCCGTGGCGGGGGTCAATGCCAAGCGTAGCGAACCCTCGGCCACCATCCTGTCGTTCCGCATGCCCGAGCGTAACGAAGAGATCGTGACGCCGGTGCTGACCCCGGTTGGTGCGGCCGAGCCGGGCGAGCAGCCACCGCGCGGCCGCGGCTGGGGCGCTGCCTCGGCGCTGTCGTTGATCATGCACGCCAGCATGGCGGTGGCCTTGTTCATGGTGGTTCAGGCGCCGCCGGAGTTGAAGATCGCCAAGGGCGATGAGCCCATGCAGGTCAGCTTCATCCAATTGCCCAAGCCGGTTCCCGAGCCGCCTGCGCCAACCCCGGCACCGCCCGCGCCACCGCAACCCGAACCGCCGCCACCGGAGCCGCCCAAGCCCGTGGAACCGCCGAAACCGGTGGAGCCACCCAAGCCGGTAGTGGAAAAGCCCAAACCCAAGCCGAAGCCCAAGCCGGTCGAGCACAGCCAGCAGAAGCCGCTGCCGAAAAAGGTCGAACCGGCCCCGGAGCCCGTGGCCCAGGCGACGCCGTCACCAGCACCGGCGGCAACAGCTGCGCCCAGTCAGCCGGCACCGGCCGCCGCGCCTTCCGGTCCGCCAAAGACCGCCGGCCTGCCCACTGGCAGTATCGACGACGCCGACATCCGGCCGATCAAGATGACACCGCCGGAGTATCCGGAAATGCTGCGTCGCCGCGGCGTGGGCGGCGAAGTAAGGGTGATGTTCACCGTGACCGCCGACGGTCGACTGGCTGACATCCAGGTGCTGGAAGCCTCCAACAAGCAACTGGAGCGCGCCGTGCTCGACGTGCTGGGCGAATGGCGCTTCGCCCCCCGGGTTTCCGGCGGTCAGATCGTGCCGCGCAAGGCCACCAAGACCTTCAACTTCAAGATCCAGCGCCGCTAGGTCGCTAGGCGGCGGAGCCCCTGGGCGCCGCCTCATGTTCCCCGGGCCGCTCCAGGCCCAGATAGCGGAACATGCCATGGGCGATCTCGCGTTCGCCCATGATCACCTCATCCACGCCATGATTCTCCAGATGCCGGATCTCGTCATCGTGATGGGCACGGGCGAGGATATGCAGGTCCGGCGCCAGCTCGCGAGCGCGGCGGGCGATCTCGGCGGCCTCGAAGCCGTTGGGAATCGCCAGCAGCAGGGCGCGTGCCTCCTTGAGCTTGGCCCGCGCCAGCACCTTGTCCTGAGTCGCGTTGCCCAGGATCGCCGTGAAGCCCTGCTGGCGTAGCGCCGTGACGTGTTCCGGCTCGTCCGCGATCACGATCAGCGGCGGTCCCTGGCGATCCAGGCGATCGCAGATGTAGCGACCCACCCGTCCATAGCCCACCAGCACCAGGTGGCCGCTCTGCTCGATCGGCTCGGGTTCGTCGTCCAGTTCCGGTGCGTGCTTGCCCTTGGCATTGATCAGCCGACGACCCTCGCGGCGCTCCATCCACGGCTGCAGGCGATCGATACCGTGGAACAGCAGGGGATTGAGGATGATGGAGATGATGGCGGCGGCCAGGATGAGGTCGTGGGCGCCCTGGTCGAGCAGTTTCAGCGACAGGCCGAGGCTGGCCAGGATAAAGGAAAATTCGCCGATCTGCGCCAGGCTGGCGGCGATGGTCAGGGCCACGCTCAGGGGGCGGCGATAGGCCAGGACGATCAGGGTCGCGGCGATGGACTTGCCGAGGACGATCACCGCCACCGTCGCCAGCACCGCCAGGGGCTGCTCCAGCAGGATCTCCGGATCGAACAGGCAACCTACGGAAAAGAAGAACAGCACGGCGAAGGCTTCGCGCAGGGGCAGCGAATTTTCCGCAGCGTCATGGCTGAGTTCCGATTCGTTGAGCACCACGCCGGCAAAGAAGGCGCCCAGGGCGAAGGACACCCCGAACAGCGAGGCCGAGCCATAGGCGATGCCCATGGCAATGGCCAGGGTCGCCAGGGTGAAGAGTTCGCGTGAACCGGTACGGACTACCCGGGCCAGCAGCCAGGGAATGACCCGCCGGCCCACTAGCAGCATCAGGGCAATGAAGGCACTCACCTTGAGCGCGGTGAGGCCCAGTTCCAGCCCCAGGCTCTGGCCCGGCTCTTCGCCGCTATCGCCACCCAGGGGTCCGGCCAGCGCCGGTAGGATCACCAGGGCCAACACCATCAGCAGGTCTTCCACGATCAGCCAGCCGACGGCGATCCGTCCGCGCCGGCTTTCCACCATCTGGCGTTCTTCCAGGGCCCGCAGCAGCACCACGGTACTGGCCACCGACAGTGACAGGCCAAAGACCAGACCACTGCCCAGGCCCCAGCCCAGGAGGTGGCTCACCCCCATGCCCATGAGAGTGGCGGCGGCGATCTGCACGATGGCACCGGGAATGGCGATGCGTTTGACCGCCAGCAGATCCTTGATGGAAAAGTGCAGGCCCACACCGAACATCAGCAGGATGACGCCGATTTCGGTCAGTTCCTTGGACAGCTCGGGATCGGCGACGAAGCCGGGGGTGAAGGGGCCGGCGGCCACGCCGGCAAGCAGATAGCCGGCGATGGGCGGCAGGCGCAGGCGGGTGGCCAGGGTGCCGAAGGCGAAGGCCAGGACCAGGCCGATGGCCAGGGTGGATATCAGAGGGGTGTCATGGGACATGCTGGCTCCAAGGATTTGGATTGCCAGATCCTGGAGCCGCTGCCGTCGAACGACGGCGACCTAGCCGGCAAAACTCAAAAGGTTTCCTTGAGTGCCTGATAGCGCTCTTGAAGTTCCCGACGGATCTGCCGGCGCTGCTGGGCCTGCACACAGCGTCGCTTCTCGTCCGCGGTCACCGGCTCCAGCTGCGGGACCGGGCAGGACTTGCCGTTCTCGTCCACCGCCACCATGGTGAAGAAACAGCTGTTGGTGTGGCGCACCGAACGCTGCTGGATGTTCTCGGTGATCACCTTGACGCCGATTTCCATCGAGGTGGTCCCGGTGTAGTTCACCGAGGCGAGAAAGGTCACCAATTCGCCGACATGCACCGGCTCGCGAAAGATCACCTGATCCACCGAGAGGGTCACCACATAGCGTCCGGCATAGCGGCTGGCACAGGCGTAGGCCACTTCGTCGAGGTGCTTGAGCAGGGCGCCGCCGTGGACATTGCCGGAAAAGTTGGCCAGGTCCGGGGTCATCAGGATGGTCATGCTCAACTGGTGGTTGCCGGCTTCCATGGGCGAATCCTCGAGGGGGGAAAATCCTGTAGACGGCGCAACGGCGCCGTCTGTCACAGCCATCAACGGCCGGCGGAGAGCCCGAAGTCGATGGGCAGGTCGGCACCGGAAATGGCCGCCGCCTGGGGCTGACAGAGGAAATAGACAAACTCGGCCACTTCCTCCGGCTGGATGAAGCGAGCGGTATCGCCCTGGGGGTAGCGATTGAGCAGATTGCGACGATAACCGGCCGGGTCGCCGCTGCCATAGTGGGCGGCCTGAAAGTCCAGCATGGGCGTATCGATGTCGCCCGGCGAGACGGCATTGACCCGCACGCCATCGCGCGCCAGCTCCACTGCCAGATTTTGGCTGAAGAAACGCACTGCCGCCTTGGCGGCGCCATAGGCCGCGGCGCCCGCGATGGGCTGGCGCCCGGCCCCGCTGGCGACGTTGATGATGACGCCGCGATTTTCCTTGAGGAAGGGGATGGCCGCCGAGCACATGAAGAAGGTGGCCTTGAGATTGACCGCCATCACCAGGTCGTAGTCGTCCTCGGTAAAGGTCTCCACCTCGCCTTCGCGCCAGATGCCGGCCGCGTTGATCAGGGCGTCCAGGCGCCCGGTGCGGGCCATGACCTTGCTGACCAGGGAGCGGCAGCCTTCGGCGCTGGAGATATCGGCGGTCACGCTGGAATCCAGGCCGACGATGCCATTGAGTCCGTGCAGGCCCTCGGCATCGCGGTCGGCGGCGGCGACACGCCAGCGGCTCTGGGCGAAGCGTTGCGCCAGGGCGCGGCCGAGGCCGCCCGCGGCGCCGGTGATCAGGACGACGGGAGTGCTCATGACGCTTCCTCCGGAGTGATGGCCTTATCCAGACCCGTGTCAGGCAAGGTCGTTCAGTACCGGCTCGGTCAGCTTTCCAACCAGACGTCGCGAGCCCAGATCCAGACCGAATCCCAGGACTCGTCGGTCAGGTCACCGTCTTCCCACAACAGTACCTCGCCTTCCTGGCTGACGCAGTAGTAGCCATCGTCGCTGGCGCAGAGAGGGATGTACTCCCGCGGCAGGCCTTCGTCCCAGGCGGTGGCAGCCACTTCCGGCAGATAGGTATGGGACTGGGGATCGGTGACGGTCACCGGTTCGATACGGCCATAGACCACGTCGCTGACGGTCAGCAGGAATTCGCGGAATTCCGGTGGCAGGCTGATGAGCAGTTCTTCCTCGATCTCGACCAGCAGGTCTTCGTCAGGCAGCTCCAGGGGTACGGGAACGGGTTCGTTTTCTTCACGCAGGCGTTCGATGACGTCTTCCATAGCAGGCCTCTCTCGGAATGCGCGCCGGATAAAGGGAAAGAGGCGCGCAAGGTTAGCAGTTCAGTCCGGGATAACGGCAGCTTCCGTACGGACTTGATAGCGGTTTCGAGAGATGTTCGGCAGGCGACGCCCATGAAAAAGCCCGGCGTAGAGCCGGGCTTTCGGGTAAAGCGCCGTTATCAGGCGTTCTGGCGGATACCGGCCAGCAGCCAAGGCTGGTTCTCGCCGGCCATGCGCTCCATGCGCCAGCTTTCGCTGAACGGCTGGCCCTGGTCGAAACGCGATTCCTTGGACACACCGTTGAAGGTGATGGTGGCGATGGTCTTGCCCTGCAGATCCTCGACACCGTCCAGGGTGGCGTTCAGGTTCTCGATGTAGGTGGACTGGAAGCCTTCGCCCAGCGCGGCGCGCTCGTCCCGCAGCCATTGCAGCATCTGCGGGGTGACGAATTCGGAGATCTTGTCCATCTCGTTGGCGTCCCAGTGCTGCTGCAGGCTCATGAAGTGATCACGACCGGCGGCCACGAAGCGCTCGGCATTGAACCAGCTCGGCGCGTTGATCACCGGCGCAGCGCCAGCGGTGGCACCCCCGAACAGACCGCCATTGGTGGGCTGGTTGGGCATCTCACGCTGCATGGGCGCATGACCGGCCACGGCAGGCTGCGGACCGGCCTGCTGCTTGCGACGGGCGATCAGGCGGAAGATCACGAAGGCGATGAGCGCGAGGATCAGGAAGTCGAAGAACTGGAAGCCTTCGAAGCCGTCACCCATGAACATGGAGGCCAGCAGGCCACCGGCGGCGATACCGGCCAGCGGGCCGAGCCAGCGCGAGGCGCCACTGGGACGGGCGGCAGCGGCGGCGCCAGCACCAGCAGCGGGCGCGGCCATGCCCGGCTGCTGCGGCGGCGCGGCCTGGCGGGTCTGGTGAATGGGCGCGGCGCCAGCGGACTTGCCGCCGCCCATGCGCTTGGCGTTGGCGTCCAGGCTGAGCGTGAGGCCCAGGCACAGGATCATGAAGAAGCTCATCAGGCGTTGCATGTGGTGTTCTCTCTGTGAAGAGTCTGGTGTTGGATACATCTTGCGCTGCCCGGTCAAGTACAGCCAGCGTGAATTGTTTCGGTATTTTGCCCTTTGCGCTCGCCGCCTTGGCGACCAACGTCGCCCCCGCGGACAGCGGAAAATCTCTAGCCACATCAATCTATTACAGATTTTTGCAAAATCCGTCACAAGAGTTTGCAGATGCTAGTCTTGGACTCCAGTCAGCGCAGGTGTCGGGAGATAACCCGGCCCGTCATAGGAGGGCCCGGCCGATGCATGCTCTAGCTTTTATCCAGGACATGGCCGTCATCATGCTGGTGGCCGGCGTGGTGACCATCCTCTTCCACCGCCTCAAGCAACCCGTGGTCCTGGGCTACATCCTCGCCGGCTTCATCATCGGACCCCATACACCGCCATTCGGTCTGATCCACGACGAAGAAAGCATCAAGACCCTCGCCGAGGTAGGGGTGATCTTCCTGATGTTCAGCCTCGGCCTGGAATTCTCGTTGCGCAAGCTGTTCCGCGTAGGCGCCACGGCCTTCATCGCCGCCTTCCTGGAGATCAGCCTGATGCTCTGGCTGGGTTACCAGGTGGGGCAGATGTTCGGCTGGTCGCACATGGATTCGCTGTTCCTCGGCGCCATCCTGGCCATCTCCTCGACCACCATCATCGTCAAGGCGCTCAACGAACTGAAGATGAAGCACGAGCGCTTCGCCCAGCAGATCTTCGGCGTGCTGATCGTCGAGGACATCCTCGGCATCGGCATCATCGCCCTGCTGTCGGGCCTGGCGGTGAGCGGCTCGGTGGAGCCGGGCGCGGTGGCCTCGACACTCGGCAAACTGAGTCTGTTCATGATCGTGGCGCTGGTGGTCGGCATTCTGCTGGTACCGCGCCTGCTGGCCTACGTGGCCACCTTCGAAAGCAACGAGATGCTGCTGATCACGGTGCTGGGGCTGTGCTTCGGTTTCTGCCTGCTGGTGGCCAAGCTGGAATACAGCGTGGTGCTGGGCGCCTTCCTGATCGGCGCCATCATGGCCGAGTCGCGCCAGCTGCTGCAGATCGAGAAGCTAGTGGAGCCGCTGCGCGACATGTTCAGCGCCATCTTCTTCGTCGCCATCGGCCTGCTGCTCGATCCCAAGGTGTTGGTGGAATACGCCTGGCCGATCACCGTGATCAGTGTCGTCGTAGTGCTGGGCAAGATCCTTGCCTGCAGCCTGGGAACCCTGATCGCCGGCAACGACGGTCGGACTTCGCTGCGGGTCGGCATGGGACTGGCGCAGATCGGCGAGTTCTCCTTCATCATCGCCACCCTGGGAATCACCCTGGGCGTCACCAGCCACTTCCTCTATCCGGTGGCGGTGGCCGTCTCGGCGGTCACCACGCTGCTCACCCCCTATCTGATCAAGGCCGCCGATCCACTGGCGCTGTGGATCGGGCGTTGGCTGCCGCAGCCCATGCAACGGGTGCTGGGTATCTATGGCGAATGGCTGCGCAGCATCCAGCCCCAGGGCGAGAAGGCGGTCCTGGCCGGCATGATGAGGCGCATCCTGCTGCAGGTCGGCATCAACCTGTCGCTGGTCATCGCCATCTTCCTGGGCGGCGCCTATTTCGCCGGCGGGCTGGCGGGCTGGCTCAGCACCTGGATCGCCGATCCCGATCTGCAGAAGGCCTGCATCTGGGGTGGGGCGCTGCTGCTCTCACTGCCTTGCCTGATCGCCGCTTATCGCAAGCTCAAGGCGCTGGCCATGCTGATGGCCGAACTCAGCGTGCGACAGAACCAGGCTGGGCGCTATACCCAGCCGGTACGGCGACTGGTCAGCGAATTCATCCCGCTACTGTCGCTGGCCGGCATCCTGGTGCTGCTCGCGGCATTGAGTAGCAGCATCCTGCCGCGCGGCGAGCTGCTGCTGCTGATCGGCCTGGTCGCGGTGGTGGTGATCGCGGTGCTGTGGCGCTGGTTCATTCGCGTCCACTCGCGGCTGCAGATCGCCTTCATCGAAACTCTGGAGCAGGACAAGGGCGGACATCATTAGGCCGCTTTTGCGCAATCCAGCCATTGCCGGCTGGGGATCGACGCGGCAGAATCGCTCTAAGTCGCTCGTTTGAATAAGCGGGTCGATGGCAAAGGAATGCGCAATGCAGGAAATGGGCTTGGCCGCTTTCTGCCTTCCGGCAATCTCCCACCGGCGGTCAGGCCCTTTTCCTGCGCCCCTTCAAGGTCGCCAGGCAAGCAGCAGTACGCCCCCGCCAATGGCGGCGATGCCGCACCACTGGCGCAGGTCCAGGCGCTCGCCCAGCAGCGCCACACCAAAGATCGCCACCAGCACCACGCTCAACTTGTCCACCGGCGCCACCAGCGAGGCCGGGCCCAGCTTGAGCGCGCGGTAGTAGCACAGCCAGGACAGGCCGGTGGCCACGCCCGAGAGCAGCAGGAACAGATAGCTACGGCCGGCGATGCTGGCCAGGGGTTGCGCCTGCCCGGTAGCCAGGACGATGGCCGCCAGGACCACCACGACCACCAGGGTGCGCAACAGGGTGGCGAAGTCGGCGTTGACCTGTTCCACGCCGAGCTTGCCGAAGATGGCCGTGAGCGCGGCGAAGGCCGCTGCCAGGAGCGCCCAGAACAGCCAGGAACTGGTCATCGCCTAGAGCGGTTCGAGCTTGGCGTAGCTCACCATCAGCCACTTGCTGCCTTCGGACTTGAAGTTCACCTGCACCCGGGCATGGGCGCCGGAGCCCTCGTAGTTGAGGATGACACCGTCGCCGAACAGGGCATGACGCACCGGCTGGCCGAGGCTGAAGGTGGTTTCCGGCACCGGTGCCTGGGCGAAGAGGTTGGGACGGCTGCCGGCGAAGGGCTGCTTGACCGCATTGGACAGCCGCACCTCCTGGATCAGGCCATCCGGTACCTCGCGGACGAAGCGCGAAACCTTGTTGTAGGTCTCGCTGCCATAGAGCCGACGGGTCTCCGCATAGCTCATCACCAGCCGGCGCATGGCGCGGGTGATACCCACATAGGCCAGGCGGCGTTCCTCTTCCAACCGGCCAGGCTCTTCCAGGCTCATCTTGTGCGGGAACAGCCCTTCCTCCATGCCAGCCAGGAACACCAGCGGGAATTCCAGGCCCTTGGCGCTGTGCAGGGTCATCAACTGGACGCTGTCTTCGTGGCTGTCGGCCTGGGTATCGCCGGACTCCAGCGCCGCATGGTCGAGGAAGGCCGCCAGGGGCGTCATCTCCTCGTCGCCGCTGAAGTCGAAGGAGCGGGCGGCGCTGACCAGTTCTTCCAGGTTTTCCACGCGAGCCTGACCCTTTTCGCCCTTTTCTTCCTTGTGGAAGGTGACCAGGCCGGTCTGTTCGATGATCTGCTGCACCAGATTGTGCAGGGACAGGTCCTCGGCCTTGAGCGCCAGGGTATCGACCAGCTCGACGAAGACGTTGAGCGCCGAGGCGGCACGACCGGACACCGCGCGGGCACCGACCAGGTCGTGCAACGCCTGCCACAGCGAGGTGTTCTGGGCACGCGCGGCGGTGCGCAGCGCTTCCACGGTCTTTTCACCGATGCCCCGCGGCGGCACGTTGATCACCCGCTCCAGGGCGGCATCGTCGTGGCGATGCTGGATCAGCCGCAGGTAGGCCATGGCGTTCTTGATTTCGGCACGCTCGAAGAACCTCAGGCCGCCATAGATGCGATAGGGGATCTTCTCGCGCAGCAGTGCCTCTTCCAGCACCCGTGACTGGGCGTTGGAGCGGTAGAGGATGGCCATCTCGCTGCGCCGGGTGCCCTTCTTGAACTCGCTCTCGATGGTCTCGACGATGTAGCGTGCCTCGTCGTGCTCGTTGAAGCCGGCATAGAGGGTGATGGCCTCGCCTTCGCCGGTATCGGTCCACAATTCCTTGCCGAGCCGGCCGAAGTTGTGGGCGATCAGACCGTTGGCGGCCTTGAGGATGGTGTCGGTGGAGCGGTAGTTCTGCTCCAGGCGGATGATCTCCGCCGAGAAGTCCTCGTTGAATTGCTGGATGTTCTCGATCTTGGCACCGCGCCAGCCATAGATGGACTGGTCGTCGTCGCCCACCACCATGAGACTGGCACCATTCTGGGCGAGGTGCTTGAGCCAGGCGTACTGGACGGCGTTGGTATCCTGGAATTCGTCCACCAAGAGATGCTGGAAGCGCCGCTGGTAGTGTTCCAGCAGGCTGGGATTGTTGCGCCAGAGATCCAGGGCGCGCAGCAACAGCTCGGAGAAGTCGATCACCCCGGCACGGGCGCAGGCCGCCTCGTAGGCTTCGTAGATGCTGCGCATGGTGCTGAGGAAGAGGTCACCGGCGGCCTGGATGTGCTGCGGCCGCAGGCCCTCGTCCTTCTGGCCATTGATGAACCACTGCGCCTGGCGCGCTGGCCAGCGCTGCTCGTCGAGGCCCAGTTCGCGGATCACCCGCTTGACGATGCGCTGCTGGTCATCGCTGTCGAGGATCTGGAAATTCTGCGACAGCCCCGCTTCCTGCCAGTGGGCACGCAGCAGACGGTGGGCCAGGCCGTGGAAGGTGCCGACCCACATGCCCTGCGGACTCATGCCCAGCAATTGCTCGATGCGGTGGCGCATCTCGGCGGCGGCCTTGTTGGTGAAGGTCACCGAGAGGATGGAGTGCGGCGAGGCGCGCTCGACCTGGATCAGCCAGGCGATGCGGTGCACCAGCACCCGGGTCTTGCCCGAGCCGGCACCGGCCAGGACCAGTTGGCGACCCAGGGGCGCGGCTACGGCCTGGCGCTGGGCATCGTTGAGGGAATTGAGCAGCAGGGAGATGTCGTCGTTCATCGCCGCATTCTACCGATGCGGTGAAAGGAGCGCCAAACCGGACGGATGGGAGGCGAAGCGGGTAGGGCAGGACAGCCGAACCCCGGCCAGCGGGTCTGGCCGGGGTTCGAAAGGACGCCTGTGATCGATGCGTCAGGCGGCGATCGGCGAGCGCCAGTCGTCGGAGCCGGAGGTGCCGGAGACCTCATGGGTCCAGACGATCTTGCGGTAGGTGAAGTAGACGTCTTCGAGGTGGGTGAAGTGCGCCATGCTCGGGTCCTGGCAGTTGGGCATGCGCGACTGGACGTCGACGATGATGGCGTCCTCCAGCTCGATGGTGAAGTAGTGCTCCTGGGTACCGGTGGCCGAGGTGCGGTACCACTCCAGGCGGCACTTGCCGAGGCGTTCGCCGGAGGTGAGGGCGTTGAAGATCAGCGGCGAGGCCTTGTCGAAGACCTTGGTGATCATCAGCGGCTTGTGCACGCGCTGGCCGGTGGGCTGACCGGACTGGGGATCGCGGGGAATGATCACCTGATGGTTGAAGGCCTGGACCAGGATCTGGTCTTCGTGGCCTTCCTGGAAGATGTTGCCGACCGAGTCCTCGGTAAAGGTGCCAGCGGTGATCAGGCCTTGCTTGGTGCCTTCGAGGGACAGGTACGCGGGGGTTGGCATGGTGCTCTCCTTGCCTGGTGATAGGGCTTCATGGCCCGGGTACCAAGACCTAACAAGGGTTGTGCCAGAACTGAAAAATCCTTTCTGATCAGTAGGTTGAAAAAAGACTACAGAGCACGGGCGGAGCGACTGTGCGCTCCTGCGCGGAAATCTGCGCAAGGCCTTGCGCAGAGCGGTTCAAAAGCTGCCCAGTTTCCGGTAGTGGCTTGTTCAGGCGACTACCTGGTGCCGGTACGACCGTGAGAAGGGCCCTGCTGAATCGTAATGACCAAGAGCCTTGGCGACCGTTATGTAGTATAAGTACGGCGCACTACATCCGCCCGCTAGACGAGACACGCCTGTGAACCTCATGCAACACATTGCTCAATCCCGCCACCTGCTGCGCAAGTCGGAGCTCAAGGTCGCCGAGCAGGTCATGGTGGATCCGGCTGCCGTCATGCACAGCTCCATGGCCGACCTCGCCCACAACGTTGGCGTCAGCGAGCCCACCATCGTGCGTTTCTGCCGGGCCATCGGCTGCGATGGATTCCAGGATCTCAAGCTGCGCCTGGCCCAGAGCCTGGCGGCGGGGGCCAGTTTCGGCCAGTTCGCCATCCACGAGAACGATGCGGTGGAGGACTTCAGCCTGAAGATCTTCGACACCACCTTGCACACCCTCATGGACGTGCGCGAGCGCCTGGACATGCGGGCCCTGGAAACGGCCATCGAGGCGATTGCCAAGGCCCAGCGGGTGATGTTCTACGGCTTTGGCGCCTCGGGTTCGGTGGCCAACGACGCCCAGCACAAGTTCTTTCGCCTGCAGCTCAGCGCCACCGCCTATTCCGATCCGCACATGCAGGCGATGTCGGCGGCGACCCTGACGCCTTCCGATGCGGCCATCTGCATCTCCCAGTCGGGGCGTTCCAAGGATCTGCTGATCACCGCCAATCTGGTGCGCGACAACGGCGCCGCGCTGATCACCATCTGCCCGGGGCAGACGCCGCTGGCCGATCTGTCCACGGTCAACATCGCCATCGACGTGCACGAGGACACCGACATCTATGTGCCCCTGACCTCGCGCATCGCCCACCTGGTGGTGATCGATGTGCTGGCCATGGGCGTGGCCATGTCCCGTGGTCCGGCGCTGGTCGAGCATCTCAAGAGCGTGAAGCGCAGCCTGCGCAGCTTGCGACTGTCGTCAAAGTCGACCAAGCACAGCGACACCCAATAGTCGTCTCGCTGTCGCCAAACCGTCACCTGTTAGGGTGAAGCTGCCCATTCCGATCCCAGCCCGGAGGAATTGGCATGACCGCTCTCATCCAGCAATCCAGCGTTCGTCTCGACAGCAAGACTCGCAGAAAGCTACAGGATCAACGGCGGATGAAATTCCGCCGTGCCATCGAGGCCCGAGCCGAAGAACAGCGGCTTGCCGTGGAGCTCGATGAACTGCTGTTTCTCAATCAGCTGCTGGACGAACGCCAGGCCCAGCGCCGACAGCAGGCTCCAGGGCAATACCTAACGCATTGATCAGGCTGCGCTGGCCGCGCAGATAGTCGACGAAGGCCTGGGCCACCGGCGACAGCGGCTTGCCACGGACCTGGACCACGCACCAGGAACGGCGCAGCGGCAATTCGGCGACGTCCAGCTCGACCAGGCTGCCGGCGGCGAGATCGCTGCGAATGGCCTGGCGCGGCAGCAGGGCCAGCCCGAGTCCGGCGCGGACCGCCTCGCGTTGCGCTTCGAAGGCGCCGATCTCCAGCTGTTCGGCGAAGTGCGCGCGCTTCTGCTTGAGATAGTCCTCGCAGGCCTGGCGCGTGCCTGAACCGACCTCGCGCACCAGCAGCGGATAGGCCGTCAGGTCGCGCAGGCTGAGGCCGCTGCGCTCGGCCAGGGCATGGCCGGGACGCGCCACGGCGACGATGGCATTGTCTAGCAGTGGCAGGAAATCCAGGTCCGCGTTGCTCGGCACTCCGGACATCAGTGCCACGTCTTCGCGATTCTCCGTCAATCGACGCAGCACCCGGGCATGGTTGCCCACGGTCAGCGCCAGGTCGACCTGGGGATGGCTGCTGCGGAACTGGCTGAACAGGTGTGGCGCCAGGTACTGGGCACTGCTTTCCACTCCCAGGCGCAGCTGGCCGTGCAGGGCGCCGCGCAGATTCGACAGCTGCATGTCCAGGCTGCCCAGCCGGGCGAAGAGATCGCGACCGGTCTGGCGCAGGGCCTCGCCGGCCTCGGTGAGGTAGAGGGTGCGATTGAGGTAGTTGAACAGGGGCGCACCCACCACCTCTTCGAGCTGACGCACCTGCAGGCTCACCGCCGGCTGGGTCAGCGCCATGATGTCGGCCGCCCGGCTGTAGGAGCGGGCCTCGCAGACGGCCTCGAACACCTGCAGCTGGCGGAAGGTGAGTCGCATCAAGGGCTTGCGCATGGGCATCGGCGAGATCCATAAGGGATGACTTATGGAGTATCCAACAATTATTTATTTTTCATAAGAGAGGCCCTGGCGTAGCTTCGGATCACCGGCAATAACAAGCGGCTGCAGGTTGCAGCAGACAAGGAGCCAGGTGTGATCAAGAAGATACTTATCGCCAATCGGGGCGAGATCGCCGTGCGCATCGTGCGTGCCTGTGCCGAGATGGGCATCCGCTCGGTAGCGGTCTATTCCGACGCCGATCGCCAAGCGCTCCACGTGAAACGTGCCGACGAAGCCCATGGGATCGGCAGCGATCCGCTGGAGGGCTATCTCAACCCGCGCAAGCTGGTGAACCTGGCCGTGGAGACCGGCTGCGATGCCCTGCATCCCGGCTATGGCTTCCTTTCCGAAAACGCCGAACTGGCGGAAATCTGCGCCCAGCGCGGTATCCGCTTCATCGGACCGTCCGCCGAGGTCATTCGCCGCATGGGCGACAAGACCGAAGCGCGGCGCAGCATGATCGCCGCCGGCGTGCCTTGCACCCCGGGCACCGAAGGCAACGTGGCGGACATCGCCGAGGCCCTGCGCGAAGGCGATCGTATCGGTTACCCGGTGATGCTCAAGGCCACCTCCGGCGGCGGCGGGCGCGGTATCCGTCGCTGCAACTCGCGCGAGGAGCTGGAGCAGGCCTATCCGCGGGTGATTTCCGAGGCGACCAAGGCCTTCGGCTCGGCCGAGGTGTTTCTCGAGAAGTGCATCGTCAATCCCAAGCACATCGAGGCGCAGATCCTCGCCGACAGCCACGGCAACACCGTGCATCTGTTCGAGCGCGACTGCTCCATCCAGCGGCGCAACCAGAAGCTGATCGAGATCGCCCCCAGCCCCCAGCTGACTCCCGAGCAGCGCGCCTACATCGGTGATCTCGCCGTGCGCGCCGCCAAGGCGGTGGGCTACGAGAACGCCGGTACCGTGGAATTCCTGCTCGCCGAGGGCGAGGTGTATTTCATGGAGATGAACACCCGGGTGCAGGTGGAGCACACCATCACCGAGGAAATCACCGGCATCGACATCGTCCGCGAGCAGATCCGCATCGCTTCCGGGCTGCCGCTGTCCTTTGGCCAGGAAGACGTCCAGCACCGCGGCTTCGCCCTGCAGTTCCGCATCAACGCCGAGGATCCCAAGAACAACTTCCTGCCGAGCTTCGGCAAGATCACCCGCTACTACGCGCCGGGCGGCCCGGGGGTGCGTACCGACACCGCCATCTACACCGGCTACGTGATCCCGCCGTACTACGATTCCATGTGCCTCAAGCTGATCGTCTGGGCGCTGACCTGGGAAGAGGCCATGGACCGTGGCCTGCGCGCCCTGGACGACATGCGCGTGCAGGGGGTGAAGACCACCGCGCCCTACTATCAGGCCATCCTGCGCGATCCCGAATTCCGCAGCGGGCGCTTCAACACCAGCTTCGTGGAGAGCCATCCGGAGCTGACCCAGTACTCGATCAAGCGCAACCCGACGCACCTGGCCATCGCCATCGCCGCCGCCATCGCCGCCCATGCCGGTTTGTAAGGACAGAACAATGAAAAGCATCCAGATCACCGACACCATCCTGCGCGACGCCCATCAATCGCTGCTGGCGACCCGCATGCGTACCGAAGACATGCTGCCGATCTGCGCCAAGCTCGACCAGGTCGGCTACTGGTCGCTGGAAGTCTGGGGTGGCGCCACCTTCGACGCCTGCGTGCGCTTCCTCAAGGAAGACCCCTGGGAGCGTCTGCGCCAGCTGCGCCAGGCGCTGCCCAATACCCGCCTGCAGATGCTCCTGCGCGGGCAGAATCTGCTGGGCTATCGGCACTACAGCGATGATGTGGTCGAGGCCTTCGTCGAGCGCGCGGCAGCCAATGGCATCGATGTCTTCCGTATCTTCGATGCCATGAACGATGTGCGTAACCTGGAGACCGCCATCCGCGCGGTCAAGGCCAGCGGCAAGCACGCCCAGGGTACCCTCTGCTACACCACCAGCCCGGTGCACAGCGTGGTGGCCTTCGTCGACCAGGCCAAGCGCATGGCCGACTTGGGCGTGGATTCCATCGCCATCAAGGACATGGCCGGTCTGCTCACCCCCTATGCCACCGGCGAGCTGGTCAAGGCGCTCAAGGAGGCCCTGACGCTGGATGTGGTGGTGCACTCCCACGACACCGCCGGGGTGGCCGCCATGTGCCAGCTCAAGGCGGTGGAGAACGGCGCCGACCGCATCGACACGGCGATCTCCAGCATGGCCTGGGGCACCAGCCACCCGGGTACCGAATCCATGGTCGCCGCCTTGCGCGATACGCCCTACGACACCGGGCTGGACCTGGAACTGCTGCAGGAGATCGGTCTGTACTTCCATGCGGTGCGCAAGAAGTACCACCAGTTCGAGAGCGAATTCACCGGGGTCGACACCCGGGTGCAGGTCAACCAGGTGCCGGGCGGCATGATCTCCAACCTGGCCAACCAGTTGCGCGAGCAGGGCGCCCTCAATCGCATGAACGAGGTGCTGGAGGAGATCCCGCGGGTGCGCAAGGACCTGGGCTATCCGCCCCTGGTGACGCCGACCTCGCAGATCGTCGGCACCCAGGCCTTCTTCAACGTGCTGGCCGGCGAGCGCTACAAGACCATCACCAACGAGGTGAAGCTCTATCTGCAGGGTCGCTATGGCAAGGCGCCGGGCGCCATCTGCGAGCAGTTGCGCAAGCAGGCCATCGGCCAGGAAGAGGTCATCGAGGGACGTCCGGCCGATCTGCTCAGCCCCGAGCTGGCGCGACTGCGTGCCGAGATCGGCGACCTGGCCAAGCGCGAAGAGGACGTGATGACCTTCGCCATGTTCCCCGATATCGGACGCAAATTCCTCGAAGAACGCGCTGCCGGCACCCTGGTGCCGGAAGCCTTGCTGCCCATGCCGTCGGCCGATGGCGTGGCCGCGGTGGGTGGCCAGGGTGTGCCGACCGCCTTCAGCGTCGATGTGCACGGCGAGACCTACCAGGTGGACATCACCGGCATCGGCCTCAAGAGCGAGGGCAAGCGGCACTTCTACCTGTCCATCGACGGGGTGCCGGAAGAGGTGGTGTTCGAGGCCAGTGGCGATTTCGTCGCCGAAGGCGGCCAGCGGCGGCGCCAGGCGGAGCGTCCGGGCGATGTCAGCACCACCATGCCGGGCAACATCGTCGAGGTGCTGGTCAAGGAAGGCGATCAGGTCAAGGCCGGGCAGGGCGTGCTGGTCACCGAAGCCATGAAGATGGAGACCGAGATCCAGGCGCCCATCGCCGGCACCGTCACCGCGGTGCGGGTGGCCAAGGGCGACCGGGTCAATCCGGGTGAAGTCTTGATTGAAATCGAAGGCTGAGATCACTTCGATTTCCCTCGGGGGCCACTAGGCCCCCTTTTTTATGGGCGGTTTCTATCCATTCGATTGAGAAAAAGCACTAACGCCTCTCGATAGGGTCTGCTATTTAATATAGCCAAGGCTATAACGATCCCGGGAGGATTCGCGATGCTGAAAGATCTCAAGAGACGTGCCTTGCGTGGTCTGCTGGACAAGCTGCTCGATCAGCCTGCCGAACGTCGTCCGCTGGAGCCCCAGCCCGAGCGGTCGCGCGTTGCCCTGGCGCACACCGCGCACTGACCTTCTACCTAGCAGGCAGGGCCGCTTGGTCCTGCCGCGCTGCCTCGCGTGCGTTCCTGCCGAGGCGCCTTTCCCTGCTCGTATCCCTGTCGAGCGTTCTCATCCCAGGTTACAAAGTCTCCCGGCACCTCTGATAGGTTGTGCTATCTAATTTAGCCAAGGCTATAACTACCGAGGGGCTGGCCGGATGCTGGAGAAGACGAAACGCTGGACCCTGATGGGTTTGTTGGGACTGCTGCTGGGCAACCCTGTCCAGGCGGCGGAGCCGTTCAAGGTGGTCACCACCTTCACGGTGATCGCCGACATGGCGCGCAACGTGACGGGCGACGCCGCCCAGGTGGAGTCCATCACCAAGCCCGGTGCCGAGATCCACAATTACCAGCCCACCCCGGGCGATCTGCTCAAGGCGCGCGATGCCCAGCTGGTGCTGTGGAACGGCCTGAATCTGGAGCTCTGGTTCGAGCGTTTCTTCAGCCGCATGAAGGACGTGCCCAGCGCGGTGGTCTCCCAGGGCGTCGCGCCCATCGCCATCGCCCAGGGCCCCTATGCCGGCAAGCCCAATCCCCATGCCTGGATGTCGCCGCAGGCGGCGCTGGTCTACGTCGACAACATCCGCGATGCGCTGGTGCAGCACGATCCGGCCAATGCCGAGACCTACCGCCGTAACGCCGAGGCCTACAAGACGCGCATCACCGCCACCCTCGATCCCCTGCGCCAGCAGCTGCAGGGGATTCCCGAGCAGCGCCGCTGGCTGGTCTCCAGCGAGGGTGCCTTCAGCTATCTGGCGCGCGATCTGGGCCTCAAGGAACTCTATCTCTGGCCAATCAACGCCGATGCCCAGGGCACCCCGCAGCAGGTGCGCCGGGTGATCGAGACAGTGCGCGCCGAGCGGATTCCGGCGGTGTTCAGCGAGAGCACCGTGTCCGCCGCACCGGCCGAGCAGGTGGCGCGGGAGAGCGGCGCCCGCTACGGCGGGGTGCTCTATGTGGATTCCCTGAGCGCCGCCGACGGTCCGGTGCCCACCTATCTCGACCTGCTGCGGGTCACCACCGAAACCCTGGTCAAGGGGCTGGCGCCATGATTGCTCTCGACGGGGTCGGCGTGACCTATCGCAATGGCCATACCGCCCTGCGCGACGCCAGCCTGGTGGTGCCCGGCGGGTCCATCACCGCCCTGGTGGGCGTCAATGGCAGCGGCAAGTCCACCCTGTTCAAGGCGATCATGGGCTTCGTGCCCCTGCGCACCGGTCAGGTGCGGGTCGATGACCTGCCGGTGGCCCAGGCCCTGAAGCGTAATCTGGTCGCCTATGTGCCCCAGAGCGAAGACGTCGACTGGGACTTTCCGGTGCGGGTGGAAGACGTGGTGCTCATGGGGCGCTATGGCCGGATGAATTTCCTGCGCCTGGCGCGCGCCGCCGATCACCAGGCGGTGGCCGCCGCCCTGGCCCGGGTAGGGCTGACCGACTTGCGCAAACGGCAGATCGGTGAACTCTCCGGTGGCCAGAAGAAGCGCGTCTTCCTCGCCCGCGCCCTGGCCCAGGACAGCCGGGTGATCCTGCTGGATGAACCCTTCACCGGGGTGGACGCCACCTCCGAGCGCGCCATCATCGAATTGCTCCAGGCCCTGCGCGCCGAGGGTCGCTCGATGCTGGTCTCGACCCATGACCTGGCCAGCATCGAGCGCTTCTGCGACCGCACCGTGCTGCTCGATCGCACCGTGTTGGCCCAGGGGCCGACGGCCGAGGTCTTTACCCGGGAGAATCTGGAGCGGACCTTCGGTGGCGCCCTGCGCCTGTTCGAGGGGGGACGCCAGGCGTCGCAACTGCCCCAGTGGCGAGAGCGTGCCTGATGGAGTGGCTGCTGGAACCCCTGGCCTACGGCTACATGAAAAACGCCCTGGGCGCGGCGGCCCTGGTGGGTGGGCTGTGCGCCTTTCTCTCCGCCTATCTGATGCTCAAGGGCTGGTCGCTGATCGGCGATGCCCTGTCCCATGCCGTGGTACCGGGGGTGGCCGGCGCCTATCTGCTCGGGCTGCCGCTGGCCCTGGGCGCCTTTCTCGCCGGCGGCGCGGCGGCCGGGGCCATGCTGGGGCTGCGGCAGTACACCCGGCTGAAAGAAGACGTCATCATCGGCCTGATCTTCAGCGCCTTCTTTGGTGGCGGGCTGTTCCTGGTCTCGCTGGCGCCGGTGGCGGTGGACATCCAGACCATCGTCTTCGGCAACATCCTGGCCATCACCCCCGAGGCCAGTCGCCAGCTGCTGATCATCGCCGCCGTCTCCCTGTTGGTGCTGCTGCTCAAGTGGCGCGACCTCCTGCTGGTGTTCTTCGACGAGGGCCAGGCGCGTGCCTGCGGCCTCAATCCCACCGGCTACAAGCTGCTGTTCTTTACCCTGCTGGCGCTGAGCACCGTGGCGGCCATGCAGACGGTGGGCGCCTTCCTGGTCATCGCCCTGGTGGTGACGCCGGGGGCGACGGCCTATCTGCTCAGTGATCGCTTCTCGCGGGTGGTGCTGATCAGCGTGGCCATCGGCGTCGGCAGCGGCCTACTGGGCACCTATCTCAGCTACTTCCTCGACGGCGCCACCGGTGGCTGCGTGGTGGTCCTGCAGACACTGATCTTTCTGCTGGCCTTCGTGCTGGCGCCGCGTCACGGCCTGCTGGCCAATCGGCGCCGGGCGCGGCAGACGGCGGAGGCGGGCTGATGGACTGGCTCCTGCTGACCCTGGAAGTCGATTTCATGCGCCAGGCGCTGCTAATGGCCGTGCTGGTGGCGGTGCCCACGGCGCTGCTGTCCTGTTTTCTGGTGCTCAAGGGCTGGGCGCTGCTGGGCGACGCCATCGCCCACGCGGTGTTTCCCGGCCTGGTGCTGGCTTCGGCGCTGGGGGCGCCCCTGGTCGTGGGCGCCTTCGTCGCGGGACTGGGTTGCGCCCTAGCCACCGGCTATCTCAAGCGCCACAGCCGGGTGAAGCAGGATACCCTCATGGGCGTGGTCTTTTCCGGCATGTTCGGCCTGGGCCTGGTGCTGCACGCCCGGCTGCCCACCGAGCTGCACCTGGACCACATCCTGCTCGGCGATCTGCTGGGGGTGACCCCGGAGGCCTTCTGGCAGATGGCGGTGATCGCCGCCCTAGTGCTGCTGGCGCTGGCCTGTCGCTGGCGCGACCTGCTGGTGCTGGCCTTCGATGCCGCCCAGGCACGGGCCCTGGGCCTGCGGGTGGAGTTGCTGCACTACGGCCTGCTCGGACTCATCGCCCTGACCGTGGTCGGCGCCCTGCAGGCAGTGGGCATGGTGCCGGTAGTGGCCTTGCTGATCGCCCCTGGTGCCACCGCCTTCCTGCTGACCCGCTCCTTTGGCTGGATGCTGCTGGTGGCCACGACGCTGGCCGTGGCGGCCGCCCTGGGCGGGGTGTTGCTGAGCCTGGTCTGGGACAGCGCGCCAGCACCGACCATGGTGCTGCTGCTGACGGTCGGTTTCCTGCTGGCCCTGGCATGGCGCCTGTGGCGGGATCGACGTCGTTCGGGCGACAAGGGCGTTCAAGCGGCCTGATGTAATCAGCTGACCGGCTCTGCCAGGCGTCGCCGGTCACGCTCGCCTCACCTCAGGAGAACCACCATGAAAACCGTCGCCCAGTTGCTCGCCCTGAAGACCCAGCAGGACGTCTACACCATCGCCCCCGACGCCTGGGTGCTCGACGCCCTGCGGCTGATGGCGGAAAAGAACGTCGGGGCCCTGCCGGTGATGCGCGACGGCGAGCTGGTGGGCATCGTCAGCGAGCGTGACTATGCGCGCAAGGTGGCGCTGGAGGGGCGTTCCTCCTATGCCACCCCGGTCAGCGAGATCATGACCGAGGCGGTCATCATCGTGCTGCCGCAGCAGACCGTGGGCGACTGCATGCAGATGATGACCGACCACCACCTGCGCCACCTGCCGGTGATGGGCAATGGCAAGCTGATCGGACTGCTGTCCATCGGTGACCTGGTCAAGGCGACCACCGTGCAGCAGGCGGAGCTGATCCGCCACCTGGAAGGCTACATCCGCGGCGAGTAAGGGCAGCTGTCCCAACCTGTCCCAATTTGCGTAACGTCAATCATTACCATCCGTGCCCTTTCCCGTCTGGAGGGTACGCTGCATGGCAAGGTTGCAACGCTTCATCCCTACGCCCCTGGCGCTCGGCCTGGCTGTGGCCAGTCTGGCGATCCAGGCCGAAGAGATCACCGATCTCGACACCACGGTGGTCACCGCCTCCGGCTTCGAACAGCGGCTGGAGGACGCCCCGGCTTCGGTCACGGTGATCGACGCCGAGACGCTGCGCCAGCGTCCGGTGCGCGACCTGGGCGATGCCCTGCGCGATGTCGAGGGGGTGGTGGTCAACGGCGCGGCCAACGAGACCGACATCTCCATCCGCGGCATGCCGGGGGACTACACCCTGATCCTGGTCGACGGCAAGCGGCAAAGCGCGCGGGAGTCACGGGTCAACGGCAATCGCGGCTACGAGCAGAGCTTCATCCCGCCAGCCGCGGCCATCGAGCGCATCGAGGTGGTGCGGGGGCCCATGTCCTCGCTGTACGGCTCCGATGCCATCGGTGGGGTGATCAACATCATCACCAAGAAGAACACCGCCACCTGGCATGGCGCCCTGACCACCGACTACATCGCCCAGCAGCACAGCGACCAGGGCAATTCGCGCCAGGGCCAGTTCTTTCTCAGCGGGCCGCTGCACAGCGAATTGCTCGGCCTGCAGCTGTGGGGCCGCTACCTGGATCGCCAGGCCGACGACGACATCGAGCAGACCCAGGGTTTTAGCAAGGCGCGCCATCGCGACCTGACCGGGCGCCTGGCCTTTACCCCGAACGAGAATCATGAATTCCTGCTGGAAGCCGGGCAGACACGCCTGCGCAACGGCGACGGCCTGAGCGACAACTGGGCGACCCGCCAACAGGACAACGACCGTGATCACTGGTCGCTGAGTCACACTGGCCACTGGGCCGGCGGGCTGCGCTCGGACGTGTCGCTGCTGCACGAGGAGACCTCCCGCGAAGGCCTGGCCACGCCGGCGCAGACCGATGTCTATGGGCGCAAGCCGCAGGTCGAGAACACCGTGTTCGACGCCAAGCTGGTGACGCCACTGGACGACCACCTGCTCACCACCGGTCTGCAATACAACCGCGGGGAGGTGCAGGACTGGAACCAGGGGCTGAACGATCGCCGCCAGTATTCCTTCGCGGTGACCCAGCAGGCCTTGTTCGCCGAGGACGAGTGGGCCATCACCGACAGCTTCGCCCTCACCGGCGGGCTGCGCCTGGATCACCACGAGCTGTATGGCAATCACTGGAGTCCGCGGCTCTATGGGGTCTGGCATGCGACCCCCGAGTGGACCTTCAAGGGCGGCGTCTCGCGCGGCTTCAAGGCACCAGAAATCCGCGCCGTGGCGCCGGGTTATGCCTATCTGCGGCGCAACCGCTTCGTCATGCTCGGCAATCCGGATCTCAAGCCGGAAACCAGCACCAACTACGAGGTGGCGGCGCTCTGGTCCAACCGGCGCAATCTGGAGGCGGCGGCGACGCTGTTCTACAACGACTTCCAGGACAAGCTGTCCACGGTCACCACCACCGAGCGCTGGAATGGCTATATCCGCATGGACCGCATCAACGTCGACGAGGCGGTGATCCGCGGTGTGGAGCTCAGCGGTGGCTGGGACATCACCGAGGCCCTGCGTCTGGGCGGCAACTTCACCTATCTCGACTCGGAGCAGCGCAGCGGCCCCAACCAGGGTGCGCCCCTGGCCCTGACCCCGGAGCGCAAGGCCAACGTCCGCCTGGACTGGACCCTGTCGGACCGGCTCAATCTGTGGACGGCGCTGGACTACTACGGTGAGGAGTACGACGCCACCCTGACCGGCGAGGCCGCCCCGGCATACACCACCTGGGACGTGGGCGGTGGCTTCGTGGCGACGCGCAACCTGAGCTTCAATGCCGCCATCCGCAACCTGAACGACCGCCGCCTGGACGACGAGACCTATGGCACGGTGAACTACGGTCGGCATCTCTGGGTGAGTGCGACCTTGAGTTTCTAAGGGAGCCAGATGCTCCACGTGGAACCTCCACTGTGGTGGACGCGCGTTGGTGCCGGAACCGTAGCGTGGAAAACGGCGGAGCTTTTTCCACTAGGAAAGCCGTTGTAAGGCGCGCCTCACCCCAACCCTCTCCCAGAGAGAGAGGGGCTAGCCGAGCAGGCGTTCGTGTCCAGCCCCAGCGAAATCCTGATCGATCAGGTGTCGCTACTTTGGGAGTGATTGTTCTGGCGCGACAAGGCCTTTTGTTTGGACTATCGCGGCCATGGGCCGCTCCTACGGGATATCCGGCTGCTAGGGTGTCGACGGCAGCAGGATCCGCGCGCAGAGGCCGCCTTGCGGGCGATTGTGCAGGTGCAGTTCCCCGCCATGGGCGAGGATGCAGGCGCGGGCGATGGCCAGGCCCAGACCCAGGCCGCGGGCGGAGTCCTGCCCCGGGGGCCGGTAGAAGGGCTCGAAGACCTGCTCCAGCTGATCCTCCGGCAAGCCGGGGCCGTCGTCGAGGATGTCCAATCGGAGCAGCTGTGGCTCGGGTCGCGACAGCTCCAGGACGGCGCTGCCGCCGTGCTGCAGGGCGTTGTCGAGCAGATTGCCCAGGGCGCGCTTGAGCGCCAGCGGACGACCACGGAGCGGTGCCGCGGCGGCGCCCGACCAGGTCACCGGCTGACCCAGCGCCCGGTAACGCCCGTGCAGGTCCTGCAGCAGGGCGCTCAGGTCGACCTCCTGATGGGCTTCGGTCTGGCGTTCGCCACGGATGAAGTCGAGGGTTTCCTGCACCATGGCGTCCAGTTCGGCCAAGCTTTCCTCCATGTCGTCGCGTTCGGCCGAGGGCTCCAGCAGGGCCAGCTGCACCCGCAGTGCGGCCAGCGGGGTATTGAAGTCGTGGCTGATGGCGGCCAGCATGCGCACCCGATCGTCCAGGTGGCGCAGCAGCCGCTCCTGCATCAGCTCGAAGGCCGCGGCCAGCTCCCTGGCCTCACGCGGGCCCTGGCGGACCTCCAGTCGACTGCGCTCGCCCCGGCTGAGTCCCTCGGCGGCGCGGGTGAGCCGTTGCAGCGGCCGTACCAGCTGGCCGATCAACAGCCAGGCCAGCAGCAGCACCGGCAGGGCGCCCAGCAGCAGCGACCAGCCCAGGGCGGTCAGCCAGCCGTCGCTGCGCGCCGGATACTGCACGGCATTGAGCCAGCGACCGTCCGGCAGGTGCACGCTGCTGCGCAAGCGCAGGGGGGCCCAGCCGGCCGGGGTCAGCGGTGAGGCGCGGGCGGCGTCGCCCGCCAGGCCTTCCAACTGCATCACCAGGCCGTCTTCGGTCTGCCCCAGGCGTCGCGCCAGATCCCGGGTCAGGCGACGTTCCTCGGCGAGCATGGCGAAGGGCGCCACCTCCGGCGTCGCGGCCACCCAGACCTGCGCCGGTGCCTCGGCCAGCACCCGCAGCAGGGCCTGTGCCTGCGCCACCGGCAGGCGTTCGACCGCGGTACGGGCCACCGCCAGGCGCTCCAAGGCCTGACCATAGGACAGCGGATGGACCAGCGCGCCGGTCTGGTGCAGGACCAGCGCCGCGGCCGCGTGCGCCAGCAGCAAGGCGGCGCAGAACAGCAGACAGAGGCGCGGCGTGATGCCCTGCAGCCAGCGCCGCCAGGGAGCGATCATGGCCCGTCCAGTGCCTCTACCGGGCAGTCCAGCAGATAGCCACGGCCCCAGACGGTGCGCAGCGGCGACTCACCGGCTGGATCGGCCAGGCGCAGGCGCAGCCGACTGACCTGGCGATCCAGGCTGCGGTCTTCCAGCTCGCGATCGGGCGGTCGCACCCGGTCCAGCAAGAGATCGCGATGCAGCACGGTCTGGGGCTGACACAGGAACGCCAGCAGCAGGCGGGCCTCCGCCTGGCCCAGGCGGCGGGTGCTGCCATCGGGATACTGCAGGCGCTGGCTGACGGCGGCGTAGTGCCAACCCGCGAAACGATAGATTGCCGCTGGGATGGACTCGCGCGGAGGCGGCGGCGCGGTCGTTTGGGAGCGACGATGCAGGGTGCGAATTCGCGCCACCAATTCACGCGGTTCGAACGGCTTGGTCAGGTAGTCGTCGGCGCCCTGTTCCAGGCCCAGCACCCGATCGTCCAGTTCGCCCCGGGCGGTGAGCAGGATCACCGGCGTCGTGTCGCGCTGGCGCAGCTCACGGCAGAGACTGAAGCCGTCGCCATCCGGCAGCATCACGTCGAGGACGATGACATCGAAGCGCTGCTGCGCGAGCAGCGCCTTCATTCGCGTGGCATCGGCCGCGGTGGTGGCTTCGAATCCCTGGCGCCGCAAGTAGATCGCCAGGGGTTCGCGCAGCTTGCGGTGGTCGTCGACGAGCAGGACGTGGATGGCGGTCACGGCAAAGAGACTGGTGGTAGCAACCTCTCTAGGATAGCGCTTTGCCCGCCTCCTTGGTATTGCTTCTCATTTGCTGGACGTGACCGCCAGGGCGCGCAGCTGGCGCCCTGCCGCGTCGAAGTTCTCCGCCGCCAGCCAACGTCTGAAGCCTGCGTCCACCGCGGGCCATTCGTGATCCAGCAGGCTGAACCAGGCGGTGTCGCGGTTGCGACCCTTGACCACCCGGTGCTGGCGGAACAGACCTTCAGAGCGCATGCCCAGTCGCTCGGCGGCGCGCTTGGAACGGACATTGGCGTTGTCGCATTTCCACTCCAGACGGCGATAGCCCAGGGAGAAGGCCTCCTGCATCAGCAGATAGAAGGCCTCGGTGGCCAGGGGCGTGCGCTGCAAGCGCCCGCCAAAGGCCACATGGCCGATCTCGATGCTGCCGTGTTCAGGGACGATGCTCATCAGGCTGAGCTGCCCCAGGGCACGGCCGTCGCGGGGATCCACCACGGCGTAGAACAGCGGATCGCGACCTTCGGCCAGGCCCGCCAGCCAGCCGTCGAAGGCCGCCTGCTCGGTGAAGGGGCCATAGGGCAGAAAGTCCCACAGGGCCGGGTCCTGATCGTGCAGGGCCTGCCAGAGATCGGCGCCGTGGCGCTCTGGATCCAGGGGTTCCAGGCGTACATGATGGCCTTGCAGCAGGCGCGGCTGAGGCAGGCGGGCGGGGGTCCAGTCGAGGGCGGTCATGCCCTGTCTCCCAGCAGGTGGCGGTACTGGATGAAACCCGAGCGAGTGGCGATGCGGTCGTAGAGCTGGCGTCCCGCCTGGTTGGTTTCCTGGGTCAGCCAGTGCACCCGGTCGCAGCCGTCGGCTCTGGCGCGGGCATAGACGTGCTCGATCAGGGCGCGGCCCAGGCCGCCACCACGATGGCCTTCGGCGACATAGAGATCCTGCAGGTAGCAGTAGTCGGTCTCGGTCCAGCAGGACGGGTGATAGATGAAATGCACCAGGCCCAGGGGCCGCTCGCCGTCCCAGGCTAGGGCGCCATGCAGGGGCTGAGCGGGATCGAGCAGGCGCTGCCAGGTGCGGGCGTAGGTGGTTTCCGGCAGCTTGGTTTCGTAGAAGGCCAGGTAGGCCTGCCAGAGGTCGTGCCAGACGGCGCGATCGGTTTCGGTCAGGGGGCGGATGGTCATGGGTGACTCCAAGTCAGACGGGAGAGGGGATCAGGGCGGCCAGGGCCTGGTCGCCGGGTACAGGGCTGGCGGCCAGCCCCTGGCGGACGCCTTCGCGATCGGCGGCGGTGCGATTCTGGCTGAGCTTGGCGATGCCCTGGAGGCTGTCCAGCGGCAGGCGCAGACCACGGATGGCGCGCAGCATGCCCCGCACGAAGTCCGCTGGCGCATCCGCGACCTGCCAGGGCCGGGTGCGCCCGGCTTCGTGCCGGTCGGTGAGGCGCTCCAGCAGCGGTAGCAGGCGCTCGGGATCGTCGAACACCTCGACGCGGCCGCGGGCGTGCACCGCCTGGTAGTTCCAGGTCGGCACCACCCGGCCATGTTCGGCCTTGCCGGGATAGAAGGCCGGGCTGACATAGGCCTGGGGTCCCTGGAACACCGCCAGTACCTGTCCCGTCTCGACCAGCGCCGGGGCCTGGGGATTGCTGCGCGCCAGATGGCCGTAGAGGGTGCCATAGGGGCCTTCGTCGGGCTCAAGCCAGAGCGGCAGATGGCTCACCAGCGGACCGGTGTCGGTCTGACTAATGAGCAGCGCCAGGGCGTGATCGCGCAGGTGCTGGTGCAGCCTGGGCAGGTCGTCGAGACGGAAGGCGGGATTGGGATACATGGGCAGGAACTCCAGTGACGTCCGGCCATGCTAAGGTCGGCTTTGGCTCCCTGTAAGAGCCAATTTCCATGACTTTCAGGGTGCCAATTCATGTTGGGATTCGAGCCGTCGGGGCTGTTGCTGGAATCGGGTCAGGGCCTGGCGCGCCAGCTCTACCAGGGCCTGCGCGAGCGCATCCTGGCCGGCGAGCTGGCCGCTGGAGTGCGGCTACCCGCCAGTCGCGAACTGGCGCGGCTGCTAGGCGTGTCGCGCAATACCGTGACCGCCGCCTACGAGCAGCTCCTGGCCGAGGGTTTTCTCGACAGTCGTCCGGGTGACGGTACCTATGTCGCGCCCGTTACCCGGGCGCTGGCTGCTCCCGAAGCCACGGCCAGTGCGACACTCGTGCTCCTGGCCAGCGTGCCGCCCGGTGCGCCGTGCGCCTTTCGGGTCGGCTTGCCGGCGGTGGACCTGTTTCCCTTCGCCACCTGGGCGCGGTTGCAGCAGCGCTTCTGGCGCCAGCCGGAGCCGGCGCTGCTGGGCTATCGCGAACCCGGCGGCGAACCGCGGCTGCGCCGCCTGCTGAGCGCTTACCTGCGCCAGGCGCGGGGCCTGGTCTGCGCACCCGAGCAGATCCTCATCACCAGCGGTGCCCAGCAGGCCATCGAACTCGGCGCCCGGTTGCTGCTGGCGCCCGGAGCCCTGGCGGCCATGGAGGACCCTGGCTATCGCGCCGCGGGCCTGGCCTTGCAGAGTGGCGGGGCGCGGTTGCAGGGCGTTGCGGTGGATGGGGCCGGGCTGATGGTGGAGCAGTTGGCAGGGCTGCCGGACTGCCGGCTAGTCTATGTCACCCCGTCGCACCAGTATCCCACCGGCGCGGTACTGTCCCTGCCGCGCCGCCTGGCGCTGCTGGACTGGGCGCGCCAGCGGGACGGCTGGATCATCGAGGACGACTACGACGGCGAGTACCGTTACCAGGGCGCGCCGCTGGCGCCCCTGGCCGCCTTGGATCGCCACAGTCGGGTGCTCTATGTCGGCACCTTTTCCAAGATCGCCTTTCCCGGCCTGCGCCTGGGCTATCTGGTGGCCCCGCCCGCGCTGCTGCCGGCGCTGCTGGAGCTGCAACGGGCCGGCATCCGCCATCTCGACAGCGCCACCCAGACGGTCATGGCCGACTTCATCGAGCAGGGCCATTTCCAGCGCCACATCCGGCGCATGCGACGGGCCGCGCGCAGTCGCCGCGATGCCCTGCTGGCCGGCTGGCCCGCGGTCGCCGGCTGCGCCCCGCCGGGCGTCCCGGTGGCCGGCCTGCATCTGTGCCTGCCGGTCACCCACCTGGCCCGCGAAGCCGAACTGGTGACCCGGGCAGCCGCGGTCGGGGTGGAGCTCAATGCGCTGTCGCGCTACTGGCTGCCCGAGGGCCCGACCCGCCCGACGCCCGCGCCGGGTTGGTGCTGGGTTTTGCGGCGGTGCCGGAGGCGCGGATTGTCGAGGCACTGGCCAGGCTGCGGCGGGCCTGGATGGAGTAGTTATGCAGGCAATAACGTTAGTTATGATATTGCCTTGAGATTATTAGGCCCGACTCAAGTTGGCTGTCATTGCATCGAACCCACTTCTTCACTTTCCACCCGTAATATCGGGATATAATCCAGGCTTCTATCCTGCTAGATAGAGCACCCGCCGTTTTCATGGATGAAACATCATAGGTCGTTTCATCCTGGTTATCCGTTATCTCCAGTAACCAGGAGTCACTTACGTGAGTCAGGCTTCTTTGCTTCCTTCCCGGCCAGTACGCCTTGCTGCGCTGACCGTAGCCATTTCCTTGGGCGTTACCGGCTGCGCCACCGTCGATAATTTTTCCAGCGGCCAGAGTCGCACCGTCAACTGCCTGGCCGGCGGTTTCCTTGGTGCCGCTACGGGCGTAGCCGCGGCTGCGCTGGCCAAGGGCGATGGTGCGACGCTGATCGCCGGGGCCGTGGTCGGTGCCTCGGTGGGTTGTGGCGCGGCTCTGGCCTACAAGAATCGTCTTGAGCGACTCAAGCAGATCGCCGAACAGGAAAAGATCCCGCTACAGGTGGAAACGCTGCAGACCGCCGCCGCTACACCTTCGGCCGCGCCGCAAGAGGCGGGCCTGGTGGCCCAGATCGCCGACGAAGGTATGTTCCCGATAGGGAGTGCTCAGCTCAACGACGAAGGTCGCCGCAAGATCGGCAAGTTGGCCAGTGCCTATGTGGGCAAGGAAGCCACGCCGATCCTCATCGTCGGCCACACCGATGCCACCGGTACGCCGGCCATTAACCAGGCACTGTCGGAGCAGCGCGCGCGGGCAGTGGCGAGCATTCTGGTCGAGCAGGGCATTTCGCGAGACCGCATGTACTTCCAGGGTGCCGGCGCCTCGCGCCCCATCGCCGACAACAGCAATCCGCTCGAACGCGGCAAGAACCGCCGCGTCGAGATCGTCGAGTTGAATGACAAGGCCATGCTGGTCAAGCGCATCAACGCGGAAAAGAACAACGCCAAGTATCTGGCCCATGGCACCGCCACGGAGTCCGTGGCCAAGCCCGAGGGTAAAAAACCGGTTGTTGCCACTGCGCCGTCGAAAGCGGCCAAGACGACAGATGCCGAGGCGCCTCGGCAGACGAAGCCGAGCTTGGCGAAAATCGATTTCGGCGGTCAGCCGGTTGATAGCGGTGCCTGGAAGCTCGGTCAGGCCCTGCGTCCGAAAAGTGGCGGATTCGCGCTGATTTCCAGTGCCTATGCCCAGGTACCCATGAGCAGCTGTCAACAGGACGCCCCGCGCGTCAGCGGCGAGGTCAAAAGCTTCGCGACCGGCGCTGCGCTATCTGACCATGTCACGCGCGAATACCTGCCCGGCATGAACGGGCGCGCCTGGGCCGGTCTGGTCAATGGCCATCTTGTGACCCTGTCGCCGGTTGCCGTGCTGCGTGACAACGCTGCGCTGGTGAAGGATCCGAAAGTCTTCATTACCCAGAACTATGAAAAAAACAAAGGCGGACCCAGCGATGCCTATACGGCCGTCGCCAATACCTATGAAGGAGAAGACGCCATTCTCTACCGGGTCTTCTTGGAAAAGCCCGAGCAGGCACCGGTAAGTTGTATTGATGTAGTAATTAAAAAGACCGGCGACAAGAGTATCGACGGCGACCTGTTTTACGACAATGGCACCAAACCTTACATAGCGACTTACGCGCCTGTGCGCGGCTGATTCCGGGGACGAAACATGGAACTTTTCGAGACGTTGACAACAGCGCTGGCGGCTTATCGCTACGCGATATGGCCGCTGATCAGCCTGCTGGTATTGGTCGTGGTAATCATCCGCTGGTGGGATGAGGTTAAGTACTTCTTTCTCAATCTGGGCGTCAGTTTTCCGGTCGTGGGCTTCATCGCCAAGGCGTCCAAACGCGATCTCATGCAGGATCGTGAAGAAGGCGGGACGGCCTGGTACAAGGCCGAGCGCGAACTATGCGCGAAATACCATCGCTATTATGAGCGCGTGAACAAGGACGCAACCTTCTACGACAAATGCGCAAACTATCTGAACAAGGTGGAAGAGCGCGGCCGCAAACCTACGGGATTGCCCCTGTGGATCGGCAGTATCTTTCTGGTGATCCTTGAGGCGTTCATCTTCGCTCTGGTACTGGCGCCTTTCATTGCCAACAATATTTCCGCCAATCAGGCGGAATTCTCGGCCATCGTCATCTCCCTGCTGATCGGTACCATTCTGGTTCCTGCTACCCACCTCATGGGTGCCGAGATTCACCGCAACGGCCTTATCCGCAAAGCCCGCGAATGGCATCGGCAGGCTCGGCGCAACAACAACGCCAAGGATCTTCAGGCCGATGCCAACGTCGATCTGGACCGTACCGGCCTCGATGATAAAGAGCCCAAGTACCTGCATATCATCAATCGAGTAAAGCACAACGCCACGGTCTCCCCGACCTGGTGGACCACTATCATTGCTACGGCGCTTATTCTAACTCTGGCCATTGGTGCCTATTTTATCCGAGCGTCCACCATCAACGAGCTGGAAACCCAGCAGGTAAACGGTTCGCCCTATGCGTCGGGTAGCAGTTCGGCGCTCATCCCAGACGCTTCGCCTTTCCAGTTGCCCAGCGAAGCCACTGCCGATGGTCAGGCGGCTGACCAGCGTGCGGCCAGTGAAGTGGCTGGCGATCGGATCTTCGCCTACAAACTCACCTTCTTCATCCTGTCGGTCATTTTCATCGGCGTACAGATCATCGGCATCCTGATCGGCGTTTTCCGTTCGTTCGCCGGCACCCAGTCACGGGAAGCAGCGGGCTATATCTCCGGCTTCAGCAGTGCCAGCGAATTCGCGGCCTATCAGCAGAGTCAGCGTGATCGAGTCGCCCGAGATGCCGAGGCCAAGCTCAGCAGTCTGCAAGAGCGGATCGAGCATCGTCATTCTCTAGGCGGTAGTGCCGACCGTGGTCTGCGTCGGAGCTTTGCGCTCTATGCCAACGAGAAAGAGCGGCAGAACAGCGAAAGTCAGCGGCAGAAAAAAGCGCATCAGGCTGCCAGCGAGCTGGAAGCGATGCGTGAGGCGCTTGATACCGCCAAGCAAAAACAGGCGTTGCAGCGTGAATTGGCTGCGCTCAACAACGTGGCTGCTGTTGCTGAAACCTCAGCTCCTGAGCGTTCGTCGAGCGCGACCGTTGAAGCACCAGCACCAGCACCAGCACCAGCACCAGCATCTGTATCGGCACCGGCACCTGCCCTAGAGCAGAACGCCTTGATCGCCAACCTGGGCGACCTCACGGTCTATTCGCCCGAAGAACTGACCGCCATCGGCGAAGAACTGGGTGTCGACAGCGCCGCACTGCTGAGCAAGCAGAAAGTTCAGATGGCGATAAAGCGTGCCAAGAAAGAGGGTGCCTGAAATGCGCCTGACCACAACCTTGGCAATTGTGGGCCTATTGTTGGCGCCTGCGACAATGGCGGCTGAACGTAACGACTTGCCGAGCTGTTACCGCTATGCGCAATTGGCCAGCGAACAGCCAGCCCCGTCGGGGCGAGCGTTGACGGTGGTCATCGATGAAACGGTCAATATGCCCCAGGCGCTCAAAAGCAGTGCCTGGGAGCACACCCTGAGATACCTACAGCCAGGCGACAGCATCAAGCTCTATCAATTTTCGGCTTTGTTGCAGAACAACTACATGAAGTTGCAGTTTGCCGGCATCCTGGAAAAACCGTTGGTTGGGAAGGTGCGTAACCATATCGGCAACGCCAGCCTCAAGAAGCTCGATACCTGTCTGCAACAGCAGGCCGCTTTTTTCCAGAAGACGTTCGGCAAGCAATTCGTCGAGAGTTTCGGCAAGCCTAACGAGGAGATATCGCGCAGTGAAATCTTCGCCAGCCTCAAGAAGATTGGCGAAGACCTAGGCCAGGAGCCTAGCGAGGATCAGATCATTCTGCTGGTATCAGACATGCTGGAGAACAGCGACTTCGGCAGCTTCTATCAAGCCAACCGCATTCGTGGAATCGACCCTGCAGCCGAGCTGGCCAAGGTAGAGAAGAAGGAGCTGTTCGCCCAACTGGACGGCGCCCGGGTGTATGTCATGGGTGCGGGCTTGATCGGTGACGATGCCAAGGGTGCCTATCGTTCTGGCAAGGTACTGCAGAGTCTCGAACGTTTCTGGCAGGGCTATTTCGAACGTTCCAATGCCAGGCTCGTCAGCTTCGGTACGCCGGAGCTGACGACCGATCTCAAGTAGTGGCTGGATCCTGCTGCCATAATTGCGATTTCAAAGGATCACTCCGCCTGTACCGGGTGCGATCCTTTGAGGAGCAGCTTTTCCTACGCTGACGTCATCCAGCACGATCGGCATTCATCCCGGTTGGCGCCCAGTCAATCAGCTCGCACCAGGATCCTGTCTCGCTGTCTGTTGCATAGCGGCTTTTGCCTGAGGGCCATAGGTGGCTATGGCGTCCTCGACCTGTCTTTGATCGTCGAAATCCAGATCGTTACGAAGTCTGCGGTATTCGCGACGCCTGGCCTTCAATTGATCGATACAGGCCTGATCCGGCTCTGATTTCGCCTCTTCTGCCTGGATCAACCGCGAACAGTTGGCCATCAGCGATTCAAGACAAAAACGCGCCGTTTCAAAACGGGACAGCTTTTGAGTAGTGGTTTCCGTTTCAGTCATGTGGCCTCCGCTTCCGCTTATAAACAGCGAGGATCAGCAAGTGACTAGAGACAGCAAGACGCTATCGACCGCGTTGCCGACGGTGCCATTCATCCACCACATCGCCCAGGGTCTTGGGTACTCCCCTGCGGATCCACGCCATGAGGTCGCGATCGAAGCGGAAGGCCTCGCCACAGGCCGCGAGCATGAAGCGGCGAACGTTCTGCGTGTGCCTGTAGTGCCGATCAATAACGGCGGCACGAGTCAGCTCGGCACCATGCCAATCCACTTTCATCCTGGCTACTCCGGTGGTGAGGCGTCGATCGGACGTCAGTGCTTCGCAGCCTAGCCACAGGCCCTAACGCCCCCGATACGCCTTCCCATAGTGCCGCTCCAAGCGCGACTGCATGAATTCCATGGCCAGGGACATCAGCCAGTAGAGCACCGCCGCGGTGGTGAGCATTTCCAGATAGCGGTAGCTGGAGCGGCCATAGGACTGGGCGAGGAACATCACCTCCCAGACGCCCATCACCGAGACCAGGGAGGAGTCCTTGAGCATGGAGATGAACTGGCTGGTGGTCGGCGGGATGATGCTGCGCATGGCCTGGGGCAGGGTGACGCGCCAGAAGATCACCCGCGGCGACAGGCCCAGGGCCCGGGCCGCCTCGCGCTGACCGGCGGGGACGCCGAGCAGGCCGGCGCGGAAGATCTCGCTGAGGTAGGCGCCGTAGTTCAGCGACAGGGCGAGGATGCCGGCGCTGATGGCGCCGGGCACCACGCCGATCTGCGGCAGGCCCAGGTAGATCAGCAGGATCTGGATCAGCAGCGGGGTGCCGCGAAAGAAGGAGGCGTAGAAGGTCGCCACGCCATAGGCCAGGGCACTGGACGACAGCCGCCCCAGGGCCGCGGCGAAGCCCAGCAGCACCGACACCAGGATGGAGCTGAGGCTGAGGAACAGGGTCAGGGCCGCGCCCTGGAGGAAGCCGTTGGGGCCCAGGCGCCAGCCCACCAGGTTGGGCAGGCGCGGCCAGACGCTGGCGAACTTGAGGTCGAAGCCGAGCACGAAGACCACGCCCCCGGCCAGCAGCGCCAGCCAGGTCAGCCAGACACGGGTACGAAAGCTCAGCAGGGGACGCGATTCGACCGGGGGTGGTAGCTGACTCATTGGCTGATGTCGGCACCGATCCACTTGTCGGAGATCCGCTTGAGGGTGCCGTCCTGGCGCAGCCCCTCGATGATCTCGCGCAGCTTAGCGGCGAATTCCGCATCACCCTTCTCGATGGCCACGGCGTTGGGCTCGGCATAGAGCGGCGCGCCCGCCAGCTTGAACTTGCTGTCCTGGGCCAGGCGCGGCTGGGCGGTCACCAGGTTGGTCAGCACCGCGTCCAGGCGTTTGCCGGCGCCCAGGCCCAGGTCCTGGAAGGCGACGTTGTCGTCGGGGAAGGGCACCACCTGCACCTGGTCGAAGGGATAGCTCAGCGGCTTGTCCTCCTGGCCTTCGATGGTCAGGTCCTTGTTCAGGTAGCCTTCGTAGGAGGAGGCGCTGGTGACGCCGACCTTCTTGCCGGAGAGGTCCTTGGCGCCGTGGATGCGGTCGTCACCGGCGTTGACCACGATCACCGCTGGCGAGGCGTAGTAGTTGACCGGGAAATCGAACACCTGGGCGCGAGCCTGGCTGGGCGTCATGGAGCAGATGCAGACGTCGTAGCGGCCGCTCCAGCGACCGGCGGCGATCACGTCCCAGGAAGGGGTTTCCAGGCGCAGCTTGACGCCGAGCTTGTCGGCCACGGCCTTGGCCACGTCGACGTCGAAGCCTTCCAGCTGATTCTGGGCATTGAGCTGGGAGAAGGGCGGATAGCTCTCCATGAGCACATTGACCAGCTCGCCCTTGGCCTTGATGCGGTCCAGAGTGGCGCCGGCCGAGGCCGAGGTGGCGGCCAGCGCCAGGGTCAGGCCGAGGGCCGATAGCAGAGCGGTTCTCATGGGGGCGTCCTTTGCAAAGGGAAAGAGGGCCTGGTATTAGAGAGATATGAGAACCGATATTGAACTCTGTTTTGGTTATAAGGAAAAGTGAAATAGCTATATGGCCAACATGAATCTTGTTCTGCTCGACGGTGGCATGGGCCGCGAGCTACAGCGCCGTGGCGCGCCCTTTCGCCAGCCGGAGTGGTCGGCCCTGGCCCTGAGCGAGGCGCCGGAGCAGGTGGAGGCGGTGCATCGGGCCTATATCGAGGCGGGTGCCCAGGTGATCACCAGCAACAGCTATGCGGTGGTGCCCTTCCATATTGGCGAGGAGCGCTTCGCCACCGAAGGCGAGAGCCTGGCCGCGCGCGCCGGCCAACTGGCGCGGCAGGCCGTGGCAGCCAGCGGTCAGCCGGTGCGGGTGGCGGGCTCCCTGCCGCCGCTGTTCGGTTCCTATCGCCCCGATCTGTTCGAGCCGGCGCGGGTGGACGAGCTGCTGCAGCCGCTGATCCGCGGCCTGGCGCCCCATGTCGATCTCTGGCTGGCGGAAACCCAGAGCTCCCTGGCCGAGGTGCGCGCCATCGCCGCCGGCCTGCCCGACGACGGCAAGCCGCTGTGGCTGTCCTTTACCCTGAAGGACGAAGACGTCGACGAGATCCCACGGCTGAGATCCGGCGAGCCGGTGGCCGAGGCCGCGCAACTGGCCGTGGCACTGGGCGCTGGGGCACTGCTGTTCAATTGCAGCCAGCCCGAGGTGATGGCCGCGGCGCTGGATACCGCGCGGGCGACCTTTGCCGCGGCGGGTGTCGAGATTCCCTTTGGCGCCTATGCCAACGCCTTCCCGCCCCAGCCGGAAGAGGCCACCGCCAACGACGGCCTCGACCCCTTGCGTCCGGACCTGGATCCGCCCGGCTACCTGAGCTTCGCCCAGGACTGGCAGGCGCGTGGCGCGAGCCTGATCGGCGGCTGCTGCGGCATCGGCCCGGAGCACATCGCCGTGCTCAACACGCGACTGCGCGGCTGACGCCCGCATTCAGTCAGTGAAAAAGCGGACCGTGCCCCGAGCGCGGTCCGCTTTTTTCTTGCCGCCAGGTGTCATTCAGATCGGCGCCTGGGCCCTCTCGGCGCGCAGGTGGTCCACCAGGATCCAGAGCCCGCTCGATTGCTGCATCGAGCAGCTGAGCGTTTTGTACTGGCAGCGGGGCGGCTAACCCCTTCCTTCATGTCCGCTTCGTGACATCCGGCAACATCCATTCGCCACCACGCAAGGCTGGCGAAAGGTTGACCTCTTAGGATCCGCTCAAGACCCGCCCCCGTGAGCGGGCGACGTGCCTACAAAAATAACCAGGATTCTTGCCATGTCGTATCTGTCCTTCCAGGCGTCCCCGCGCGCCCGCCTCCCCTGGATTTTCGCCCTCACCGCGCCCTTGCGCCGCGGCTGAACCCTCCTTCTCTTCGCGAAAATTCAGAGGTATTCCCATGCTGACTTTCCTCGGCTTCGCCATGGTCATGACCTTCATGTACCTGATCATGACCAAGCGCCTGTCTCCGCTGATCGCCCTGACCATGGTGCCGATCGCCTTCGCCGTGCTGGCCTGGGCGCTGTCCAGCGAATTCGCCAGCCTCGGCCACGTCAAGCTCGACGCCCTCGGCCCGATGATGCTCGACGGCATCCGCAAGCTGGCGCCCACCGGCGTGATGCTGCTGTTCGCGATCCTCTACTTCGCCGTGATGATCGACACCGGTCTGTTCGATCCGGCGGTGCGCTGGATCCTCAAGCTGGTCAAGGGCGATCCGCTCAAGGTGGCCATGGGCACCGTCTTCCTGACCCTGGTGGTCTCCCTGGACGGTGACGGCTCGACCACCTACATGATCTGCGTGGCGGCCATGTTCCCGCTGTACCGGCGCCTGGGCATGAATCCGCTGATCATGACCTGCCTGATGCTGCTCTCCAGCGGGGTGATGAACCTGACCCCCTGGGGCGGTCCGACCGCCCGCGCCGCCAGTGCCCTGCACGTGGATCCGGCCGATGTCTTCGTGCCCATGATTGCGCCCATGCTGCTGGCCATCGCCTGGCTGTTCTTCCTGGCCTACCTCTATGGTCGCAGCGAGCGCGCCCGTCTGGGCATCCTGCAGATCGGCGAGACCGAAGGCGCCGACGTCACCGTCTCCCAGTGCGCCGAGGCCCGGCGCCCGCACCTGCGCTGGTTCAACGGCCTCTTGACCCTGGCGCTGATGGCCGCGCTGATCGTCGGCGTGCTGCCGATGCCAGTGCTGTTCATGATCGCCTTCGGCATCGCCATGACCGTCAACTACCGTTGCCTGAACATGCAGAAGCAGCGCATCGCCGCCCATGCCGAGAACGTCCTGGCAGTGGTTTCGCTGATCTTCGCCGCGGGCATCTTCACCGGCATCCTTTCGGGTACCGGCATGGTCGACGCCATGTCCAAAGGCCTGCTGGCGGTGATTCCGGACGCCCTGGGCCCGTACATGGCAGTGATTACCGCCCTGGTCAGCCTGCCGTTCACCTTCTTCATCTCCAACGACGCCTTCTACTTCGGCGTGCTGCCGGTGCTGGCCGAGGCCGCGGCGGCCTATGGCATCAGTCCGGTGGAGATCGCCCGGGCCTCCATCGTCGGTCAGCCCGTGCACCTGCTCAGCCCCCTGGTGCCTTCGACCTACCTGCTGGTGGGCCTGGCCAAGGTGGAGTTCGGTGACCATCAGCGCTTCACCCTGAAATGGGCCACCGTGACCTGCATGTTCCTGCTGGTCGGCGCTTTGTTACTGGGTGTGTTTCCGCTGTACAGCCGCTAGAGTTTTACCAAATGTACGACTAGCCTTGCCGGCTGTTCGAAAACGGCGCGTCGTCCGACGCGCCTTTTCCATTAGAGCGCGCGCCCGAGCGCGTCTCAGCTAAAAGAGGATTTGCAATGGACTGGCTGACCAACCCGGAAATCTGGGTCGCCTTCTTTACCTTGACGGCCCTGGAGATCGTTCTGGGCATCGACAACATCATCATGATCTCCATCCTGGTCAGCCGCATGCCCAAGCACATGCAGGCGCGGACCCGCTTCTTCGGTCTGGCCCTGGCCATGGTCACCCGCATCTTGCTGCTGCTGTCCATCACCTGGGTGATGCGCCTTACCGCCGATCTGTTCTTTGTCTTCGGCCAGGGCATCTCTGGGCGTGACCTCATCCTCTTCTTCGGCGGTCTGTTCCTCTTGTGGAAGAGCAGCGCCGAGATCTACCACGGCCTGGAAGGCGAGGAAGAACAAGACGAGGACGCGCCCCAGAAGAAGGGCAGCGGCTTCATCGGCACCATCATCCAGATCGCCATCATCGACATCGTCTTCTCCCTGGACTCGGTGATCACCGCGGTCGGCATGGTCAGCCATGTGCCGGTGATGGTGGCGGCGATCATCGTCGCGGTGCTGGTGATGATGCTGGCGGCCGGGGCCATCAGCAATTTCATCGACAAGCACCCGAGCCTGAAGATGCTGGCGCTGTCCTTCCTGATCGTGGTGGGTACCGTGCTCATCGCCGAAGCCTTCGAAGTCCACGTGCCCAAGGGCTACGTCTACTTCGCCATGGCCTTCTCGCTGGCGGTGGAAGCCATCAACATCCGCCTGCGCGGCAAGGCCAAGGCCCGCGACGCGGTCAAGCTGCGCAAAGAGCAGATCTAAGCGCCGCGGCGGAACCCACCCGGGTCTCCGCCGCCTAATCCAGCAAGTCCCCACGAGCCCGAAGGTGCCCTGCCTTCGGGCTCGTGCGTCTGTGCAGAACGGTCATTACGATTTTGTGACAAGCTCGCCAGGAGCTCTTGGACACGCGCCGGGAGGGCGCCACGATGCTGACACTGCTCAATCTGCTATCCGCCGTCGCCCTGCTGGTGTGGGGCACCCATATCGTGCGCACCGGTATCCTGCGGGTATACGGCGCCAGCCTGCGGCGGGTGCTCAGCCGCAGCATGCAGCGCATGCCGCTGGCCTTTCTCTCGGGCATCGCCGTCACCGCCCTGGTGCAGAGCAGCAACGCCACGGCGCTGCTGGTGACCTCCTTCGTCGCCCAGGGCCTGGTGCCGCTCACCCCGGCGCTGGCCATCATGCTCGGCGCCGACGTGGGCACCGCGCTGATGGCGCGGGTGCTGACCTTCGACCTGTCCTGGCTGTCGCCGCTGCTGATCTTTCTCGGCGTGGTGTTCTTTCTCGGCCGCAAGCAGACCCGCGCCGGCCAGCTTGGCCGGGTCGCCATCGGCCTGGGCCTGATCATCCTGGCGCTGCAGCTGATCGTCGAGGCGGCCTCGCCCATGACCCACGCCGCCGGGGTCAAGGTGCTGTTCTCTTCGCTGACCGGTGATCAACTACTGGATGCCCTGACCGGCGCGGTCTTCGCCATGGTGTCCTATTCCAGCCTGGCAGCGGTGCTGCTCACCGCTACCTTGGCCGGCTCCGGGGTCATCTCGCTCAAGGTGGCGCTGTGCCTGGTGGTGGGTGCCAACCTGGGCAGCGGCGTGCTGGCGCTGATGGGCGCGGCCAAGCAGGGCGTGGAGGCGCGGCGGGTGGCGGTGGGCAGCCTGCTGTTCAAGCTCGCCGGCTGCATCCTGGTGCTGCCCTGGATCGGCCTGCTGGCCGACTGGCTGCAGGGCTACGACTTCAACGACGCCGAGGTGGTGATCGGTTTCCACGTCGCCTACAACTTGGTGCGCTGCCTGCTGTTCCTGCCGCTGACCGGGCCCCTGGCGCGCTTCTGCACCGCCATGCTGCCGGCCAAGGACAGCGCCGAGACCATCCTGCGGCCGCGCCACCTGGACACCGCCGCCCTGGACACCCCGGCCCTGGCACTGACCAACGCCTCCCGCGAACTGCTGCGCATGGGCGACGTCGTCGAGCAGATGCTGCAGCACCTGCTGGTGCTGATCAACGCCGGCGACAAGCAGCTGGCCCGCGAGGTGCGCCGCCTCGACGATGATGTCGACGCCCTCTACACGGCGATCAAGCTGTACCTGGCGCGCATGCCGCGTGACGACCTCGACGAGCGCGACAGCCGGCGCTGGGCCGAGACCATCGAACTGGCGATCAACCTGGAGCAGGCCGGCGATCTGATCGAGCGCATGGCCAGCGACGTGGACAGCAAGAAGATCGCCGCGCGGCGGTCCTTCTCGGCCTCCGGGGTGGACGAACTCTCCGCGCTGCACCGGCTGCTGGTCGACAGCCTCAAGCTGTGCCTGTCGGTCTATCTGTCCGGCGACCTGGACGCTTCGCGGCGTCTACGCCGGCTCAAGCAGCGCTTCCGCCTGCTGGAGCGGCGCTATGCCCATGCCCACGTTGAGCGGCTGCATCAACAGGTGGTGGAGAGCTTTGAGACCAGCTCCCTGCACCTGGGGCTGCTCAGCGACATGCGCCGGGTCAATTCGCTGTTCTGCAGCATCGCCCATGGCGTGCTGGAAGCGGCCGACGCTGGCTACGCCACCGAGCACGAGGTGCCGGCGGAGGGGCGGGAGGAGTCGGGCGGGGCCTGAGGTTGGACTTCGCGCATGAGGCTGCGCCGTCATCCACCTAACCTACGCCCTCGCTTTGGTCCGTAGGTTGGGTTGAGACAGCTCCATCGTCGAAGCCCAACAATGCCTGCGTCCCAAGACGACGTTGGGCTTCGCTGCGCTCAACCCAACCTACGGCGACCGGTAGAGCGGAGTGCCATGGCCGCGGCAACACGTTCGCTTACTGCACCCCGCCATCGAGCTGCTGCAAGATCCGCCAGGCCGTCTCGATCCGCGCGGAATTCGGGTAGTTGCGGTTGGCCAGGATCACCAGGCCGATCCGACGCTCGGGGATGAACAGCGCATAGGCGCCGAAGCCGTTGGTGGAGCCGTCTTGTTCAACAGCCGGGCGCCGCTCGCCAGCAATGGCGGGTGTTGCCAGTCCACCGGCTGCGGCTCCAGGGCCATTGCCGGGGTGTTGCCGGCCAGCAGCCGGGTCTTGGCTAGCGGATAGGCGTAGGCCTCCCAGCCCAGGCCCTGGGTCATGGGGCCGCTGCGGTAGTAGCCCGCTGGGTGGCGTCGATCGCCTTGGCCAGGGGTGCCGGCAGCCGGTCAGGAGTCAGGTTGGCCTCGACGAAACCCAGCAGATCCCCGGCAGTGGTCTTGATGCCATAGGCCTCTTCGGCATAGGCGCCCGGATTGACCCGCAGCGGCTGGTCGTTCTTGCCATGACCCCAGGCGTAGTGGGCCTGCGCCGCTGCCGGCACCTGCAGATAGGTGTGACTGAGCCCCAGGGGCGTCAGTACGTGGCGCTGCAGGGCCGTGGCGAAGGGCTCGTCGAGGCGCTGGGCCGCTAGGGCGCCGAACAGGCCGATGCTGGGATTGGAGTAGAGGCGGCGGCTGCCGGCGGGGAAGGGCGGCTGAAAGGCGCGGTAGAAGGCCGTCGTCTGATCGTCGCGGGTGACGCTGTCGGGAAATTGCAGCGGCAGCCCGCCGGCGCTGTAGGTGGCCAGCTGCAGCAGGCTGGCCTGGCCGATGGCGCTGCCGGCCAGGGCCGGGCGAACCTGCGCAACTGTTTCGTCCAGCCGCAGCCGGCCCGTCGCCGCCGCGTAGCCACCCAGGGTGGCGGTGTAGGTCTTGCTCAGGGAGCCGATCTCGAACAGGGTGGCGGCGTCCACCGGCTGGCTGCTGCGGCGGTCGGCCACGCCGAAGTAGTAGAGCCGGCGCAGGCCCGGGGCGCTGACGCCTATCACGAGCCCCGGGATGTCCTGCTCGGCCATCACCGCGCGGGCGGCGGTGCGGACCTCATCGTCGAGAGAGGTCGCCGCGTTGGCCAGGAGCGGCAGGGTCAGGCCGAGCAGAACGGAAAGGCGCGGGAAAGCCGACATGGCGAAGCGGTTCCTGGGGGACGAGGCCAGGAGTCTAGCCGAGCGCCGCCGCGCGGGTATGAGACGCGGGCGACGTTGGAAGCTTTTGCCGCCGGCGCTGTCCATGGCTGGCTGGAGCCCGGTCCTCGACTGGACTACAGTCGCCTCTCACCTTTTCCAGGAGTCATCCCATGTCCGCTGCCCCCCTCGTCGAACAGATCCAACTGGGCCAATTGCCCGTCTGGCGCATCCGCGTCGGCCAGGCCGAAGCTCTGGTGGCCTGCCAGGGCGCCCATGTGCTGCGCTACGGCTTCGACGGCGAGCCGGACATCGTCTGGGGCAATCCGGAAGCCGTGTTCGAGCCCGGTACCCCGATCCGTGGCGGCATCCCGGTCTGCTGGCCCTGGTTCGGCGACCTGCTGAAGAATCCGGCCGAAGTCCAGGCGATGTGCACCACCACCGCGGACGCCCCGGCTCACGGCCTGGCGCGCCAGGTCGCCTGGCAGGCCGGTGGCGTCGAGGTGGATACCGACCGGGTGCGCCTGGATTTCCACCACCGCACCTCCGCCGAGACCACTCCGGGCTGGCCCCATGCCACCGAGCTGACCCTGAGCCTGAGTGTGGGCGAACGCCTGGAGCTGACCCTAAGCGTGCGCAATCTGGAAGATCACCCGCTGGTGCTGAGCCAGGCGCTGCACACCTATTTCGCCGTGAGCGACGTGCGCGAAGTGGGCATCGAAGGCCTGGCCAACGCCGACTACTACGACTGCCTGGACGGCTGGACCCGCAAGCGGCAGAACGGCGAGCCGACCATCACCGCCGAGACCGACCGGGTCTATGTCGGTCTGCCGGCGCGTCTGGCGATCCGCGATACTCAGTGGCAGCGCCGACTGTTCGTGGAGACCCGCAACAGCCATTCGGCGGTGCTGTGGAATCCTTGGATCGACAAGGCCGCGCGCCTGAGCCAGTTCGCCGACGACGCCTGGACCGGCATGCTCTGCATCGAGACCGCCCGGGTGATGGACGACGTCCTCAGCGTGGCGCCGGGCGCCTCGGCCGAGATGGCGGTGAGCCTGTGGCGCGAGGCGCTGTAGGGGCTACTTTGGCGTCAGGGCTTGCCCTCACCCCGGCCCTCTCCCAAAGGGAGAGGGGGCGCTCAAGGGGAGCTTGGTGCGTTGTGTCAGGCGTCAAGCGGGCCCTTCCCCCGGCCTTCTCCCGGGGGGAGAGGGGGCGCGCAGGGGAGTTTGGTGCGAAGGGCTTGGGGCTGTCAGGCGTCAAGCGGACTCTCACCCTGGCCCTCTCCCAGAGGGAGAGGGGAGGCTCCGATAGGCTTTGGCGTGTTGGATATTGGAGCGTGCGCAGGACTCACTCCTGGTTTGGCAGGGTCACTGCCGTGCTGCGGCGTCTACCCAAACGCCCCCTCTCCCCCTGGGAGAGGGCCGGGGTGAGGGAGCAGCCGGCACCTAGCCGAAGATCACAACTCCTCGCACAGATTACGTCCGATCCACTCGGCCACCGCCGCGCGATCCAGCCCGCAGCCGAGCAGGCTGTGCAGCTTGCCCAGGGCGGCTTCGCGGGTCATGCCGCGACCGGAGATCACCCCGGCGTCGGCCAGGCCGCTGCCGGCGACGTAGGTGCCCAGTTCCACCGTGCCGCGAGCACCCTGACTGAGGGCGACCACCGGTACCCCGGCATCGCGCAGTTCGGCCAGCGCCGCGAGGAAGTCGGCGTCGTCGGCGGGGCCCGTACCGCTGCCATAGCACTCCAGTACCAGCCCCTGCACGCCGCTGCCCGCCAGACCGCGCAAGGTGGCGCCATCGACGCCCGGAAACAGCGGCAGCACCGCTACCCGTACCGCCTGGCGCGGCTGGTCGAAGCGCAGGGCCGCAGGTGCGGCGACCAGGGCGTCACCACTGCGCGGCCGGGCACTTGCCACGAAGGCCTTCCAGCCGCTGCTGGCCTGCTTGGTGCAGCGCGCCGCCGGCAGGCGCTCGCCATGGAATTGCACCTGGACGCTCGGCGCCAGGCCACTGGCAAAGGCGGCGAAGCTGTCGGCCAGGTTGCCGTCGGCATCGCTGTCCGGCACGCCGGCCGGCAGCATGGAGCCGGTCAGCAGCACCGGAATGGCCAGGCCCAGCAGCCGGAAGGCCAGGGCGGCGGCGCTGTAGGCCAGGGTATCGGTGCCGTGCAGCACTAGCACGCCGCGACAGGCCGGGTCCGCGGCGGCGGTGATGATGGCCTGGGCCATGCGCTCCCAGGCGGCGGGGGTCATGTTGGCGCTGTCGATCAGCGGCAGCAGCTCCTGCAGCCGCCAGGCCGGATTGCCCAGTTCCGGGCGGCTGGCCAGCAGGGCCTCGATGCGCGCCTCGAAACCGGCGGCCGGGGCCAGGCCGGCGGCGGTCGCCTGCATGCCGATGGTGCCGCCGGTGTAGAGGATGTGCAGGTAGGGAGAATTCATGGGGGACTTCCTGATAAGACTGCCCCCACGCGAGGTGGGGGCAGACAAGCGAATCATGGTTCGGGGCCGTTGGGCTTCGGCGATGGAGCCGCCTCAACCCAACCTACGTCACCCGTAGGTTGGGTTGAGCGTAGCGAAGCCCAACGTGACCGCTGCGGCGGTCAGTGCGCCTGGCGCGGCTGGGCGGTGCGGGCTTCGGCGACGGTGTCTTCCAGACGATCCAGCGACGGCCAGGCCTGGCGATCCAGGTCCAGGTCACGGAACTGATCGGCGTCGAACACCGGCTGGTCGACCCCGGCACGACGCTGGGCGTCGTAGTCGTTGAGGATGCGCATGCCGACCTTGATCAGCATGGCCAGGGCGATCAGGTTGACGAAGGCCAGGCAGGTCATGGTGATGTCGGCGAAGGCGAACACCGTGGTCAGGTTCTGCATGGAGCCCCAGCAGATCAACACCAGCACCAGGCCGCGATAGCCGAGCAGCACGGCCTTGCCGCGGCCGAGCAGGTAGCGCAGGCCGTTCTCGCCCAGGTAGATGTTGTAGAGGATGCAGGTGAAGACGAACAGCGACAGGGCGACGCTGATGAAGATGCGGCCCCAGTCACCGACCACCGCGGCCAGGGAGTTCTGGGTCAGCACGATGCCGTCGCCGTCGAAGCCCGGGGCGTAGAAGCCAGAGAGCAGGATCAGCAGCGCGGTGCAGGTGCAGATGACGAAGGTGTCGAGGAAGACGCTGAAGGCCTGCACCACGCCCTGGGCGGCCGGGTGCTTGACCGCGGCCACGGCGGCGACGTTGGGCGCGGCGCCCAGACCGGCTTCGTTGGCGAAGACGCCACGCTTGACGCCCATGGTGATGGCGGCGCCCAGCAGACCGGCGAAGGCCGGCTCCAGGCCGAAGGCGCTCTTGACGATGGTCAGCAGGGTGCCGGGCACCAGATCGATCTGGGTGACGATCACATAGAGGGTGACGGCGATGTAGGCCAGGGTCTTGACCGGCACCAGGACGTCGGAGACCGCGGCGATGCGCTTGATGCCACCGATGAACACCAGGCCCAGCAGGATGGCCAGGGCGATCCCGGTGTACTGCACCGGCAGGCCGAAGGCGTTTTCCAGCGAGTGGGTCACGGTAAAGGACTGCAGGCCGACGAAGGCGAAGCCGTAGGTCACCAGCAGCAGGCCCGAGAAGATCAGCGCCATCCAGCGTTTGTTGAGGCCGTGCTGGATGTAGTACGCCGGACCGCCGATGTAGAGGCCGTCGCCATCGGCGCGCTTGTAGACCTGCGCCAGGGTGCACTCGAAGAAGCTGCTGGCCATGCCGACCAGGGCGGTCACCCACATCCAGAACACCGCACCGGGGCCACCCAGGGTCACGGCCAGGCCCACACCGGCGATGTTGCCGGCACCCACGCGGCCGGCCAGGCTGAGCATCAGCGCCTGGAAGGAACTCAGGCCGTCGCCGCTGTTGCGCAGGGAATCCTTGAACACGGTGAACATGTGCGGGAAATGACGAAACTGCACGAATCGCGAGCGCAGGGTGAAATAGCTGCCCAGGCCGACGATCAGCACGATGAGTACGTGGCCGGACAGGAAGTCATTGAGCATTTCTAGGTAGTGCATGAAGAATCCTCGAGCATGCTAGTGATGCTCCAAGGCCGGCTCGCAAGCCTTGGGGCTATTATTGTGGAATATCCCGCTCCCGACGCCGTGCCCGGTCGTGGGGAGACGACCGGGACAGGGCGCTGGGACGGATCGGTCCGGGTGGAACGGGCAGTAAGACGGACCGGGCCGCCTAGGTTCGGCTATCCCACCGGCGTGGACAATTCCGCGCCTCGCTTCAAAATGGCGCGACTTGATGCTAGTTTTCCGGCCGTCTGTCAAGCTTGGGCAGGGTTCATGAGCGATTTTTCCGCCAATTTGCAGCTGCTCTGCCAGCGCCACCGCTCGATTGCCGCCGTCTGTCGCGCCGTCGGTATCAACCGTGCCCAGTTCAATCGCTACCTCAACGGCCAGAGCCGTCCGTCGCCCTACAACCTGCAGCGACTGGCGGAGTTCTTCGGATTGCCGGCCAGTGATCTGCAGCTGCCGCAACGGCAATTCGCGGCGCGCCTGGGGGCACCGGTCAGCCAGGAGACGGGGTGGGCGGGGCAGGCGCTGGCCCTGTTCGGCGAACGCCAGGAAGGCTTGGTCCGTTACCAGGGCTACTACCACGAATACTATCCGTCGCTCTCCACCCCAGGCGTAGTGCTCTGTGGGCTGGTACGGCTGTTCGAGGAGGAAGGCGTCTTTCGCTATGTGCGTTTCGAACGCCTGCGTCGTCAGGGCGAGGCCACGAGCCAGGCACGCTTTCGCTACCTGGGCCTGGCCATGAGCCTGGAAAGCCGGCTGTTCTTCACCGACTACGAATCCCTCACCGGCAACGAGTTGTCGCAGACGGTGCTGCTGCCCAGCGCGCGCAATCGTATCGATCGCCTCAACGGCCTCAAGCTGGGCGTCAGCGCCTCCGACCGCCGCGAGCCGGCCTGCACCCGAGTGGTCTGGGAGTACCTGGGCACCCGCCCCCGGCGCGGTCAGGCCTATGGCCGCATCGGTCTCTACGACTGGCAGGACCCTCACCTGGACGACGATCTGCGCCAGCGCCTGGCCAGCGCGACTCTGGTCGATCGGGTCTATCGCCTGGGCTAGCTGGGTTCAGCGACCTGGGTCTGGCAGCGATCGCAATCCTCCAGGATGGCGCGGTCGCGCCCGGCCTGCTTGGCCCAGTAGAGCTGGCGATCGGCGGCTTCGATAAAGGTTTCGGCGCAGTCGTGGTCCAGTCGGGCGCAGGCGCCGCCGATGCTCACGGTCACGCGCGGACCAGCAGGGGGGCCGAGGTGGGGAATCTCCAGGCGTCGTACCGCATCGAGCAGGCGCTGGGCCAGTTTGCCGGCATCCTCCTCGCGCGAAGGGGTGCAGAGGATGGCGAACTCCTCGCCACCGTAGCGGGCCAGGCAGTCGCCGGCGCGCAATTCATTGGCCAGGGCGGTGGCGACCTGTTGCAGGCAGCGATCGCCGGCCGGATGCCCATAGCGGTCATTGAAGGCCTTGAAGTGATCGACGTCGATCATTAGCAGGAGCAATGGCCGGGGCGGGGGATGGGCCAGGGCGGTGGCCAGGGCCTGCATCAGCGCCCGGCGGTTGGCCACGCCGGTGAGGGGGTCCGTGGCCGATTGCTGTTCCAGAACGCGGTTGGTGGCGGCCAGCTCTTCGTTGCGCAAGCGGTCGCGCAGGATCAGCAGATAGCCCTGCCGGCGGGCGCGCTCCATCCAGAAGTTGTTGAGCAGGGTAAAGCTCGCGGTGGCGAACGCCAGGGTCATGACCAGCGAAGCCTCCAGAGGCGGTAGGGCATGCATCTGGGTGGCCAGGCCGATGGCCAGCAGGGCGAACAGGCTGTGGACCGCGGCCTGGCGCAGGGGCGGCGCGATGCAGCTGTTGGTGAAGAGCGTCATCAGCGGCATGGTCGCCAGCCAGAGGGCGCGGTGCGCGGCATCGGTGGCCTCGACGTCGAGCAGCGGCGGGAGATAGGCCAGCAGACAGGGCAGGATGCCCAGCCATTCGCGCGCGGGATGTTCGGCGGGTATCACCCCGAGCGCCAGCAAGACCAGCCCGCCGCCAATCACCACCAGCGCGCTGAGCAGGCTGATGAGCCAGAAGGCCTCGTTCATCAGGATCCAGTCCCAGATCGAGAAGCTGGCGTAGGCGAGGATGGCCACGGTCAGGCTGATGCGCAGGTGCCGCCGGCGCGAACGGGCGATGTCGTGCTGGTAATGCCGTTCCAATACCGATTCGAAGCGCAGGGCCCAGAAAGGGCGAGCCAGCGCTCGGGTGAGGGCGAGACTGAGGGACATGACGCCGTACCTGGCAGGTAAATCCAATGGGTCACTTCAGCACAGTAAGTCCCTTAGCGCGATAGAGGGTTCCCGGACGCGGGGATGTAACCGCCGAATGGTAGCCATTGGCTACCATTCGGATGGTTGTGGACGCCGTTGCCGCTAGTTGCCGGCCTTGATGCGACTCCAGGCACGGGTGCGGACCCGCTCGATGGGCTGCGGCAGCGGCTGCACCACATAGAGCTTCTTGAGCATTTCCGGGGTGGGCACCAGGTCGTGGTTGTCGCGGATGGCGGCGGTCACCAGCGGCATGCCCGGCTTGTTGGCGTTGGGGTAGCCGAGGTAGTCGCTGATTCCGGCGATCACCTTGGGTTCGAGCAGGTAGTTGATGAAGGCATGGGCCTGGTCGACATTGGCGGCACTGGCCGGAATGGCCCAGGTGTCGAACCAGATGGGCGCGCCCTCGCGTGGCAGCCGCCAGTCCACCACCACGCCGTTGCCGGCCTCCTTGGCGCGGTTGCCGAACTGGTAGAAGCTGCCCGAATAGCCCACCGCCACGCAGATGTCGCCGTTAGCGATATCGGTCATGTACTTGGTGGAATTGAAGTAGGCCATGTAGGGGCGGATCTTCAGCATCAGCGCCGTGGCCTTTTCGTAGTCCTTGGCGTTGGCGCTGTTGGGATCCAGCCCCAGGTAGTGCAGTACCACCGGCAGGATGTCCGAGGGCGAATCCAGCATGGCCACGCCGCAGCTCTTGAGCTTGGCCATGTTCTCCGGCTTGAACACCAGGTCCCAGCTGTCCACCGGTGCGTCCGCGCCCAGCGCCGCCTTGACCTTGGCCGGATTGAAGCCGATGAGGATGGTGCCGTACATGTAGGGCACGCCGTACTGGTTACCCGGATCGTTGACCTCCAGCAGCTTGAGCAACTCGGGATCGAGATTCTGCCAGTTGGGCAGCTTGGTCTTGTCCAGCTTCTGGAACACTCCGGCCTTGATCTGGGTTTCCAGGAACTGGTTGGAGGGGATTACCAGGTCGTAGCCGGAGCGGCCGGTGAGCAGCTTGGCCTCCAGCGACTCGTTGCTGTCGAAGGTGTCCCAGGTGACACGGATGCCGGTCTGCTTGGCGAAGTCCTTGGGCGTCTCGGGCAGGATGTAGTCGGCCCAGTTGTAGACCCGCAGTTCGCCAGGATCGGCGGCCTGGACGGCGGTGGCGAGCAGGGCGCCACCGAGCAGGACGGTGAGCGGACGCAGGAGGCTGTGCATGGTCGGATTCCTCGGGAGGGGGATCAGGCGCCGTCGAAGGCGGCCAGGACGTTCACCGTGTTGATGCCGATCTCCGCCACGGCGTAACCGCCCTCCATGACGAACAGGGTCGGCAGGCCGAGCCGCGCCAGGCGTTCGCCCAGGCGCAGGTAGTCGTCGCTCTCCAGCTTGAACTGGGAAATGGGATCGGCCTTGAAGGTATCCACGCCCAGGGAGACCAGCAGCAGGTCCGGGGCATAGCTTTGGAGTCGCGCCAGCGCTACTTCCAAGGCGGCGCTCCAGCTGTCCCAGGCGCTGCCGGCGGGCAGCGGCAGATTGAGGTTGAAGCCCTGGCCCGCCCCGGTGCCGGTCTCGTCGGCATAGCCGAGGAAGAAGGGGAATTCGAAACCCGGATCACCGTGCAGCGACAGGAACAGCACGTCGTCGCGGGCATAGAAGATGTCCTGGGTGCCATTGCCGTGGTGGTAGTCGACATCGAGGATGGCCACTCGCCGGGCGCCGCCGTCGAGGGCGGCCTGGGCGGCGATGGCGGCGTTGTTCAGATAGCAGTAGCCGCCCATGACATCGGCGGCGGCATGGTGGCCCGGCGGACGGCAGAGGGCGAAGGCGCTGCGCGCGCCCGCGGCGATCTCGGCGCCAGCGCTCAGGGCCACCTGGGCGGCGCTGTAGGCGGCCTGCCAGGTGCCGGCGGTGATGGGCGCCCCGCCATCGAAACTGTAGTAGCCCAGGCGCCCGTGCAGGCTGGTGGGCGGCAGCACCTGGCGCAGGGTACGTGCCGGCCAGGTGTAGGGCAGTAGGTCCACGGTCTCGCCCCCGGCGGCCCATTCGTCCCAGGCACCGGCGAGAAAGTCGAGATAGGCCTCGCTGTGGACACGCGCCAGGGGCGCCCGGCCAAAGTCCCTGGGCGCCACCACCTCACCGAGCTGCCGGCGGTGACACTCGGCGAGGATGAATTCGACGCGCTGGGGCTTTTCGAAACAGGGCTGCAACTGGCCATCGATCAGTTCGCAGCGGCCGTGGTGCAGGGCGTGATCGGGACTGTGGTGGATGCGCATGGCGACTCCGGGCGGCGGGCTCTGTCCTGATTCTTGCCAGCCCGGCGACCCGCGACGAGAGGCGCAACGGCCAAAAGGGGATAGATCCGGCCAGATTGTGCCCGGCGTCGACCATCAACCGCCCTTGGCTTCGTAGACCACGAAGCGCTTGAGGGTCGGCTCCACGACCTCCCAGGTCCCCTGGAAGCCACGCGGCACGACAAAGCTGCTGCCCGGTTCGAGGCGGGTGGCGTGGCCCTGGTCATCGGTGACCAGACTCACCCCTTCGAGGATCTGGCAGTACTCCTCCTCGGTGTAACTCACCCGCCACTTGCCCACCTCGCTGTGCCAGTGGCCGACGGCGAACACGCCGCTGCCATCTTCGTAGTCGAGCCAGAGACTCTGCAGCGGATCGCCTGCCAGGCGCTTTTCCGCCGGCAGGCGGTATTGGTCGGTGGGTTGGCCGCGGTCCGCGAGCAGTTTCAGTGAGGGCATGGAAAATCCTCCTTGGGGACGGAAAGCGCTCAGCATACGCCTGCCGCTAGAGCCGATAACCCCGGGGCGACTGTCCGCTCCAGCGGCGAAAGGCATGGCGGAAACTGGCCGTCTCGCTGAAGCCCATCGCCTCGGCGATGCGATAGATGGGCAGCCGCTCCTGGGCCAGCAGGTCGCGCGCCCGTTCGAAGCGCAACTCGTCGAGCAGTTGCTGATAGCCGCTGCCGCCGGCCTGCAGGTGGCGGCGCAGGCTGCGCGGGGCCATGCCGAGGTGGCCGGCCAGGGCCGCGAAGGAGGGTGGTGCAGCCAGGTCGGCGCCCAGCAGGGTGCGGATGCGGGCGAGCAGGGCGCGCTGGCGATCCTGTTCCGGAGCCAGGCGACCACACTGCTCCAGGGCGTCGCGATGGGTCACCGGATCGGCCAGCGGCAGGCCGCGCTCCAGCCAGGTGGCGGGAAAGGCCAGGCCATTGAAGGCGGCGCCGAAGGCCAGGGGCGCGGCGCCGAAGCAATCGTCATAGCGCTCGCGATAGGTCGGCTCGGGGTGCCGAAAAGCCACCTGCACCAGGGGTAGAGACGTGCCCAGGAGGTCGCAGCAAATCGCCCGCAGCGAGGCCAGGCAGCACTCGGCGTTGCAGCGTTCCAGTTCTGGCGCGAAGGGGTGGTCATCCGCCCTGAGCCAGGCCAGCTCGCCGTGGCGCTCCAGGCGCAGGCTGAAATAGGCACCGAGCAGGCCCTGGTGGGCCAGGGCCGCCTGCAACGCCGCGCCCAGGGTCGGGGCACTGAGCAGGGCATAGCCGAGCAGGCCGTAGCCGGAGACCCGCAGCCGCCAGCCCAGCAGCAGCCCCAGTTCGGGCGGCGCGACGGGCAGGGCGTTGGCGATGACCCGCTGTTCCTGGGCCAGGGTGATGAGGCGATGGGGCTGTTCGAGGTCGTCCAGCTGCAGGCCGCTACCGGCCAGCAGCGGTTCCGCCCGGGCAGGCGTGTCGGCCGCCAGTTGCTGGAGGACCAGGGACACCAGGTTGAGATTGATCAGACCGGACTGACGCATGGGCAAACTCCCCGGGGCGGTGGCAGCCTTCCAAGCAAGAAGGATACCGCGCCCACGAGGAGTTGCCGCGCTTACCGCTCAAGTCTGGCGTGCGGGACTCAGGCCTTGGCCTTCAAGGGCACCAACCGCGGGGCAATCATGTTTTCCGGGCGCAGGATGTCGTCCAGGGTCGCCTCGTCCAGCAGGTTTTCCTCGCGCACCAGCTCCAGTACCCCGCGACCGGTTTCCAGCGCCGTCTTGGCGATGCGAGTGGAAGTCTCGTAGCCCAGGTAGGGGTTGAGCGCGGTGACCAGGCCGATGGAGTGCTCCACCTGGCGGCGGCAGTGCTCGACGTTGGCGGTGATGCCGGTGATGCAATGCTCGCGCAGCATGTCCATGGCGCGTTGCAGCAGGCGGATGGAGTCGAAGATCTTGTAGGCGATCAGCGGCTCCATGACGTTGAGCTGCAGCTGGCCGCCCTCGGCCGCCAGGGTCAGCGCCAGGTCGTTGCCGATGATCTCGAAGGCTACTTGGTTGACCGCCTCGGGGATCACTGGATTGACCTTGCCCGGCATGATGGAGCTGCCCGGCTGGCGCGGCGGCAGGTTGATCTCGTTGATGCCGGTGCGCGGGCCGCTGGAGAGCAGGCGCAGGTCGTTGCAGATCTTCGACAGCTTCACCGCGGTGCGCTTGAGCATGCCGGAGAACAGCACGAAGGCGCCCATGTCCGAGGTGGCTTCGATCAGGTCGGCGGCCGGGGTCAGCGGCTGGCCGCTGATGTCCGCCAGGCGCTGCACGGCCAGCAGCTGGTAGCCGGGGTCGGCGTTGATGCCGGTGCCGATGGCGGTGCCGCCCAGGTTGACCTCGGTGAGCAGCTCCGGCGCCAGGCTCTTCAGCCGCGCCAGGTCTTCGCCCAGGGTGGTGGCGAAGGCATGGAATTCCTGGCCGAGGGTCATGGGCACCGCGTCCTGCAGCTGGGTGCGACCCATCTTCAGCACCTCGGCGAATTCCACACCCTTGGCGGCGAAGGCGGTGATCAGGCTGTCCAGGCTGGCGAGCAGGGCGTCATGGCCGAGCAGCAGGCCCAGGCGGATGGCGGTGGGGTAGGCGTCGTTGGTCGACTGCGCCATGTTGACGTCGTTGTTCGGGTGCAGGTGGCGATACTCGCCCTTGGCATGGCCGAGCAGCTCCAGAGCGACGTTGGCGATCACCTCGTTGGCGTTCATGTTGGTCGAGGTGCCGGCCCCGCCCTGGATCATGTCCACCACGAACTGGTCGTGGAATTCGCCGCGAATGATGCGCGAGCAGGCCTCATTGATCGCCTGGTGCTTTGCCGCTGGCAGGTGGCCGAGCCGGTGGTTGGCGTCGGCCGCCGCCTGCTTGACCATGGCCAGGGCCACTACCAGCTTGGGATAGTGACCGAGGGGTACGCCGGAGAGGCGGAAGTTCTGCACGGCGCGCAGGGTCTGGATGCCGTAGTAGGCATCGGCGGGGACGTCGAGGGTACCGAGAAGATCTTTTTCGAGGCGGACGGATGATGCAGAGTCGGACATGATAGCGTTGGGCTTCGATCGAGCGGCGGACGCCGCGATGCCCTAGAATCTAGGCCTGCCAGCCGATCCCGGCCAATGCCGATCCGCCAAGCCTCATGCCGGATCGGCATAACTCAGGTTGTGACCTCACGAGATCAGACGACGTATGGGTGCCATGAACATCGAATTCAAATGGCTGGAAGACTTCGTGGCCCTGGCGGCCACCTACAGTTTTTCCCAGGCCGCCGAAAAACGTTTCGTCACCCAGCCCGCCTTCAGCCGACGCATCCGCGCGCTGGAGGAAAGCGTCGGCCTGACCCTGGTGGACAGATCCCACACCCCGATCAGCCTGACCGAAGCCGGTCAGCTGTTTCTGGTCACGGCGCGCAGCGTGGTGGAGCAACTGGGCGAGACGGTGCGCCATCTGCATCACCTGGAAGGCGGGCAGGGCGAGGTGCTGCAATTCGCCGCCGCCCACTCCCTGGCCCTGGGCTTCTTTCCGCAGTGGATCGCCGGCCTGCGCGGCCAGGGCCTGGCGCTGGCCAGCCGACTGGTGGCCACCAACGTCGGCGATGCCATCCATGCCCTGCGCGATGGCGCCTGCGACCTGATGCTGGCCTTCCACGATCCCGACGCCGCCCTGCAGATGGACCCGGAGTTGTTTCCTTCGCTGCACCTGGCACACACCGCCATGCTGCCGGTCTGCGCCACCGATGGCGAAGGCCGACCGATGTTCCAGCTGGACGGGCAGAGCAGCGTCCCCCTGCTGGCCTACAGTGCCGGCGCCTTTCTCGGCCGCTCGGTGAATCTGCTCCTACGCCAGCGCAAGCTGCGCGCCGTGACCCTCTACGAAACCGCCATGGCCGACAGCCTCAAGACCATGGCCCTGCAAGGCCTAGGCGTAGCCTGGGTGCCACAGCTGTCGGTGGCGGCGGAACTGGCCCGCGGCGAACTGGCCATCTGCGGCGACGCCGCCTGGCAGGTCGGCCTGGAGATCCGCCTCTACCGCTGTGCCCTGTTGCGCAAGCGGCTGGTGCAGCAGGTCTGGCGACATCTCGAAAATCAAAGCCACGGCGGCTGATCGACGGTAGGAGACTATGCCGATATCGGCTTTTAGTTAGCCGACGTCCTGCAAGCCTTTTGCCGTCATCTGCGCGACACTGGCACCTCTCTCACGGAGGTCAGCCATGCAGCGCATCCGCGTCATCGACTCCCATACCGGCGGCGAACCCACCCGCCTGGTCCTCGATGGTTTTCCCGATCTGGGCCAGGGCAGCATGGCCGAGCGCCGCACCCGGCTGGCCGGGGAGCATGACGCCTTCCGCCGGGCCTGCATGCGTGAACCGCGCGGCAACGAGGTGCTGGTCGGCGCCCTGCTCTGTGAGCCAGTATCTCCTGCCGCCAGCGCTGGCGTGGTGTTCTTCAACGAGGTCGGCTATCTGGGCATGTGCGGCCATGGCACCATCGGCCTGGTGGTGTCCCTGGCTCATATCAGCCGGATCGGCCCCGGCGATCACCTGATCGAGACCCCGGTGGGCGATGTCACCGCCACCCTGCACGACGATGGCAGCGTCAGCGTGCGCAACGTCCCGGCCTATCGCTACCGGCAGGGCGTGCAGGTGGAGATTCCCGGCCATGGCCCGGTCACCGGCGACATCGCCTGGGGTGGCAACTGGTTCTTCCTCTGTGCCGATCACGGCCAGCGCGTCGCCGCCGATAACCTTGAAGAGTTGCTCACCTTCAGCCTGGCCCTGCGGGGCGCCCTGGAGGCCGCGGGGATCACCGGCGAGCAGGGCGGCCATATCGATCACATCGAACTCTTCGCCGACGACCCGGACGGCGCCGACAGCCGCAGCTATGTGCTCTGCCCGGGCCGCGCCTATGACCGCTCGCCCTGCGGCACCGGCACCAGCGCCAAGCTGGCCTGCCTGGCGGCGGACGGCGATCTCGAACCCGGCGCCGTCTGGCAGCAGGCCAGCGTCATCGGCAGTCGTTTCGAGGCCCATTATCAGCCGGGCGACGAGGGCCGCATCCTGCCAGTGATCCGTGGGCGCGCCCATGTCATGGCCGAAGCGACCCTGCTGCTGGCCGCCGACGATCCCTTCGCCTGGGGCATCCCGGGGTGAAGGCGGTAGCGGAGGTTCTCGTCGTCGGCGGCGGCATCGTCGGGGCCAGCTGCGCCGCGGCCCTGGCCGCGCGGGGCTGTCGCGTGCGGGTGCTGGACGCCGGCCTGCCCGGCGCCTCCGCCGCTGGCATGGGCCACCTGGTGGTGATGGACGACGACCCCGCCGAACTGACCCTGAGCGCCCGCTCCCTGGCACTCTGGCGTGAGCTGGTGCCCCAGTTGCCGGGCGCCGCCGACTACCGCAACTGCGGCACCCTCTGGCTGGCCCGCGACGCCGCCGAACTGGACCTGATCGAAGAGAAACGTCAGCGCCTGGACGCCCAGGGCGTCGCCAACCAGCCGCTCGACGCTGCGGCGACTGCCGCCGCCGAACCGGCACTGACTGCCCTGGCCGGCAGCCTGGAAGTGCCGGGCGACGGACTGCTCTATGCCCCGGTAGTCGCCGCCTGGCTGCTGCAGCGCTCGCCGCTGATCGAATTCCAACGCGCCCGGGTGATTGCCGTCGAAGGCCAGCGCGTGCGCCTGGACGACGGTCGCTGGCTGAGCGCCGATGCCGTGGTGCTCGCCGCCGGCCTGCAGGCCGCCAGTCTCTGCCCGGACCTGCCCCTGGTGCCGAAGAAGGGGCATCTGTTGATCACCGACCGCTATCCCGAGCAGGTCCGCCATCAACTGGTGGAAATCGGTTACGGCGCCAGCGCCCACGCCAGCAGCGGCGCCTCGGTGGCCTTCAATGTCCAGCCGCGGCCCACCGGCCAGTTGCTGATCGGTTCGTCGCGGCAATTCGAGCGTCCGGATATGGCCGTGGAACCCGCGGTGGTTGGCCAGCTGTTGCGCCGCGCCCTGGACTTCCTGCCGGGTCTGATCCATACCTCGCTGATCCGCGGCTGGACCGGTCAGCGCGCCGCCAGTCCCGACGGCCTGCCCTTGATCGGCGCCCATCCCGACCAGCCCGGTCTGTGGCTGGCGGTCGGTCACGAGGGCCTGGGCGTCACCACCGCGCCGGCCACTGCCGAAGCCATCGCCAATGGACTGTTCGGCGAGTCTTCGACGTTCCACGTGGAACCCTTCGCACCGGCGCGTTTCACTACCGCGCCGAGGAGTCAGGCATGCTGACCCTGTTCATCGATGGCGAGCGCCTGCAGGTCCGCCCTGGCAGTCTGCTCACCGCTGCCCTGGCCAAGAGCGGCAACCCCGCCGCGCGCCGTTCGGTGACCGGGGAGGCCCGAGCACCTTTTTGTGGCATGGGCGTCTGCCAGGAATGCCGGGTGCAGGTCGATGGCGTGCGCCGTCTGGCGTGCCAGACCTCCTGCCGGGACGGCATGCAGGTGGAGCGCCTGTCATGAATGGCGCGAGCTGCGATCTACTCATCATCGGCGCCGGTCCGGCCGGTCTCGCCGCTGCCCGCGCGGCCAGTGGCCGCGGCCTGAAGCTGGTGCTGCTGGACGACAATCCCTTGCCTGGCGGCCAGATCTGGCGTGCCAGAGTCGGGCAGGTTGCGGCCGAGGTCGGCAGCTTGCCGGCCGACGTGACGCTACTGAGCGGCACCCGGGTCGCGGCGGTTCTGGGGCCTCGCCAGTTGCTGCTGGAAGACGCCAGTGGCAGTCGTACCCTGGCGTTCGAAACGCTCATCCTCTGCACCGGTGCCCGCGAACTGCTGCTGCCGTTTCCCGGCTGGACCCTGCCCGGCGTGACCGGTGCTGGCGGCCTGCAGGCACTGATCAAGGGTGGAGTCGAAGTCGCCGATGAACGCATCGTCGCCGCCGGTACCGGTCCGCTGCTGCTGGCCAGTGCCGCCACGGCGCGCCAAGCGGGTGCCCGCATCGCCCTGGTCGCCGAACAGGCCAGGCGCCGCGCCGTGCTCGACTTCGGCCTGGGGCTCTGGCGTTGGCCGAACAAGTTGCGCCAGGCGCTGACGCTGGCCACTTCCCGCTATAGCCCCGACACCTGGGTCGAGGCGGCGCTCGGCACCGAGCGTCTCGAAGCCGTGCGCCTGCGCCAGGGCGAGCGTCGCTGGGAGATCGCTTGCGACCGCCTGGCCTGTGGCTACGGCCTGGTGCCCAATGTCGAACTGGCCCAGAGCTTGGGCTGCGCCACCCTGGACGGCGCTGTGGCGGTAGATGAACACCAGCGCACCAGCCAGCCACACATCTTGGCGGCCGGCGAATGCACCGGCATCGGCGGCAACGAACTGGCCCAGGTCACCGGGCGGATCGCCGGCCTGGTCGCCAGTAACCAGCTCGACGCTATCGCTGGCGTGCAGACCGAGGCCCGTGCCTGGCGCCGCTTCGCCGCCCAGCTGGCCCGTACCTTCGCTCTAAATCCGGCCATTGCCCGGCTGGCCCAGCCGGATACCCTGGTCTGCCGCTGCGAAGACGTGGCCCTTGGTGCCCTGGTTGGCCATGCCGACTGGACCCAGGCCAAGCTGCGCAGCCGCTGCGGCATGGGTGCCTGCCAGGGCCGCATCTGCGGCCAGGCCACCCGCGTCTTGCTGGGCTGGACGCCCCCGGTGCCGCGCTTTCCCCTGCAACCCACCCGTATCGACAGCCTGCTGGCCCTGACCGAGGACGAGAGATGAACGCCGCTGCCCACCTGGACGCCCTGAACCGCGCCCGGCCCGCCGACCTGCCCGCGCTGCTGGCGAGCCTGAGCCTGGTGGCGCCGCTGCTCGACGCCATTCCCGGCGTGGTGTTCTTCGTCAAGGACCTGGAGGCGCGCTATGTGCTGGTCAACCTGACCCTGGCCCAGCGCTGCGGCTATGAAGACGTCAGCGAACTGCTCGGCAAGACCGCCGAGGAAGTCTTTCCCGCCCCCCTGGGTGGCGCCTACGCCGAACAGGATCGCCGCGTGCTGCGCGAGGGCCTGGCGCTGGACGACCAGCTGGAATTGCACCTCTATGCCGGCCGCACCCCGGGCTGGTGCCTGACCCGCAAGCTGCCGCTGCACGACGCCCAGGGCCGACTCATGGGTATGGCGGGCATCTCCCACGACCTGCAGGCGCCGGCCGCCGATCATCCGGCCCACGCCAAGGTGGCCGAGGTCGATCGCTATCTGCGCGAACACTATGCCCAGCCGCTTTCGGTAGGCGAACTGAGTCAGCGGGTCGGCCTGTCGGTCTCCCAGCTCGAACGCCAGTGCAAACGCATCCTGCGCCTCACGCCCCAGCAACTGCTGCACAAGGCCCGGCTCGACGCCGCCTCGCGCCTGCTGGCCCGCGATCTGCCCGTCACCGAAGTGGCCCTGGCCTGTGGCTATACCGACCACAGCGCCTTCAGCCGCCAGTTCCGCCGTCTCACCGGCCTGTCGCCCCGGCAATACCGCGACTCTCTCAAGCCCCGTCTGCGTCTGGAGGAAACCCCTGCATGAGCACTCCCCGCGTCAACTGGAGCGGCGTCTTTCCCGCCGTCACCACCCAATTCAACGATGACTTCTCGGTCAATCTGGACCAGACCCATGGCGTGATCAGCAACCTGGTGCGCGATGGCGTCTCTGGTCTGGTGATGTGCGGCACCGTGGGCGAGAACACCTCCCTGACCCTGGAAGAAAAGATCGCCCTGGTAGAGGTTGCCAAGGACGCCGCCGGTGGCCGCGTGCCGGTGATCTGCGGCGTGGCCGAATTCACCAGCCTCAACGCCACCCGCACCGCCCAGGCGGTGGGTCGCGCCGGCGCCGACGGCATCATGCTCATGCCAGCGCTGGTCTACTCGGCCAAGCCCCACGAGACCGCCGCCCACTTCCGCAGCGTGGCCAGCGCCCTCGACCTGCCGCTGATGGTCTACAACAACCCGCCGATCTATAAGAACGACGTCACCCCGGACATCCTCATCTCCCTGGCCGATGTCGACAACATCGTCTGCTTCAAGGATTCCTCCGGCGACACCCGTCGCTTCATCGACGTGCGCAACGAGGTGGGCGACCGCTTCGTGCTCTTCGCCGGCCTCGACGACGTGGTGCTGGAAAGCATCGCCGTAGGCGCCGAGGGCTGGGTCTCGGGTATGTCCAACATCTTCCCCACCGAAGGCGAAACCATCTTCCGCCTGGCCAAGGCTGGCCGCTTCGCCGACGCCATGCCGCTCTACGAGTGGTTCATGCCGCTGCTGCACCTGGACGCCCGTCCGGACCTGGTGCAGTGCATCAAACTCTGCGAAGAACTCGCCGGCCGCGGCAGAGCCTTGACCCGCCCACCCCGCCTGGCCCTGCCCGACGCGGATCGCGCCTTCGTCGAACGCCTGATGGCCAAGGCCCTGGAAACCCGTCCGCAATTGCCGGATGTAGGGATCTGAGGCAGGGCTTATCGCGGCCAAGGTGATCCGCTAACGCGCCCGCTCTGCATTAATCGCGGCCATGGGCCGCTCCTACGGTAGGGGCTGCTGCTGTAGGAGCGGCCCATGGCCGCGATAAAAGCCAACCCCCTAACGCCACGCCTCACCCCAGGCCTCTGGCCCGTACCTTTCACCCCACACCACCACCCATCCCATGGGCGCCACAGCCTGTCCTGCAACCGACAGGCGATACCCGGCGCAGGAGCACGCTCCGCCCCGCTTTCGTCTATACTGTCCCGCTCATTTCCCAAGCCACGTCCGCCGCGTGGCTTCTTCATTTCAGAGGCACGACGATGAGCGCACTCGTAGGCGTGATCATGGGCTCCAAGTCCGACTGGTCCACCCTGAGCCACACCGCCGACATGCTGGACAAGCTGGGCATTCCCCACGAAGTGAAGGTGGTCTCCGCCCACCGCACCCCTGATCTGCTGTTCCAGTACGCCGAAGAGGCCGCCGGTCGCGGTATCGAGGTGATCATCGCTGGTGCCGGTGGCGCTGCCCACCTGCCGGGCATGTGCGCCGCCAAGACCCACCTGCCGGTGCTCGGCGTGCCCGTGCAGTCGTCCATGCTCTCGGGCGTCGACTCCCTGCTGTCCATCGTGCAGATGCCCGCCGGTGTGCCGGTCGCCACCCTGGCCATCGGCAAGGCCGGCGCCATCAACGCCGCCCTGCTGTCCGCCAGCATCCTCGGCGGCAAGTATCCCGAGTACCACGAGCGGCTGAACGCCTTCCGTGACGAGCAGACCCGCACCGTGCTGGACAATCCCGATCCGAGGGAGCAGGCATGAAGATCGGCGTCATCGGTGGCGGCCAGCTGGGCCGCATGCTCGCCCTGGCCGGCACGCCGCTGGGCATGAACTTCGCCTTTCTCGATCCGGCGCCGGATGCCTGCGCCGCCGCCCTGGGTGAGCACCTGCGCGCCGATTACGGCGACCAGGACCACCTGCGCCAGCTGGCCGACGAGGTCGATCTGGTGACCTTCGAATTCGAGAGCGTCCCGGCTGAAACCGTGGCCTTCCTCTCGCAATTCGTGCCGGTCTATCCGTCCGCCGAAGCCCTGCGCATCGCCCGCGATCGCCTGTTCGAGAAGTCCATGTTCCGCGACCTGGGTATCCCCACCCCGGCCTTCGCCGACGTGCTCTCCCAGGCCGACCTGGACGCCGCCGTGGCCCGTATCGGCCTGCCGGCGGTGCTCAAGACCCGCACCCTGGGCTACGACGGTAAGGGCCAGAAGGTCCTGCGTCAGCCGGAAGACGTCACCGGCGCCTTCGCCGAACTGGGCAGCGTGCCTCTGCTGCTGGAAGGCTTCGTGCCCTTCACCGGCGAGGTGTCCCTGGTGACCGTGCGCGGTCGCGACGGTGAGATGGCCTGCTATCCGCTGGTGCACAACACCCACGAGAGCGGCATCCTGCGCCTGTCGGTGGCCAGTGCCGACCACCCGCTGCAGGCCCTGGCCGAAGACTATGCCCGCCGCGTGCTGGAACAGCTCGACTACGTTGGCGTGCTGGCCTTCGAATTCTTCGAGGTCGAGGGTGGCTTGAAAGCCAACGAGATCGCCCCGCGCGTGCACAATTCCGGGCATTGGACCATCGAAGGCGCCGAGTGCAGCCAGTTCGAGAACCACCTGCGCGCCGTGGCCGGCCTGCCGCTGGGCTCCACCGCTAAGGTGGGCGAGAGCGCCATGGTCAACTTCATTGGCTCGGTGCCGCCGGTAGCGGCCGTCACCGCCCTGGAAGACTGCCATTTGCACCACTACGGCAAGGCCTTCAAGGCCGGGCGTAAGGTCGGTCACGCCACCCTGCGCAGCGCCGATGCCGCGACCCTGCAGACCCGCATCGCCGCCCTGGAAGCCCTGATCCAGGACTGATGCCAGACGGCTTCCGCACACGGAAGCCGTTTTCCCCTGAACCTCGAAGGATCACCGGTGGTCGGAGAGTACAACGACGCCTGCTGACCGGCGTTGTCTTACCAGCACTCAAACAGGGGATTCTTCACATGGGCATCATCGCAACCATCATCATCGGTCTCATCGTCGGCCTGGTTGCCCGCTTCCTGAAGCCGGGCGACGACAGCATGGGCTGGATCATGACCATCATCCTGGGCATCGTCGGCTCCGTGGTCGCCACCTACCTGGGCCAGGCACTGGGCATCTACCGTGCCGGTGAAGGCGCAGGCTTCATTGGTGCCGTGGTCGGTGCCATCATCGTGCTGTTCATCTACGGCATGGTGACCAAGCGTCGCTAAGACGCCGCTTCGCCCCGGCGAAGCCTAGCTACACAGTTTTCAGCCCTCGGAGTCGCCCGTCGACCCGGGGGCTTTTTTATGGAAGAGGCTCTGCTTTACGGCCTTGGGGCTGGACCCCTGACCTGGCGCGCCGCACACTCGGACTTTTGCGTCCGACCTGCCGACCATGCCCAGACTGCTCATTACCCTGCTGCTCGCCAGCCTGCCGCTGCTGACCCACGCCGCCAAGGGTGAACCGCCGGAAACCAACTGGCTGGACCTGCTCACCGCGGAAGATCGTCGGGCCCTGGAGACCATGCCCGAGATCACCCACAACAGCCCCGAAGCACCGGGCGGCTTCGGCTCGCCGGGCGGGCTCAAGCAGAAAGACAATGGCCTGCCCGAGGTGATGCACTCCACCCGCACCGTGGCCGCCCTGAATGGCAAGAACGTGCGCCTGGGTGGTTTTCCGGTGCCGCTTGAGACCGACGCCAAGGGCAACTTCCGTGAATTCTTCCTGGTGCCCTATCCGGGTGCCTGCATCCACGTGCCGCCGCCCCCGCCCAACCAGATCGTGCTGGTGCGCTACCCCAAGGGCGTGCCGCTACCTGACATCTACGAGCCCTACTGGGTCATCGGCACCCTGCACACCGAGGCGGTCGACAACGATCTCGCCCAGGCCTCCTACACCCTGGACGCCAGCAAGGTCCGCAAGGTCGAAGAAAGCGACCTCTAGCCCCGTAGGTTGGGCTGAGACAGCTCCACCGTCGAAGCCCAACAAACCCAAGGCAAATGCGCAGCGTGGACAACGACGCCATCTTGTCCACCACCGTTCACCAGCAGGCCCTAGGCCGGCTGCCGCTCGCCGTAGCGCTGCTCCAGATAGGCGATGATGTCGTCCGACTCGTACATCCATACGCTCTGGCTGCCTTCGTCGATGCGCAGGCAAGGCACCTTCACCCGGCCACCGCCCTGTTCCAGCTCGGCGCGCAGCTGTGGATCCTTCTTGATGTCCTTGAGGCGGATCGGCAGGTTCAGCCGATGCAGCGCCCGCCGCGTCTTCACGCAAAAAGGGCAGGCCTGGAACTGATAGAGCGACAGATTCGCCAGTTCCGCCTCAATGGCAGCCTGGGCCTGCTCACTGCGCTGGAGCTTGCGCGGCCGGGTCACCAGATCCAGGCCGACGATCACCTGACCGAGGCCGTTGCGTAGCAGATTGATCAACGGGATTCACCTTGAGAGGTCGTTCGAGCCGGGCAGTTTACCCTATCGCCCCAGGGCTGCCGCTCCGCCAGTCGTTACGGAACGTCAACCGCCAGGCAGCGCTCTACTAGAGGGATTAATTCCTCGATGGAGAGCTGTTGCATGCCGCTGTCTTCCGCAGAGCGCGAAGCCTTTCGCCAGCTCGCTGCCGATCTTCCAGGTGTCGATCTTCCGGTCTATCAACAATTCGCCAAGGACCCGCTGGACCCCATCATCGGTCTGGGCGATCCCGATGCGCCCCTGGGCTTTTTCGGTCGCGATCCGGGGCGGGAGGAAGTGAAGTACGGCGAGCCCTTCATCGGCAGCGGCGGCCAGATCGCCCGCAAGGTCCTCTATACCCACCTGTACGGCCATCCCCCGGCCAACTTCGAGGCCAGCCGCAGCCTGAGCCAGCAGTTCTTCTGGGCTAACACCGTGCCCTACAAACCCCTGGGCAACAAAGCCTGGTCGGAACGGGTGAAAAAGACCTTCCACCCCCTGATGCGCCGCCTGCTGGTGGAGCACTGGCACGGCACCCAGCTCATCACCTTCGGCCGCGAGGCCTTCCTCTGGTTCGGCATCGGCCAATCCAAGGAAGAGCGCGCCCGCCTGGAAGCCTTCTGGAAAAGCGAAGACCGCTTCGAAAGCAGCATCGAGGTCACCCTGGAAACGGAGGAGGGCACTCGCAAGACACTGACGCTCTATCCGCTGCCGCATCCGTCGCCGTTGAATCAGACGTGGTACACGAGGTTTCCGGGGTTGTTGGAAGCGCGAATAAGAAGTTTATTGTGATAAGAAACAGTTGTGGATAGAGCTGAAAAGGTAGGAAGGACGCACGGCTCATCGTGTGTCCATAGGCCTGTTTGGTCCTACAGTGCTAAGCCCTGTATCGCCAACATTGATGGCCTAGGTGCGCTTTTCGCATATTGCCGTCGATGTCGCTGACAGCCGTACGTTACTCTACGTGTTCGCATCTTGAAGACTGCTCTAGCCTGGGTCAAACTGACCTGCGCCTTCCTTTGTGTATCTTATGGCGTTAATAGGGCGTTCGCAATTCCTTTCTTCGCAATGCCAGTTGAAGGTCAGCCTTCTGATGCCATCCAAAAAACCAGCCTTTATTACCTACTTCTTCTATAAGGGACGCAGCTCGCGAGTTTATGTTCGTATTTGATATATGCCGTAATGCCAATTTGGCAATCTTTATTTTCGCGGGTTGGCTTACGTAAGGGCAAGAAAGTAGATCGAAAAAAGTGAATACACTCTCTGCGTATTCACCCCAGTCTCTACTTTCAAATTGCTTGGTTGAGTTTTCTATAGCAGCATCTATAACATCACTAAATTCTGCAACGTCCCCGGCGTAAGATAGCAAGAACATTAACTGAAAATAGTCTAATTTATCTGTCACTGAAATAGCGCCACTTGGCGATATTTCGAAATCGAAAACCTTTGAAAGCAATTCTTTACTATATAGATGTTCAATGCCAAAGTTCTGGATTACAAGCAAAAGGTTCATTACCTCAATTTTGTATTCCGGAAAATCGGTGCTAGCTTGGTATATTATTGATCGGCTTTCATCCACTATTTTTCTAATCAAAGTGGATTTAAGATCCAATGGCAAGCATTTTATGATTTTAGCTATTAAGAGAAGTATTTCAGATATTTGGTAGGTCTGCCTTACTCGCATTGTCATAGAGTAGTAGAAAAACAAAATTTCTATGACGGCGGTCAGAAAGAAGTAGAGCGACATTTCAACGCTACCCTTATCTGACTTTATCTCCTTTCCTTTTATGCGAGAAAGAAATTTTTTGAATGTGCCTAGAAAATAGTTCGCATTAGGGTCGTAAGAGCCAAGCTCACCGATGGCTCGCTTAATTGCGGCGATAGTTTGGACTACAGATTTTGAAGTGTTATCAATTTTGTTCAAATAAACGACAGTTTTTTCTTTCTGTTGTTCGCCTGTAGGCTCCTTTTTAAACTCAACATATTTACTAAGGAAGGCTGATATGGCTAGTGATATATTGTGGCGAGATATTGATATGCTTGTGATATATGGTCTCGAATGGTCTGTGGTTTTTGAGTTATTTGTGGCGAGCTTGTATTCAGTTAGTGCTTCGGGAATGATTCTCTTGATTCTTTCTTGAGTCTCGCTGTTGTTAGTGTATATAAAATAGTCGTCTACATAGCGCCTGATTGTGTAGTCTTGTTCGAGATGTAAATCCTGCTTTGCCGCTTTTTCTATAATATTTAAGTCTATTTTTTGCAATATTATTTCGGCGAATATTCTTGATACCTCAGGACCTATCAGGATTCCGGCAGTTTCGCCATGATTTGCATTTTGAAGTAATTTATCAAATTTGCTTTCGAAGGACGTGTCGTTAGTTTTGTGTAGCTTTGCATGGGATTTGCTCTTAACTGCCCAGGCGATTGTGTGAGTATAGATCCTATTAAAACAATCTGAGATATCCATCCTCGTGAGTGTTTTAAATTTTTTTTCCAATCTTAGAAATTCATGAGAGTCATAAAATTTGAAAAGTAGAGGGAATTTCCTATAGGCGAAATAGGATGTACCTGTTTTGGGGATTGATTCATATCCGTCTACTGCTTCAGCTTGTTGGGACCTTTTACTATGGTCGACATTGCTTGAAAGCACGCGCTCAACATAATAGCTAGCTATAGAACTCGGAGACCTAAGTGTTAATGGGCTTCTCTGACATAGCCCGATAATCAGATGGTCGTACTTAGAATAAAATAGGCTTGTTTCAATCTGCTGCGCCGGATGCATGACAGCTAGCTCACGCGATTCGTATGAATTTTTTTTGATTTTATACTTGTATGGCACTGTCACCTTTTTTTCAAAAATATCTAAACCATGTTCGCTTTTGAGTTTCGATATGATGCCGGATTTAATTGCCCTATATAGGCCATCATTTGAAAATAGCATGGGCACTTCGTATGGCAACGTTTCTGTAAGCAAAGCTCGGTATTCATCGTTTTTTGCGAATCCTGATCTGTTTGCTTTCAATTCTAGACATGTGCCCAAACCCTTTTTTATTTCTTGCAGGCGTTCCGGAGTAAATTGTCGAACAATTTTTTTTCTCATACCCCGCCTTTAGGGAGATACTCATCAGCTCTCTACGCTGATTTACCGATAATAAAGGGCTCAACCTTTTTCCTAGGGATTTAGTTGAGCCACAGACGGCTTTGCGTAAAAAAACATCTATTGAAAACCAAGTCACAGTGGCGCGTGCTATCAATCAAGAAGTTATTGAAATATACACCGGAATATAGGTTGCCTCTTTTTGAGTCTTTTCCAATATTATAATTGCTTGCAAGGAAAGTAAGTCTAGCCTTTAATAAGTCGTAATTTTTATTCTTACAATAATCAAATAAGGAAAGTGCTATTCTGGTTTTTATTTTTTTAATTTTCTTTGAGGACATACCGACTTGAAGCTTCGTTGGCTTATCTTTATTTGATGACGTGAATTCAAATTCGTATCCCAGATAAGTGACCTTTGAGCTTTTATCGCTCGCTTTCACCGGCCCTTTCACTGGATGATAAAGTGACAGTGTTTTAGCAGGCTGAAATGATAAGCCTTCAGGTAATTCTATACCAGGCAAAGATTCACCCGGCTGTTCGTGAAACAACATCAAGATGTCATCAACATATCGAGTGAAAAAATAGCAGCTAGAAAGCCTTCGACAGTTAGTGTCAAAGTCACGCATGTAAAGCTCAGAAATTGTAGAGCTCAGCGAAATTCCGCGAGGTAGACCAGATACCGAGCTTATCTCAGGCGAGGAAAAGAATTTTTCCAAAAGCCTCTTGGATTCATAAGATAGTCGGTGGTCTTTAATGATTGCTTCTACTGCTTTTTTCGCTGGTATCGACTCAAAAAACTTTGAAATATCGTATTTTTTTATCCAAAATTCCACCCCTTCATTCATTAAGATTTTGATTTGAGGAAGAACACTGTTGCGGTCTGTAACTTTTATATTAAAAACGCGCTTAATATTGTCGTTTAATTTTCTTAGCGCGAATTCGTCTGTCAGGTTTTGTGGGGATAAAACAATGCCATGAGACATCTTTTTTCTTTTAAAGCCTGAAAAGCTGAAGTCTTCACTTGCTAATTCTTTTTCGACAGTAATGAATTTATCCTTGAAGTCTTCTATTCCTGCCCCTAGCTCATATCTAAAAATGTCTTGTTTATTTAGTAAGCGTAAAAAATTCTTTGATGAAAAATGTTGATTTAACATTTTTTATGGTGATCTCATTTTTCGAGTTAGCGGCTATTGCATGCGTTATTCACTGTAGCGTCTTCTGAGAGTTTTGCCTAAAAAACGGAGATGATCCGTCTGATATGAAAATAAGCTTTACACATATCCTTTTTCCGCCATCGACAGCGGCTCCCCATCCCCCACGATGAAATGATCCAGCACCCGCACATCGACCAGCGTCAGGGCGTCCTTCAGGCGTGTGGTGAGCAGGCGGTCGGCCTGGCTGGGTTCGGCGATGCCGGAGGGGTGGTTGTGGGTGAGGATGACGGCGGCGGCGTTGTGGGCGAGGGCGCGCTTGACCACCTGGCGGGGGTAGACGCTGGCGCCGTCGATGGTGCCGTGGAACAGGGCTTCGAAGGCCAGCACCCGGTGGCGGGTGTCGAGGAACAGGCAGCCGAAGATTTCGTGGGGTTCGTGGCGCAGGCGCGCCTTTAGATAGTCGCGGACCTGCTGGGGGCTTTCCAGCGCCGAGTCGCGCTTGAGGCCTTCGGCCAAGTGACGGCGGCCCATTTCCAGCACCGCCTGCAGCTGGCTGTACTTGGCCGGGCCGAGGCCGAGGTGGGTGCTGAAGGCGGTGAGGTCGGCCTCCAGCAGGGCCCTCAGGCTGCCAAATTCCCCAAGCAACTGGCGGGCGAGATCCACCGCGCTTTTGCCGGTCACGCCAGTGCGCAGGAAGATCGCCAGCAACTCGGCGTCGGTGAGGGCCTGGGCGCCCTGTTCCAGCAGTTTTTCCCGCGGCCGTTCCTGGGCCGGCCAATCCTTGATGCTCATGGGCGCTCCTTGTCTGGCGGGGCGTCTGCGTCCTGCAGGCGCTGTGCTATCTTAACCGGATCATTCGCGGGTGCGCGCAGGCCTCGATTGGCCGTGCGATGCCCGTTCTAGACGGTTCGAGAACGGAAAGGCTATATGCAGCGGCTCCATCGTAAACGCATCGTGCTGGGCGTCGGAGGTGGCATCGCCGCTTACAAGAGCGCCGAGCTGGTGCGCCGCCTCAAGGATCAGGGCGCCGAGGTGCGGGTGGTACTGACCCGCGGCGGGCGCGAATTCATCACGCCGCTGACCCTGCAGGCGCTGTCTGGCCTGCCGGTGCACCTGGATCTGCTGGATCCGGCCGCCGAAGCGGCCATGGGGCATATCGAGCTGGCCCGCTGGGCCGATCTGGTACTGGTCGCGCCGGCCACCGCCGATGTGATGGCGCGTCTGGCCCAGGGCGTGGCGGACGATCTGCTCACGACGATAGTGCTGGCCACCGATGCCCGGGTCGCCCTGGCACCGGCCATGAACCAGGCCATGTGGCGCGATCCGGCCACCCAGGCCAATGCCGAGCTCCTGCGCAGCCGTGGCATCAAGCTGTTCGGCCCGGCCAGCGGTAGCCAGGCCTGTGGCGACGTCGGCCCCGGTCGGATGCTGGAGGCCACCGACCTCGCCCAGCTCGCTGCCGACTGCTTCCAGCGCCTGGACCTGACCGGTCGCCACGTAGTCATCACCGCCGGCCCGACCCAGGAAAACATCGACCCGGTGCGCTACATCACCAACCACAGCTCCGGCCGCATGGGCTTCGCCCTGGCGGAAGCGGCGGCGGAGGCGGGTGCCCGCGTCAGCCTGGTGAGTGGCCCCGTGCACCTGCCGACGCCTGATCGCGTCGAGCGCATCGACGTGATCAGCGCCCGCGACATGCTGGCCGCCTGCGAGGCGTTGATGCCCTGCGACGTGCTCATCGCCTCGGCGGCGGTGGCGGACTATCGCCCCGAGGTCATAGCGCCGCACAAGCTGAAGAAGGACCCCACCCGCGGTGACGGCCTGCTGCTGGAGCTGGTGCGCAACCCGGACATCCTCGCCACGCTGGCGGGCCGCCCGGATCGGCCCTTCAGCGTCGGCTTCGCCGCGGAAACCCAGAATCTGCTGGAGTACGCCCAACGCAAGTTGCGTGACAAGAATCTCGACCTCATCGTCGCCAACGACGTGGCCAACCCGGCCATCGGCTTCAACAGCCAAGACAACGCGGTCACCGTGATCGACCGTGGCCTGCACGAGATCCGCTTCGAGCAGACCAGCAAGGGCAAGATCGCCCGCCAGCTCATCGCCCTGATTTCCACCCATCTCAAAGATACCGCCCAGAACCATGCATAGCCTTCAAGCCAAGATCCTCGACCCGCGCCTGGGGCGCGATTTCCCGCTGCCGTCCTACGCCACCCCCGGCTCGGCCGGCCTCGACCTGCGCGCCATGCTGCAGGAGGATCTGGTGCTGGAGCCGGGCCAGACCGCGCTGATCCCTACCGGGCTCGCCATCCATGTGGCCGATCCGTCGCTGGCGGCGCTGATCCTGCCGCGCTCGGGCCTGGGTCATAAGCACGGCATCGTGCTGGGCAATCTGGTCGGTCTGATCGACTCGGACTACCAGGGTGAACTCATGGTCTCCTGCTGGAATCGCGGCCAGACCACCTTCACCGTGAGCATCGGCGAACGTATCGCCCAGCTGATGCTCGTACCTGTGGTCCAGGCGCACTTCGACATCGTCGAGAACTTTACCGAAACCGAACGGGGTACTGGCGGCTTCGGGCACTCCGGTACCCGCTGACGCCAGACATGCAAGGCGCGCCGTGACATAAAGGAGAAGAACGGCATGGCAAGGGGCAAGAACGGCAAGGATGTGCGCAAGACGGCCCCTCGGGTCGCGGGCTTGCCCGGCATGGGCGCGGGGCTGCTGCTGGCGCTCGCCGGTCTGCTGCTGGCCGCGCTGCTGCTGTGGTTCCTGGTGTTGCAGCCGCAGGGCGCGCGCAATCAGGAGCAGCAGGCGGACCAGGCGCTGCAGGCCCAGGCGGCCTCCCTCAATCAATTGCTGGTCGGCTTGACCCGCCGGCTGCAGGGCGTCGCCGGGGATGCCCTGGTGCTGCAGGCCTTGCAGGGCGATGACCCCGCGGCGCGTGCGGCGGCGGAAAGCCAGCTGCGCGAGCGCCTCGGCGTGGTCGATGTGCTGGTGGTGCCAGCCGGCATGCGCCAGATCGAAGACGACCGTCCCGGTCCCCTCAACTATGCCGCCCTCGATCTGCTCAAGCGCCTGGAAAGCGGCCAGCGGACCCCACCGGAAGCCTATCGCCTTGGGGATCGCTGGCTGGTCTACAGCGCCCAGCCCATCCGCCGTGGCGATCAGTTGCTCGGCAGCGCCGTGCTGGTGGAAGCACTGCCTGCGGTGCTGCAGGGCTGGGCCACGCCGCCGGCGAATGTCGGCCAGTGGCGCCTGCTGCAGCAATTTCCCGGTGGCGGTGTGCAGGTACTGGCCAGCGGCGGCAGCCCCGGTGATCCGGCGCTGATGCGCCGGCTCGCCACCGGCAGCCCGCTCTGGACGCTGGAACTGGCACCGGCCGCCGAGGCCGGCGCCGATACCCCGGTGGGCCTTCCCCTGGTAGCGCTGCTGCTGGCGCTGTTCGGCGTGCTGGCGGGCTTTTGGCTGTTTTCCCGGGAGCTGTCACGCCGGCTCCGTGACGACGTCCGCAGTCTGACGGCCTATGCCGAGGAACTTGAATCCAATCAGATAGCCAAAAGCCCGACTTTGCGCCTGGCGGTAATGGAACCCGTGGCCAAGTCGACGGCCCGATTGGCCAGCCGATCGGCCGGGTCGTCGCCGGACCTATATGCTGCGGCACCTAGCGATGCCGTGGCCAAGACCCTGGCGGAGTTTGCCGACAGAGGCCGCGTTCAACAGAGCGAGCCGCTGTTCCAGACCACCGACATCCTCGATATCAGTATCCTCGACGAAGACCAGGATCTCCTGGGATTGGAGAAACCCCCGATGAGCACTACCCCGCAAGCCCCCCAACTCAACGCCAGCATCTTCCGCGCCTACGACATCCGTGGCGTGGTGGGTGACTCCCTGACCGCCGAAGCCGCCTACTGGATCGGGCGCGCCATCGGCTCGGAGAGCCTGGCGCGTGGCGAGCCCAACGTGGCCGTCGGCCGTGACGGCCGCCTGTCCGGCCCCGAGCTGGTCGCCCAACTGATCAAGGGCGTGGCCGACAGCGGCGCCAATGTCAGCGATGTCGGCATGGTGCCGACCCCGGTGCTCTACTACGCAGCCAACGTGCTCGAAGGCAAGTCCGGCGTCATGCTGACCGGCAGCCACAACCCGCCGGACTACAACGGCTTCAAGATCGTCATCGCCGGCGAGACCCTGGCCAACGAATCCATCCAGCGTCTGCGCGAGCGCATCGAGACCGGCGACGTGGCCAGCGGCCAGGGCCAGATCAAGCAGGTCGACGTGCTCAAGAGCTATGCCGACTACATCCGCAACGACGTGGTGCTGGCCAAGAAGCTCAAGGTGGTGGTGGACGCCGGTAACGGTGTCGCCGCGGTCAATGCCCCCCAGCTGATCGAGTCCCTGGGCTGCGAGGTCATCCCGCTGTTCTGCGAGGTGGACGGCAACTTCCCCAATCACCATCCGGATCCGGGCAAGCCCGAAAACCTGGAAGACCTGATCGCCAAGGTCAAGGAAACCGGCGCCGACCTGGGCCTGGCCTTTGACGGTGACGGCGACCGCGTCGGCGTGGTGACCAACGAAGGCAAGATCATCTATCCCGACCAGCTGCTGATGCTGTTCGCCAAGGACGTGGTCTCCCGCAATCCGGGCGCCGACATCATCTTCGACGTCAAATGCACCCGCCGCCTGAACAACCTCATCGCCGGCTACGGCGGTCGTCCCATCATGTGGAAGACCGGTCACTCGCTGATCAAGAAGAAGATGAAGGAAACCGGCGCCCTGCTGGCCGGCGAGATGAGCGGCCACGTGTTCTTCAAGGAACGCTGGTTCGGTTTCGACGACGGCATCTACAGCGCCGTGCGCCTGCTGGAGATCCTCAGTCAGGAGAAGCACAGCGCCCAACAGGTGTTCGATACCTTCCCGGTAGACATCTCCACCCCGGAGATCAATATCCAGGTGACCGAAGAGAGCAAGTTCGGCATCATCGAGACCCTGCAGCGCGACGCCCAGTGGGGCGATGCCCAGATCACCACCCTGGACGGCGTTCGCGTCGATTACCAGAACGGTTGGGGGCTGGTGCGTGCGTCCAACACCACGCCGGTGCTGGTGCTGCGCTTCGAGGCGGAAACCCTCGAGGAGCTGGAGCGCATCAAGACGGTGTTCCGCAAGCAGCTGCTGGCGGTGGAGCCGGATCTGAATCTGCCGTTCTGACCTCGGGTCAGCGGTAGCACAGAGGGCGCCTAGGCGCCCTTTGTCTTTTCTTAGTCGACCTTGAGAGGTGAGCCATGACCCTGAGCCGCGAGGATGCCTCGCACGTCGCCGAGGTGCTGTCCGAGGCGCTGCCCTATATCCGCCGGTTCGTCGGCAAGACGCTGGTGATCAAGTACGGCGGCAACGCCATGGAGAGCGACGAGCTCAAGGCCGGCTTCGCCCGTGACATCGTGCTGATGAAGGCGGTGGGCATCAACCCGGTGGTGGTGCACGGCGGCGGTCCGCAGATCGGCGACCTGCTCAAGCGCCTGTCCATCGAGAGCCACTTCATCGACGGCATGCGCGTCACCGACGCCCAGACCATGGATGTGGTGGAGATGGTCCTGGGCGGCCAGGTCAACAAGGACATCGTCAACCTGATCAATCGCCATGGCGGCAAGGCCATCGGCCTGACCGGCAAGGATGCGGGCCTGATCCGCGCCACCAAGCTCAAGGTCAGCCGGCAGACGCCGGAGATGACCAAGCCGGAGATCATCGACATCGGCCACGTGGGCGAGGTCACCGGGGTCAACATCGACCTGATCAACATGCTGGTGCGCGGTGACTTCATTCCGGTCATCGCGCCCATCGGCGTGGGTCCGGACGGTGAGTCCTACAACATCAACGCCGACCTGGTGGCAGGCAAGGTGGCCGAGGCGCTCAAGGCCGAGAAGCTGATGCTGCTGACCAACATCGCCGGCCTGATGGACAAGCAGGGCCAGGTGCTCACCGGGCTGTCCACCGAGCAGGTCAATTCGCTGATCGCCGACGGCACCATCTACGGCGGCATGCTGCCGAAGATCCGCTGCGCGCTGGAAGCGGTGCAGGGCGGGGTGCAGAGCGCCCACATCATCGATGGCCGGGTGCCCAACGCGGTGCTGCTGGAAATCTTCACCGACGTCGGCGTCGGTACGCTGATTTCCAACCGCAAGCGCTGAGTGCTTTCGGTCGGACCCAGAAACGGCGCCCCAGGGCGCCGTTTTTCATTGCTGCCGGAACCTACTGTTCCCAACTGGCCTTGGGCAGGGTCAAGCCGTGCTGGCCGTTGTAGGCTGCTCGCTTGGGCGATTCCCAGCCCTGCAGCAGCTCTTCCTCGACCCGATAGATCTCCACCCCCAGTGGACGGCAGACCTTGAGCGGGTCCTCGGCATCGGGCCCCCACATCGCCAGGGACAGATCGCCGCCCGGGCAGGTGGACAGGGCGCAGAGCACGTCGATCTCGGCGAAGAATTCCAGGTAGTCGCCGGGCTTGGCCGGGCAGGCCTTCATGAAGTACAGGTCGTCGTGGTTGAGGCCGGTGCACTGGAAGATGTTCAGCACATCGTGGACGTCGAATTCGGTGAGGCCGTGGGGCAGCACCGCGCGAGTCAGATTCGAATGGCAGTGGTGGTGGAAGTCCTCGCCGGTGAGCATCTTGTTGACGTAGGGGTCGCAGCGGGTGCCGAGCAGGTCATGCAGGCGGCCGCCGTGTTCGTCGATGCCATAGCTGGCCAGGCTGTCGTCGGTGATGGTCAGCAGCGGCCGCAGGAAGGGCAGGTTGGACCAGAGCCGATCGTAGGTGCTGACATGGGCACCCTGCAGTTGCCGGGTGCGCGCGGCCCACATCCGTTCGCGTGGATCCTCGGCGTTCCAGACGTTGAAGTCGCCGACCTGGGGGCCGTGTGGGGTGGTGACGCGGAACAGATGGCCGGCGGGGACCTTCCAGGCGCGACCGGTACGGATCGGGATCTCGAATTGCTCGATCAGGGTGCGCCCGTCCTTGCGTTCACGCAGCCGATCATAGAAGGCCTGATCGACCTGCAGGGCGGAGCCCTGGGTGGACTGGTAGGCAGCGGGGTAGTCCTTGTACATGGGAGGTCTCCTCGGTCAGAGCGGCCTGGCTGCGCTGAGCAGATCCAGCAACCGGTTTTCGGAATCGTCGAGATAGCTGGCCATGGCCTCGCCGGCCGCCTGGCGCTGTCCGGCGCCGAGCAGGTCGTGGATCTGGCGGTCACGGGCTGTCCAGGGCCGCTGGAAGTGTTCCTCGTCGGGCGCGAGGGAAAACAGCAGGCGCATCTGGGCGGCGACGGTGGCGAAGAATTCATCGAACAGCGGGCTGCGCAGCAGGCCGACGATGTGCTGATGGAAATGCAGGCCGTGGGTACCGAGGGCGCGCCAGTCTTCCCGCGACTGCGCCAGCTCGGCGGCCTCCAGGGCATCCAGCATCCGATCGGACTGGTATTCGCGCAGCGGGCGGCTGGTGAGGATGGCCTGCAGTTCCAGGGTGCGGCGCACGGTGAAGAGGTCACGCACCTCGGCCAGGCCCAGGCGCCGCACCATCACCCCCTTGTGGCGCACATAGGTGGCCAGGCCCTCGCGATCCAGCTGGTGCAGGGCTTCGCGGATGGTGTTGCGCGAGGCGTTGTAAGCCTTGACCAGTTCACTCTCGACCAGCGCCGTGCCGGGCAGCAGGCGACCGCCGATGATGTCTTCACGCATTTCCAGCAGCAGCTGAGCCCCCAGGGGCAACTCGCCGGCGTCTTTACCACTCATGAATCTTCACGCCCGATTGTTCAACAATGTGTTGAAAACCGTTTAGCACGGTGCGTGCCAGAATCTAGCGTGAAAGAATCAAGAAGTTCGTCGCTACCCAGGTGGCGATGGCTAGATACGACCAGGTAGCGGATTCTGCAGGACTAGCGATTCGCGCCCTGAGCCGCTTCCAGTCGCTGCATGCGCGCACGGTCGGCGTCGAAGGCAGCGCTGGTGCTGCTGCGCAGCTCGTCGAAGCGCTGCAGATCGGCCTGCAGACGCACCTGATCGGCCGCCGCGGCGTCGAGGCGGGCCTGCAGATCGGCCGGGAGCGCCTGGCCATTGCGCTGCTGTACCGCCGCCTGCTCCATCAGTTGGCTCTGCAACTGGCGCGTGGCCTCCAGGTTGGCCTTCTTGATCTGCAGCAGGCCGTCCAGTTCGGCCAGTTTGCGCGCCTTGGCGCGGTCGACGTCCTCGACATTGCTGTAGAGCCTGCGCAGCTGGCCATCGACCAGGGCCTGCTGGCGCTCGCGTTCACGGCGGTCGAGTTCGGCGGCGGGCAGTGCCGGGGCGACCTTGCGGATCACCCGGCCCTGCTCGTTGAGCACGTCGTAGCCCTTGCCGGCGTATTCCGGCGGCACGCCTTGGCGGTTGATGACCAGGGTGCCGTTGCGGTCCAGATAGCGATACAACTCGGCCGCCTGGCCAGCCAGCGGCAGGGCGATGAGCAACAGACTGGCAGCGGCGCGACGTACGACCATGACCGTCTCTCCTGGGCTGACGACTAGATACCGTATTGAGCGCGATAGTCCTGGACGGCGGGCAGGTGACGCTTGAGCTCGGCGTCCTCGGCCAGGTATTCGAGCACCTGGTCCAGGGCGACGATGCTGAGCACCGGGATGCCATAGTCGCGCTCGACTTCCTGGATGGCCGACAACTCGCCGCGGCCGCGCTCCTGGCGGTTCAGGGCGATGAGCACCCCGGCCGCGCTGGCGCCCTGGCCGTCGATGATCTGCATGACCTCGCGGATGGCGGTGCCGGCGGTGATGACGTCGTCGATGATCAGCGCCCGGCCAGTCAGGGGCGCGCCCACCAGCAGGCCGCCTTCGCCGTGGTCCTTGGCTTCCTTGCGGTTGAAGCACCAGGGCACATCGCGGCCGTGGTGCTCGACCAGGGCCACCGCCGTGGCCGCGGCCAGGGGGATGCCCTTGTAGGCCGGGCCGAAGAGGACATCGAAGGGCAGGTTGGCCTGCACCAGCGCATCGGCGTAGCAACGGCCGAGCTGGGCCAGCGCCGCGCCGCTGTGGAACAGGCCGGCGTTGAAGAAATAGGGGCTGATGCGTCCCGATTTCAGGGTGAATTCACCAAAGCGCAGAACTCCGCGCTCGATGGCGAAACGAATGAAATTACGCTGATACGCCTGCATATAAGTCCTTGCGCGGCTTGTATTTAGCTAAACCGGTTTAGCTCGGGTATCATACATCCACGATTTTTTGGGGGCCATTTATGCGGATCATCAGCTTGAACGTCAATGGTATTCAGGACGCTGTGGAGCGGGGCCTGTTGCCCTGGCTTAAGGCGCAGAATGCCGACGTGATCTGCTTGCAGGATACGCGCGCCTCTTCTTACGACATGGACGATCCGGCCTATGCGCTGGAAGGTTACATCCTCTATGCCTGCGACGCCGAAGTGCCGTCCCAGGGCGGGGTTGCACTCTATACCCGGGTCCAGCCGAAGGCGGTGATCAGCGGCCTGGGCTTCGAGTCCTGCGATCGCTTCGGTCGCTACCTGCAGGCGGACTTCGACAAGGTCAGCATCGCCAGCCTGCTGCTGCCCTCGGGCAAGCGCGGTGACGAAGACCTGAACATGAAATTCAAGTTCATGGACGACTTTACCCATTACCTGAACAAGCAGCGCCGTAAGCGTCGCGAGTACATCTATTGTGGCTCGCTGTATGTGGCGCACCAGAAGCAGGACGTGAAGAACTGGCGTGACTGCCAGCAGATCCCGGGCTTCCTGGCCCCTGAGCGGGCCTGGATGGACGAGGTGATCGGCAACATGGGCTATGTGGATGCCCTGCGCGAAGTGAGTCGCGAAGGCGACCAGTTCAGCTGGTGGCCGGACAGCGACCAGGCCGAGCACCTGAACCTGGGCTGGCGCTTCGACTACAACATCCTTACCCCGGGTCTGCGCCGCTTCGTGCGGTCGGCGCGCCTGCCGCGGCAACCGCGCTTTTCCGAGCACGCGCCGCTGATCGTCGACTACGACTGGACCCTGAGCATCTGATCCACGCGGTGCCCGGAAACGAAAAAACCAGCCCAGTGGCTGGTTTTTTGTTGGGCGGCTATTTCACCAGGATCACCGGCAAGGGCACCTGGTGCACCACGCGATGGGCCACCGAGCCGAGCAGCAGGCCGCTGAGCGACCCCAGCCCGCGGGTGCCCATGACCACGGTGTCCACCTCCAGGCGCCGGGCCGTCTCGCCGATGGTCTCGGCGATGCTGCCGAAACCGACATGGGTCTGGGCCTCGATACCGGCTTCGAGCAGGGCCGGGCGCGCCCGCACCAGAATGTCTTCGGCCTTGTCCTGCAGGCTGCCGCGCCATTCGCGCAGGATGCGGTCGTCGAAGGGCGCGCCGTAGATCTCCGGCTCGTTCTGGACATTGAGCAGGTGCAGCTCCAGCGACAGCCCAGCCTTCACCAGGTCGAGGATGTAGCGCAGGGCGTTGTCGGCGCTGGGGGAACCGTCGTAGGCGACCAGGACATTGTGCATGGGGCATCTCCACGAGAGGGGTATGCCTTCATGCTAGACCCTGGTCGTCAGGGACGCTTGATCCCGATCAAGCCAGCGCCCTCAATGCCCCACCCAGTTACGCGCGCCCTTGGGAATCACCTCGGATTCGTCCAGCTTGCTGGCGAACATGCTCACGGCCTCCACGGCGTCGCTGGCACCATCGCGGATCTGCACGATCACCGCGCCGGCCTGGTCCGCCAGCTCGACACCCTTGGCCGCCCGACCCTGGGTGCTTTCCATGCTGGCGACCGCCTGCTGGGTTTCGCTGAGGATTCGGCCGATCATCTCGGCGATTTCCGCCGTGGCGCTGCTGGTGCGCCCCGCCAGCTGGCGAACCTCGTCGGCGACCACGGCGAAGCCACGACCCTGGTCACCGGCGCGGGCGGCCTCGATGGCGGCGTTGAGCGCCAGCAGGTTGGTCTGGTCGGCGATGCCGCGGATGGTGTTGACGATGGCGGTGATCTGCTCCGAGCGCTGGCCCAGCTGGCCGATCACCTCGGCGGATTGACTGACGTTCTGTGCGATCTCACGCATCTCGCCGGCCGCCGCCTGGATGATCTGGGTGCCGTGCTCGGCGACCTTCTCGGTCTCGGCGGAGATGTGATAGGCCCGCGAGGCGCTGCGGCCGTCGCTTTCGTGCTTTTCCACCCGCTCGCTGATGTCGCTGGCGTACTTGACCACCTTGTATAGCCGACCGGTGGCGTCGTACACCGGGTTGTAGCTCGCCTCCAGCCAGACCACCCGGCCGTGCTTGCCCAGCCGCTTGAACTGGCCGCGAAAGAACTCGCCGGCATTGAGGCGGCGCCAGAAGTCGGCGTATTCACTGCTATTGACCAGGGCCGGCTCGCAGAACAGGCGATGCTGCTGGCCCTGGATCTCCTTGAGGCTGTAGCCCAGGGTGGCCAGGAAATTGTCGTTGGCCGTGAGGATGCGCCCGTCCAGGTCGAATTCGATGCGCGCCAGGGCGCGGTCCAAGGCCTTGAGGTTGCTCTGGGCTTCGCTGTCGCGCTCGACCTGGGCGGTGACGTCGAGGGCGTACTTCACCACCTTGGCGATCTTGCCGCTGCTGTCGGGTACCGGGTTGTAGCTGGCTTCCAGCCAGAGGGTACGGCCCTGGGCGTCCAGGCGCTGGAAGGTGCCGGAGACGAAGTCACCGCGTTTCAGGCGCGCCCAGAAATCGCCATAGTCGCGACCCTGGACTACGGCGGCCGGGCAGAGTCGGCGGTGCTGCTGGCCGACCAGGGCGTCGGCGCGATAGCCGGTCAGCCGGAGAAAGTTGTCGTTGGCGCGCAGGATGGTGCCGTCGAGATCGAACTCGATCACCGCCATGGAACGCTCCAGTGCCTGGGTCAGGCCCTGGTTGGCGTGCAGCTCGGCTTCCAATCGGGCGATGGTCTTCTTGTAGTGGGCGTTGAACATGGCGGAGCTCGCTGGCCGGTGGAGGTGATACGTCTACTTATCGGCGCGGATCAGAGCGACTTGACGGGATCCGGCGAACGGCAGAACCCACCTGTTGAGTGGCTGTCGCAAACGCGCCGGCCCGGGGCGTAAACAGGCATCTTGGGGGTTGGGGCCGGGCCTACCATCGCGGCCAAGGGGGTGGTTTTCACCGCCACAGACTTTAGGAGCGCCGCGATGTTCAGCAAGCAGGACCAAATCCAGGGCTACGATGATGCGTTGTTCGCCGCCATGGGCGAGGAAGCGCGGCGCCAGGAGCATCACCTGGAACTGATCGCGTCCGAAAACTACACCAGCCAGCGCGTCATGGAAGCCCAGGGCAGCGTGCTGACCAACAAGTACGCCGAAGGCTATCCGGGCAAGCGCTACTACGGTGGCTGCGAGCACGTCGACAAGGTCGAGCAGCTGGCCATCGAGCGCGCCAAGCAGCTGTTCGGCGCCGACTATGCCAACGTCCAGCCGCACTCCGGCTCCCAGGCCAACTCGGCCGTCTACCTGGCGCTGCTGCAGCCCGGCGACACCATCCTCGGCATGAGCCTGGCCCACGGCGGTCACCTGACCCACGGCGCCAAGGTCAGCTCCTCCGGCAAGCTCTACAACGCGGTGCAGTACGGCATCAACACCGACACCGGGCTGATCGACTATGACGAGATCCAGCGTCTGGCCGAAGAGCACAAGCCCAAGATGATCGTGGCGGGCTTCTCCGCCTATTCCAAGACCCTGGACTTCCAGCGCTTCCGCGACATCGCCGACAGCGTGGGCGCCCTGCTGTTCGTCGACATGGCCCACGTGGCCGGTCTGGTCGCTGCCGGTGTCTATCCGAACCCGGTGCCCTTCGCCGACGTGGTGACCACCACCACCCACAAGACCCTGCGTGGCCCCCGTGGCGGCCTGATCCTGTGCAAGGCCAACGCCGACATCGAGAAGAAACTCAACGCCGCGGTGTTCCCGGGTGCCCAGGGTGGCCCGCTGATGCACGTCATCGCTGGCAAGGCGGTGTGCTTCAAGGAAGCCCTGGAGCCGGGCTTCAAGACCTACCAGCAGCAGGTGATCAAGAACGCCCAGGCCATGGCCGGCGTGTTCAAGGCCCGCGGCTTCGACGTGGTCTCCGGTGGCACCGACAACCACCTGTTCCTGGTCAGCCTGATCAAGCAGGGCATCACCGGCAAGGATGCGGACGCCGCCCTGGGTCGCGCCTGCATCACCGTGAACAAGAACGCCGTGCCCAACGATCCCCAGTCGCCCTTCGTGACCTCGGGTCTGCGCATCGGTACCCCGGCCCTGACCACCCGTGGCCTGGGCGTCAGCGAAAGCGAGCGCGTCGCCGGCTGGATCTGCGACATCCTCGACCACCTCGGCGATGCCGATGTGGAAGCCCAGGTGGCGCGCCAGGTGGCCGCGCTGTGCCGCGACTACCCGGTTTACCGCTAGTCGCCGCGCGCCTGACGCAACCCTTATCCAACCCCTTTTCTCCTCGCGGAAAGGGGCGTCGTCTGCAGGAGTCTCCAGATGCAACGCTATTCCGGCTTCGGCCTCTTCAAGCACTCCCTGAGCCATCACGAGAACTGGCAGCGGATGTGGCGTACCCCGACGCCCAAGCCGGTCTACGACGTGGTCATCGTCGGCGGTGGCGGTCACGGTCTGGCTACCGCCTATTACCTCGCCAAGCAATTCGGCGTGAAGAACGTCGCGGTGATCGAGAAAGGCTGGCTGGGCGGCGGCAACACCGCACGCAACACCACCATCGTCCGCTCCAACTACCTGTGGGACGAGTCGGCGCACCTCTATGAGCACGCCATGAAGCTGTGGGAAGGCCTGTCCCAGGACCTGAATTACAACGTCATGTTCTCCCAGCGCGGCGTCTACAACCTCTGCCATACCCTGCAGGACATGCGCGATTCCGAGCGCCGGGTCAGCGCCAACCGCCTCAACGGCGTGGACGGCGAGCTGCTCGACACCCGCCAGGTGGCTGAGGAGATTCCCTACCTGGATTGCAGCAAGAACACCCGCTATCCGATCTTCGGCGCCACCGTGCAGCGTCGCGGTGGTGTGGCCCGTCACGACGCCGTGGCCTGGGGCTTCGCCCGCGCTGCCGACGCCCTGGGCGTCGACCTGATCCAGCAGACCGAGGTCACCGGCTTCCGCAAGCAGGACGGCAAGGTGATCGGCGTGGAAACCAATCGCGGTTTCATCGGCGCCCGGCGCGTCGGCGTGGTCACCGCGGGTAACTCCGGGCACATGGCCAAGCTCGCGGGCTTCCGCCTGCCGCTGGAATCCCACCCGCTGCAGGCGCTGGTCTCCGAACCGATCAAGCCCATCATCGACAGCGTCATCATGTCCAACGCGGTGCACGGCTACATCAGCCAGTCCGACAAGGGCGACCTGGTGATCGGCGCCGGTATCGACAGCTGGGTCGGCTACGGCCAACGCGGCTCCTACCCGGTGATCGAGCACACCCTGCAGGCCATCGTCGAGATGTTCCCGATCCTCTCGCGGGTACGCATGAACCGCCAGTGGGGCGGCATCGTCGACACCTCGCCCGACGCCTGCCCGATCATTTCCAAGACCCCGGTGGAGAACCTGTTCTTCAACTGCGGTTGGGGTACCGGCGGCTTCAAGGCTACACCCGGCTCGGGCAACGTCTTCGCGGCGTCCCTGGCCTCCGGCGAGATGCATCCGCTGGCCAAGCCCTTCTCCATCGACCGTTTCCACACCGGCGCGCTGATCGACGAACACGGCGCAGCGGCCGTCGCCCACTAAGGAGCCCGAGCATGTTGTACATCCACTGCCCCCACTGCGGGGAATTGCGCTCCGAAGAAGAATTCCACGCCGCTGGCGAGGCGCACATCCCGCGTCCGCTGGATCCCGAGGCCTGCAGCGACGCGGAGTGGGGCGATTACATGTTCTTCCGCGACAACCCGCGCGGTCTGCGTCACGAGCTGTGGGTCCACGCGTCGGGTTGCCGCCAGTACTTCAACGCGACCCGTAACACCGAGACCTACGAAATTCTCGAAACCTATCCGATCGGCGAGCAGCCCCGCTTCACCGCCGAGCGAGGAGAGCGCACATGAGCCAGGTCCATCGACTCACCCAGGGCGGTCGCCTGGACCGCAGCCAGGCCATCACCTTCACCTTCAACGGTCAGACCTACCAGGGCTTCAAGGGTGACACCCTGGCCTCGGCGCTGCTGGCCAACGGCGTGGACGTGATCGGGCGCAGCTTCAAGTACTCCCGCCCCCGCGGCATCGTCGCCGCCGGTGCCGAAGAGCCCAACGCCATCATGCAGATCGGCGCCACCGAGGCCACCCAGGTGCCCAACGTGCGGGCCACCCAGCAGGCGCTGTATCCGGGCCTGGTCGCCGCCAGCACCAATGGCTGGCCGAGCGTCAACAACGACCTCATGGGCATCCTCGGCAAGGTCGGCGGCAAGATGATGCCGCCCGGGTTCTACTACAAGACCTTCATGTATCCGCAGAATCTGTGGATGACCTACGAGAAGTACATCCGCAAGGCCGCTGGTCTCGGGCGTGCGCCGACCCAGGTCGATCCCGACACCTATGACAACTTCAACCAGCACTGCGACGTGCTGGTGGTGGGCGGTGGCGCTGCCGGTCTGGCGGCGGCCCTGGCCGCCGGTCGCAGCGGTGCCCGGGTGATCCTGGCCGACGAACAGGAAGAATTCGGTGGCAGCCTGCTGGACAGCCGCGAGCGTCTCGACGGCGCCCCGGCCGCCGACTGGGCGGCCAAGGCGGTCGCCGAGCTGCAGGGCCTGGACAACGTGGTCCTGCTGCCGCGCGCCACGGTCAACGGCTACCACGACCACAACTTCCTCACCATTCACGAGCGGCTGACCGATCACCTGGGTGATCGCGCGCCCCATGGCCAGGTGCGTCAGCGCCTGCACCGTGTCCGCGCCACCCGCGTGGTACTGGCCACCGGCGCCCACGAGCGGCCGCTGGTGTACGGCAACAACGACCTGCCGGGCAACATGGTGGCCGGCGCCGTTTCCACCTACATCCGCCGCTATGCCGTGGCCCCGGGCCAGCGGCTGGTACTGTCCACCAACAACGATTACGCCTACCGCGTGGCGCTGGACTGGCTCGAAGCCGGTCGCCAGGTGGTGGCCGTGGCCGATGCGCGGCCCAATCCGCGCGGTGCCTGGGTCGAGGAAGTGCGCAAGCGTGGCGTGCGGGTCATGGGCGGGACCGCCGTGAGCGAAGCCCGTGGCAACACCCGCGTGACCGGCGCCAAGATCGCCACCATCGACCTGACCGCCTTCCGCACCCTGGGTGGCGGCGAGTGGCTCGACTGCGACCTCATCGCCACCTCCGGCGGCTACAGCCCGGTGGTCCACCTGGCTTCGCACCTGGGCGGTCGTCCGCAGTGGCGTGAGGACATCCAGGCCTTCGTGCCCGGTCCGGCGCCGCAGAAGCGGGTCTGCGCCGGTGGCGTGAACGGGGTCTTCGCCCTGGGCGACGTCCTCGCCGATGGTTTCGAAGCCGGCGCCACCGCGGCGGCCGAAGCCGGTGCCAAGGTGGTCAGCGGTGAACTGCCACAGGCCGAATTCCGCCAGGAAGAGCCGAGTCTGGCGCTGTTCCAGGTGCCCCACGACAAGCCGTCGTCGCGAGCGCCCAAGCAATTCGTCGACCTACAGAACGATGTGACCGCCGCCGGCATCGAGCTGGCCTGCCGCGAGGGCTTCGAGTCCATCGAGCACGTCAAGCGCTACACCGCCATGGGCTTCGGCACCGACCAGGGCAAGCTGGGCAACATCAACGGCCTGGCCATCGCTGCCCGCGTGCAGAGCAAGGCCATCCCGGAAGTCGGCACCACCATGTTCCGCCCGAACTACACGCCCATCACCTTCGGCGCCATCGCCGGACGGCACTGCGGCCACCTGTTCGAGCCCAAGCGCTACACCGCGCTGCACGCCTGGCACCTCAAGCAGGGCGCCCTGTTCGAGGACGTCGGCCAGTGGAAGCGCCCCTGGTACTTCCCCAAGGCGGGCGAGGACCTGCATGCCGCGGTCAACCGCGAGTGCCTGGCCGTGCGCCGTAGCGTCGGCCTGCTCGACGCCTCCACCCTGGGCAAGATCGACATCCAGGGCAAGGATGCGCGCGAGTTCCTCAATCGCGTCTACACCAACGCCTGGACCAAGCTGGACATCGGCAAGGCCCGTTACGGCCTGATGTGCAAGGAAGACGGCATGGTCTTCGACGACGGCGTCACCGCCTGTCTCGCCGACAACCACTTCCTGATGACCACCACCACCGGCGGCGCGGCGCGCGTCTTCGAATGGCTGGAGCTCTACCATCAGACCGAATGGCCGGAGCTGGAGGTGTACTTCACCTCGGTCACCGATCACTGGGCGACCCTGACCCTGTCCGGTCCCAACAGCCGCAAGCTGCTGGCCAAGCTGACCGACATCGATCTGGACAACGCCGCCTTCCCCTTCATGGCCTGGAAGGAAGGCCAGGTGGGCGGGGTGCCAGCGCGGGTGTTCCGCATCTCCTTCACCGGCGAGCTCTCCTACGAGATCAACGTGCCGGCCAACTACGCCATGGGCGTGCTGGAGCAGGTGGTCGCCGCGGGCAAGGAGTTCGACCTGACCCCCTATGGCACCGAGACCATGCACGTACTGCGAGCGGAGAAGGGCTTCATCATCATCGGTCAGGACACCGATGGTTCGGTCACGCCCCAGGACCTGGGCATGGGCTGGGCGGTGAGCCTGAACAAGAGCTTCTCCTTCATCGGCAAGCGCGGCATGCATCGCGTGGATTGCGTCCGCGAGAATCGCAAGCAACTGGTCGGCCTCAAGCCTCTGGATGCCCGCGACGTCCTGCCGGAAGGCGCGCAACTGGTGTTCGAGCGCAACCAGCCGATCCCCATGGACATGGTCGGTCACGTGACCTCCAGCTACCACAGCGCGACCCTGGGCTACGGCTTCGCCATGGCGATGGTCAAGGGTGGGCTGGGCCGCATGGGCCAGACCGTCTACGCCCCGCTGGCCGATGGCCGCTACATCGCTGCCGAGATCGTCTCGCCGGTGTTCTACGACCCCAAGGGTGAGCGGCAGAACGTCGCCTAACGAGGATAGCGCCCCATGAACAACATCAATGTCTACGACCAATACTCCGCCAAGGCGCGCGCCGAATCCCCGCTGTTCCACGCCGAGCTGAGCAAGCTCGCGGGCCGCGGCCCGGCCACCGCCGGGGTGACCCTGCGCGAGCGGGCCCTGCTGGGGCACCTGGTGCTGCGTGGCGACGCCCATGACGAAGGCTTCACCGGCGCCGTGCAGAGCGTGGTCGGTCTGGAAGTGCCCGGTCCGCTGGCGATCACCCAGAAAGGCGAGAGCTCGCTGCAGTGGCTCGGCCCGGACGAGTGGCTGCTGGTGGTGCCCGGTGGCAGCGAGTTCGCCACCGAGCAGGCCCTGCGCCAGGCGCTGGGCGAGCGCCATGTCGCCATCGTCAATGTCGGCGGTGGCCAGACGCTGGTCGAACTTAAGGGCCCCAAGGTGCGTGAAGTGCTGATGAAGTCCACCTCCTACGACGTCCACCCGAGCAACTTCCCGGTGGGCAAGGCCGTGGGTACGGTGTTCGCCAAGTCCCAGCTGATCATCCGCCACACGGCGGAAGACACCTGGGAGCTGGTGGTGCGCCGCAGCTTCGCCGACTACGTCTGGCTGTGGCTGCAGGACGCGAGCGCCGAGTACGGACTGCGCATCGAGGCCTGATCACGGCCTACGTTCAGTCCCGTTCTAGCGAACCCGACCTGCGTGACGCGCAGGTCGGGTTTTATGGTTTTTGGCTTCATCTCTATGCAAAGGAATTCAACATGAGCCGCACGCCCGATACCTGGATTCTCACCGCCCAGAGCCCGAGTCGCCTCGGCACCGTGGACGTGGTCACGCGCTATCTCTTCGAGCAGGGCTGCTATGTCACCCAGCACCACAGCTTCGATGATCGCGAGGCCCAGCGCTTCTTCATCCGGGTGGAATTCCAGGTGCCCGGCGATTTCAACGAAGGTCTGTTCCGCGTTGGCCTCGACCTGCGCTTCACCCCCTTCGACATGACCTTCGAGCTGACCCCGCCAGGCTATAGAGCCAAGGTCGCCATCATGGTCTCCAAGGCCGACCACTGCCTCAACGACCTGCTCTATCGCCAGCGCATCGGCCAATTGCCCATGGACGTGGTGGCGGTGATCTCCAACCACCCGGACCTGGAGCCCCTGGCGGCCTGGCACGGCATTCCCTATCACCATTTCCCCCTGGACCCTCAGGACAAGCCGGCCCAGGAAGCTCGGGTCTGGCAGGTGCTGCAGGAGACTGGCGCCGAGTTGGTGGTCCTCGCCCGCTACATGCAGGTGCTGTCGCCGGAACTCTGCCGTCGCCTCGACGGCTGGGCGATCAACATCCACCACTCCCTGCTGCCCGGCTTCAAAGGGGCGCGGCCCTATCACCAGGCCTATGCCAAGGGCGTCAAGCTGGTAGGCGCCACCGCGCACTACATCAACAACGACCTCGATGAGGGCCCCATCATCGCCCAGGGCGTCGAGTCCGTGGACCACGCCCACTATGCCGAAGACCTGGTGGCCCGCGGCCGTGACATCGAGTGCCTGACCCTGGCCCGGGCGGTGGGCTATCACCTGGAACGTCGCGTCTTCCTCAACGCCGGGCGGACGGTGGTGCTCTAACCCTTCTCGCTACCCATCCCGGCAGGCTGCGAGATCGCCAAGGCGTTCGCAGCCTGCCTGTCCTGCGCCACCTCGATCATTTTTCTATCAGCTCGGCGGTACCCATCAGGCGCTGCCCGGAGACGTGCGTGCGTCCTTTGGCCGTGCTAGGCGAACAGGGTCAGGCTGGGCGACGGCCAGGGATGGAGGTGTAGCTCGGGATGAGGAGAGGTGTCGGGTAAGCGCGCCGTGGATGGTGCTGCCGGCGGTGGAGCAGGAGGGCGGTGCGCACCCGCCTCCGTAGGGGAGAGGCGGGTGGCGGGGCAGGCGGTCAGCCGGCCTGGGACAGGGTCGAGCGGACCGCAGGCGGGGCGACGTCTTCGCCGGCCTTTTCCAGATTCTTGCCCAGCAGGGCGTGGTAGAGCTCCTTGTCACCGAGGATGCCCACGGCGCGGCCTTCGGTCTCCAGCACCAGCTTGTGCCCGGTGTGGTAGCGGATCTCCAGGGCATCGCGCATGCGGATGTCGGCCGGTGCCAGGGTCGGTTGGCGTTGCAGGCTGGTGACCGGCATACCCGGGGTCCAGCGTTGCAGGGCCAGGCTCTCGCCGCCACGGCGCAGGGCCTTGACCGTCTGGTTTTCCAGGGCCAGCCAGATGTCGTGGCTGCGCTCCAGGCAGATCTCGTTGCCTTCACGACCGCACTTGTCCAGGCCACGCATCAGGCTATAGCCGCTGAGCACGTTGAGCGGATTGGTGTGGGCGACGAAGGTGCGCACGTATTCGTCCGCCGGATTGAGCACGATGTCTTCGGGGCGGCCGTGCTGGATGATGCGGCCGTCCTTCATGATGGCGATGTTGGTGCCGATCTTGAGGGCTTCGTCGAGGTCATGGCTGACGAAGACGATGGTCTTGTTGACCTTGGCCTGCAGCTGCAGCAATTCGTCCTGCAGTTGCTGGCGGATCAGCGGGTCGAGGGCGGAGAAGGGCTCGTCCATCAGCAGGATGTCGGCGTCCATGGCCAGGGCGCGGGCCAGGCCGACGCGCTGCTGCATGCCGCCGGAGAGGGAGTCGGGCTTCTTGTTGCGCCACTGGGTCAGGCCCACCAGCTCCAGCTTCTCGTCGACCAGCTTCTTGCGCTCGGCGGCCGAGCGACCCTGCATCTCCAGGCCGAAGCCGACGTTCTCGGCCACGGTCAGCCAGGGCATCAGGGCGAACTTCTGGAACACCATGGCGATGCGGGTGGTGCGCATGTCCTTGAGTACGGCGGGCGAGCAGTTGGCGATGTCCACCTCGGCGCCCTGGTGCTCGATCAGCAGCTTGCCGCGGCTCACGGTGTTGAGGCCGTTGATGCAGCGCAGCAGGCTGGACTTGCCCGAGCCGGACAGGCCCATCAGCACGCAGATCTCGCCCTTCTGGACCTCCAGGCAGGCGTCCTCGACGCCCAGTACCTGGCCGGTCTCCTGGAGGATCTCGCTGCGACCCTTGCCCTGGTCGAGCAGCTCCAGGGCGCGCTTGTTCTGCTTGCCGAAGATGACGTCGACGTGTTCGAAACGAATGGCGGTCATGACTTATTTAACCTCGCGTGGGGCGGGTTGCTTGCACACCCGGTCGAGCAGGATGGCGATCAGGACGATGGACAGGCCGGCTTCGAAGCCCAGGGCGATGTCCGCGGTGTTGAGGGCGTTCACCACCGGCTTGCCGAGGCCATCGGCGCCCACCAGGGCGGCGATCACCACCATGGACAGCGACAACATGATGCACTGGGTGATACCGGCGCCGATGCTGGGCATGGCGTGGGGCAACTCGATGCGGGTCAGCAGCTGCCAGCGCGAGCAGCCGAAGGCCTTACCGGCGTCCATCAGCTCGGCGGGAACGTCCTGGATGCCGAGGCAGGTCAGGCGGATCGGCGCGGCCACGGCGAATACCACCGTGGAGATCAGCCCGGGCACTACGCCCAGGCCGAACAGAGTCAGGGTCGGAATCAGATAGACGAAGGTGGGGACTGTCTGCATCAGGTCCAGGACCGGGCGCAGGCCGGTGTAGAACCAGGGTTTGTGCGCGGCGATGATGCCCAGCGGCACGCCGACGGCGATGCAGACCAGGGTGGCGAAGACCACCTGGGCCAGGGTTTCCATGGTTTCCTGCCAGTACCCCAGGTTGAGGATCAGCAGCAGGGAGATGAGGGCGAAGATCACCAGGCCGATGCTGCGTTGCAGCAGATAGATCCCTACCGCGACCAGGGCAATGAAGGCCAGCGGGTGGAACCACATCAGTCCGGCGGTGAGGCCGTGGATGAGGCCGGACAGCACATCGGAGATCTTGTCGAAGACGCTGGCGCCATGCAGCGTCAGCCAGTCGATGAAATCGGCGATCTGCTGGCCGAGAGGGAGCTTGTGGTCGGTGATTAACATAACGGTGCCCGTCAGGTAGGAGTGGACAGGTCGAAGCACGATAACCGCTGATTCGTGCTTCGGCTGTGGCAGTACCCGCCCGAACTGGCGCGGGACAGTCGAATGTTAGTGTTCGATCAGGGGGCCAGGGCGGTCTTCGCCGCCTCCAGCGCAGGCTTGCCATCGCGGGTGGTCACGCCGGCCAGCCACTGGTCGAGCACCTGCGGATGCGCCTTGAGCCAGGCCTTGGCGGCGGCGCTCGCGGCTTGTTTTTCGTTGAGCACCTTGTCCATCAGCTGGTTTTCCATGTCCAGGGTAAAGGACAGGTTGGTCAGCAGCTTGCCCACGTTGGGGCATTCCTGGACGTAGCCCTTGCGCACGTTGGTGTAGATGGTGGCGCCGCCGTAGTTGGGGCCGAAGACGTCGTCGCCGCCCTGGAGATAGGCCATCTTGAAGCGAGTGTTCATCGGGTGGGGTTCCCAGCCGAGGAAGACCACCCACTGCTGGCGCCGCTCGGCGCGCTGGATCTGCGACAGCATCCCGGCCTCGCTGGACTCCACCAGCTTGAACTTGCCCAGGTCGAAAGTGTTCTTGTCGATCATGCCCTGGATCAGGCGATTGCCATCGTTGCCCGGCTCGATGCCGTAGATCTTGCCGTCGAACTTGTCGGCGTTCTTGGCGATGTCGGCGAAGCTCTTGACCCCGGCGTCATAGACATACTGGGGGACCGCCAGGGTGTACTTGGCACCTTCCAGGTTGGCGCGCACGGTCTCGACGCTGCCGTTGTCGGCATAGGGCTTGATGTCAGCCGCCATGCTCGGCATCCAGTTGCCGAGGAAGACGTCGATGTCCTTGTTCTGCAAGGATTTGTAGGTGACCGGTACGGAGATCATGTTGGTCGTGGTCTGGTAGCCGAGGGCGTGCAGCACCTCGCTGGTCACGGCCGTGGTCACGGTGATGTCGGTCCAGCCGACGTCAGCAAAGCGCACCTTGGCACAGGAAGCCGGTTCGGCTGCCTGAACAGCGAGTGGCGCCAGCAGAGCGGCACTCAAGAGCCAACGGGAACAACCTTTCATGGACACATCTCCTTGCGTTTGGCGGGGTACCTTTCGGTGCGCCCCACGTGTATTTATCTGTAACCCATCCCCCCAGGCTCGCCTACCGCCTGCGTCGCTACCAGTGTACGCGGCGTCGCAACCAGAAGCGGAAATGTCGTATCCAGCACGAGCCCCGGGACAGGTCCGCGCCCAGGGCGGCGTGGCCGCGCGAGGCGGCGGCGCGAGCGCACATGCCCCTTGCGGCGAGCCGCTGCCCAGAGGGGTTGATAGCCATCGCACAGGCCCGTGATTCAGTTGGCCAGGCTGGCCTTCACCGCGACGTTGCCCGGCGCACCGCCGCGGGTGGCGACGCCCTTGAGCCAGGCGTCGAGGCGTTCGGGATTGCGCTTGAGCCAGTTGCGCACGGCGCGGCGCGGATTGTCCTTTTCGTTGAGCACCCGATCCATCAGCTGGTTCTCCATGTCCAGGGAAAACTCCAGGTTGCCCAGCAGCCGGGCCACGTTGGGGCACTGCTGGGCATAGCCCTTGCGCACCACCGTGTAGACCGTCGCCCCACCCTGATTGGGTCCGAAGTAGTCGTCGCCGCCGTCCAGGTAGGCCAGCTTGTGCCGGACGTTCATCGGATGCGGTTCCCAGCCGAGAAAGACGATCCACTGGCGGTCCAGCAGCTCCTTCATCCGCACCTGGGTCAGCATGCCCTGCTCGCTGGATTCGTCGAGCCTGAAGTCGCCCAGGCCGAAGGCGTTGCTGGCGATCATCTTCTTGACCAGGGCATTGCCGTCGTTGCCGGGCTCGATGCCGTAGATAGTGCGGTCGAAACGCTCGGCGAAGCGGGCGATGTCGGCGAAGTTCTTGACCCCAGCCTCGTAGACATACTGGGGCACCGCCAGGGTGTAGCGAGCGCCCTCCAGATTGGCGTGCAGGCGTTCGACCGCTCCTGCGTCGACCATGGGCTGGCTGAGCTTGGCCTGCGCCGGCATCCAGTTGCCGAGGAAGACATCGGCCTCGCCTGCGGCCAGGGCGTCGTAGGTCTGCGGCAGGGACAGGCGCAGCACCTCGGTCTCGTAACCGAGGGCGCTGAGCAGATAGCGGGTCATGGCGTTGGTGATATTGAGATCCGACCAGCCGACATCGGCCAGGCGCACCTGCTGGCAACTTTCGGCCTCGCCCGCCTGCACGGTCGAGCTCAGCAACAGACCGGACAACCACAGCGCTTGGGAGATTTTCATCCTGAACTCCAGGGAATCGCGAAGGGAAGGGCCCTGGCCACTGCACGTACCGGTCCGTCTGGTCCCGGTCTTGATGGCTTTTCGCCACAAGTGGCCAGAAGGGCGACCAACGGTCGCTGGCCTGAACTACAACCGTGCCAACTGAGTCGCCATGCCACATTTTGGCGCGCATCGGTTACGTCCTGGTGTTACCGATGGGATACCTCTGGCGAAGTGCTATCTCCCAGAGGTCGGTCTCAGACCTGAAAGGTCGCAATTAAAAACCCTATCTAATCAACGCCATTGACCGCTGCTTAATGGATTATTCGCCCCAGACAGCCTGCCTGCAGCGGGGTTCACCCATTTTCGGCATGGGAATTGCGACATGACTTATGCGTCCGCGACACATCTTTCGCCCAACGTTGTCCGCCGCACCTCATTAGAGCCCAGCAAAGGGCCCCAGCCTGCGTGAAGGAGATTCAAACCATGTCGCCCATTCCCACCTCGTCACAGGCCCGTGCGATCCAGTCCATCGGCTTTCTGCTCCTGGACAACTTCACACTTATCTCCCTGGCGTCGGTGGTGGAGCCGCTGCGCATGGCCAACCAGCTGTCGGGACGCGAACTCTATCGCTGGTGCACCCTGAGTCTGGACGGCCGTCCGGTGCGGGCGAGCGACGGCTTGCAGATCACTCCGGACAGTGCCGTCAGCGCCGCCCCGGCAATGGACATGGTGATCGTCTGCGGCGGCGTGGGCATCCAGCGCAGCGTGTCGCGCGAGCATTGCACCTGGCTGCAGAGCCAGGCGCGCCAGGGCCGCAAGCTGGGCGCGGTCTGTACCGGCAGCTGGGCCCTGGCCCGTGCCGGTCTGCTCGACGGCTACGACTGCAGCGTGCACTGGGAAACTCTAGCGGCATTGCAGGAAGCCTATCCGCGCGTGGTGCTCAGCACCCGTCTGTTCACCATCGACCGCAACCGCTGCACCGCCTCGGGCGGTACCGCGCCGATGGATATGATGCTGCACCTGATCGGTCGCGAGCATGGTCGCGAGCTGTCGGCGGCGATCTCGGAGATGTTCATCTACGAGCGCATCCGCAACGAGCAGGATCACCAGCGCGTGCCTCTCAAGCACATGCTGGGTACCAACCAGCCCAAGCTGCAGGAGATCGTGGCGCTGATGGAGGCCAATCTCGAAGAGCCCATCGACCTCGACGAGCTGGCGGTCTATGTGGATGTGTCCCGTCGCCAGCTGGAGCGCCTGTTCCAGAAGTACCTGCACTGCTCGCCGTCGCGCTACTACCTCAAGCTGCGGTTGATCCGCGCCCGGCAGCTGCTCAAGCAGACCACCCTGTCGATCATCGAGGTGGCCTCGGTGTGCGGCTTCGTCTCCACCCCGCACTTCTCCAAGTGCTACCGCGAATACTTCGGCATCCCGCCGCGCGACGAGCGCCAGGGTCCGACCATCCAGCAGCCCATCGCCCTGATGCCGCTGTCCCAGGAGCTGTCGCTGATGCCGGCCTCGTCCGCGCTGGCGGCCCTGAGTCAGGCCCAGGGCGAATCCACCTTCGCCAGCGTGCGGCTGTAGGTCGCCTAGGCCGGCCTAGCGACCGCTGGGCAGGCTGAGCAGCAATGCCGCCGTCTGCAGATCCGGCTGGCCGTCGAAACGGCCGGGCCGGTACTTCATCTGGAAGGCGCCGATGACATCGCGAGTGGCCGCATCGAGCACGCCGGTGCGCGGCACCGCATAACCGATCCGCGCCAGCTGATCCTGGAACCAGGCCGGCGGCGGCAGCACGCCGCCCAGGCTGGCCTGGCGCTGGGCGACCACGTTCTGATTCGGCCAGTTGATCAGCCCCGCCGCGGCCAGGCGCGCCCAGGGAAACAGCGGACCCGGATCCTGCTTGCGTCCCGGGGCGATGTCGCTGTGTCCGACGATGGCGCGGCGATCCAGGCCGTGGCGTTGTTCGATGTCCTTGAGCAGCGGAATCAGCGCCTGGATCTGGGCTTCGCTGAAGGGATACCACTGGCGTCCGGCCGGGGTGTCGCGAAAGCCCAGGTTGACCATCTCGATGCCGATGGAGGTGGAATTGAGCCAGGTACGGCCTTCCCATTCGCTGACGCCGGCATGCCAGGCGCGACGATTCTCATCCACCAGGCGGTAGATGGTGCCGTCAGTGTCGATCAGGTAGTGGGCGCTGACGCCGGCCTGGGTCAGCAGCTTGAGCGACTGCTTGGAATCGGCCGCGGTGTAGTGCAGGACGATGTACTGCACCCGGCTGTCCTGATCGCGGGCGGTGTAGTCGTCATTGATGCGCGGACCGCTGGAGCAGCCGGCCAGGAGCAGGCCGCAGAGCAGCCAGGGGAGGAACTTGAAGGGATTTCGCACGATTACCTCGCGAACGGCGGAAGGGTCAGGCCACGTCCAGGCGATCGCGTCCGGCGCGCTTGGCGCGGTAGAGCGCCTGGTCGGCACGTTCGAATACGGTATCGGCATCCTCGCCCGGCGCAAAGGCGGCAAGACCAGCGGACAGGGTGATCACCACCCGCTCGCCCTTGAAATGGAAGGGGCAGGCGGCGACGGCGGCGCGTAGCTGCTCGATCAGGGTCACCCCGCCGGCGACCGGCGTGGCGCTCAACAGCACGACGAACTCCTCGCCGCCGAAGCGGGCGATGAAGTCGGTCTTGCGCAGGCGGCGCTGCAATTCGCTGGCGATGATCTTGAGCACCTTGTCGCCGGCCAGGTGACCGTAGCCATCGTTGATGCGCTTGAACAGATCGACATCGAGCACCGCCAGCAGCAGGTCGCCGCCATGGCGTTGCCAGCGGGCCACCTCCAGTTCCAGGCGTTCGCTCCAGGCGGCACGATTGGGCAGCCCGGTGAGGGGGTCGCAAAGGGCCTTCTGTCGCTGTTCTTCGAGATGGCCGCGATACTGCTGTGCCTCGCGCTCCATGCCGGCGACGCGCTCGGTGAGGGCGTTGAATCGCTCGCTGGCTTCCTGCTCGCGGGTCTCGCGCTGGCTCTGCTGCTCGGCCAGGCTGGTCAGCAGGCCTTCCAGTCGGCTGTCGAGGGACAGCTTGAGGCTGTCCAGGTCGGTGGCCTCCTGGACCTCGTTCTGCAGTTCGTTGACCTGACCGCGCAGGGCCTCGCCAAAGGCCCGCTCCTGGGTCTGGCCGTCCTGACGCTGGTCGTGGACGTGTTGCAGACCGGTCTGGAAGGCGGCGAGGCGTTCGTTGAGGCGGCGCAGATAGAGCTGGAATTCGCTCTGCCCGGAATGGTTGAGGGCCAGCACCAGTACCGACAGGTCGTCGAGCACCGGTACCAGTTCGTACCAGTTCAGACTGCCCTGGATGCGCTGGCGCAGGTGCTCGGCCTGGGGCTTGTGGCTGTCGGGCAGCGCCAGGTCGTCGAGCAGGCGCAAAAGGGTAGCTTCCAGATGCGGGGCGATGGCGCTGTAGCCGGGCTCGGGCACCGGTGGTAGGGCATAGGCCGGATCGGCCGGCGCAAGCGAAGCATCGCCGCTGATTTCGACGGCAGCGGCTGGCGGACTGGCCAGCGCTGGCGGTTCGGACGTTTCCGCCGGCTCGGCCTGGGCGAAAGGCGCAGCGGTGTCGGGCATTTGCGCCGGTAGCGCCGCTGGCGCCTCTTCCGCATGCTCGCCTCGTCCTCCCAGCAGGCGCTGCAGGAAGCCGGGACGGGCGGGCTGCTCGGGGTGCAGCTGGCTCAGGGCCTGTTGCTGCAGGCGGCTGAACTCGCCGAGCAGCGCGGGCAGCTCGCTTGGCTGGCCGGCAGCGGCCTGGGCGCGCTTGGCGAAACCCTTGAGCGCCTTGCGCTGGTCACGCGGCAACTCCAGGGTCTGCAGCAGCCGGCAGAGTTCGGCAAAGGCCTCGGTTACCTGCCGCGCACGCAATTCCCGGCGCTGCTCGGAATCGAGCACGGTGCGCTCCAGGCGCGGAATCAGCTTGGCGAGATCGGCGTCGCTGTCGTCCCGGCGGAGAATGTCGCGCAATTCGACCAGGCAGGCGTCCACCGCCGCGTCGTTGCCTTCGGCGGCTAGACTGCTGCGCACGAGGCCACGACGCACCAGGTCCAGGCGGTTTTCCCACCGGCTTTCCAGGCGTTCGAGATTCTCGAGGCTCTCCAGGTATTTGTTTTTCCAGCGTTCGACGTCCGCGCGCTCCATCCGCCCGCTCCAAAGGCTTGAGGGTGGCCAGCAGGCAGGCACGACGGGGCGCCCAACCAACTTGACAGTGGCTAGGGTATCGGCGGTTTCGGGGAAAGTTTGAGCAGGACGACCAGAGGCCGCTTGGGCGGGACGAACTGAGGAGCCGCCGCCGCAGGACGCGGCGGCGGATGAAGCTTACTTGGCGGCGCGTTCTTTCTGGATCAGGAAGTCGGCGACCTTCAGGGTTTCGTCCGGACCACCCGAGGAGCCCAGGTCGAAGCGATACTTGCCGTTGACCACCATGGTCGGTACGCCGGTGATCTGATAGGCCATGGCCAGTTTCTTGTCCTTTTCCACCTGACCCTTCACGGCGAAGGAGTTGTAGGTGCTGAGGAACTTGTCGCGATCCACGCCCTGGGTGGCGAGGAAGTCGGCCATCTCTTCGGGTGTGGCGAGCTTCTTGTGCTCCTTGTGGATGGCGGCGAAGACGGCGTCGTGCACCTTGGCTTCCACGCCCATGGCTTCCAGGGTCACGAACAGCTGACCATGGACGTTCCAGACGCCACCGAACATGGCCGGCACGCGCTTAAAGGTGACGTCGTCGGGCAGCTTCTTGGACCAGGCGTTGAGGGTGGGCTCGAAGGCGTAGCAGTGCGGGCAGCCGTACCAGAACAGCTCAACCACTTCGATCTTGCCGGGTTCGGACACCGGAACCGGACTGCTCAGTTCGGTGTACTGCTTGCCGGCCTGGATGTCGTCGGCATGGGCGGCCGCGCCGAACAGACTGGCGGCGGCGAACACGGCGGAGAAAAGCAGGTTGCGCATGGGACTACTCCTGGAAGAAAGCACGCCCACCAACCGGGCATGACGGATTGCGGGCATTGTAGCCGGGTGCATCGCCGCGCCTAGTCGCTGACGCGGTCGAGGCCGGCCATGTTCAGGCTTCGTTCAGGTTGCCAGGAGCGCGGTCCTCGCCCAGCGCATCCGATATACTGCTGGCTTTGCCGCGCGCTCGCGAGTACCCCCATGTCCAGCTTCAAGAATCCCATCGTCGGTCTGTGCCAGCAGGCGTCCTTTCTCATCAGCGCCGCCAAGGTCGATCAGTGCCCGCTCGACAGCGGTCTGGAAGTGGCCTTCGCTGGCCGCTCCAACGCCGGCAAGTCCAGTGCGCTCAACACCCTGACCCACGCCAACCTGGCGCGCACCTCGAAGACGCCGGGACGCACCCAGCTGCTCAACTTCTTCACCCTCGACGAGGAGCGGCGCCTGGTGGACCTGCCCGGCTATGGCTACGCCAAGGTGCCGATCCCGCTCAAGCAGCACTGGCAGGAGCACCTAGAGGCCTATCTGAGCAGCCGCAATTCGCTCAGCGGCGTGGTGCTGATGATGGATATCCGCCATCCGCTGACCGAATTCGACCGCCTGATGCTGGACTGGGCCCAGGCCAGTTCCATGCCGCTGCACATCCTGTTGACCAAGGCCGACAAGCTGGCCTTCGGCGCGCAGAAGAACGCCCTGCTCAAGGTGCAGCGCGAGGTGCGCCAGGGCTGGGGCGATACCGCCAGCATCCAGCTGTTCTCGGCGCCCAAGCGCCAGGGGATAGAGGATGCCCAGCGCGTGCTGGCCAGTTGGCTGGGTCTCGACGAGCCCGCCGCCGAGGCATAAAAAAACTCCGGACTTCCATCGGGGGAGGGGAGAAGTCCGGAGTTCAAGACTGGACCGCCACAGCAGGGGTCCAGCATCTGCCAACACTAAACAGCAAAGGAGCAGAACGGTTATCCGAACCGTTCAGCAATTCAGACGGGGCGCCTCGAGAAAGGTTCGCCCCGCCCGTGCAGAAAGCCAGCGCCCTGACTAGCGGCCGCTGGCGAGCCCCAGACCCTCGTCGGCGCCCAGGTGCACGTTCATGCACTGAACCGCAGCGCCCGCGGCGCCCTTGCCCAGATTGTCCAGGCGCGCCACCAGCGTCATCCGCTCGGCATTGCCATAGACGAAGAGGTCGGCGCGGTTGGTGTCGTTGCTGGCCTGGACGTCGAAGAAGCCATTGTCCAACTCCTCCTCGGCAGCTACCGGCGCCACCCGAATGAAGGCTTCGCCGTCATAGTGACGGGCCAGCGCCGCCTGCAGGTCGGCCGCGCTGGTGCCCGGGCGCAGCTGGCTGGCGTGCAGCGGGATGGTCACCGCCAGGCCCTTGAGGAAGGGGCCGACGATGGGGCTGAACACCGGCGCGGCGGCCAGACCGCTCTGCACGCGCATTTCCGGCAGGTGCTTGTGGCCCTGGCCCATGGCATAGGGACGCGGACTCAGCAGGCGCGCCTCGCCGCCGGCTTCGTAGGCGGCGATCATCTGCTTGCCGCCACCGCTGTAACCGGTCAGGGAAAAGGCCGACAGTGGGGTGTCCGGGGCCAGCAGACCGGCATCTACCAGCGGCCGGGCCAGCAGGATGAAGGCAGTGGCGTGGCAGCCGGGGTTGGCGATGCGCTTGCTGGCGCGTAGCGCCTCGCGCTGACCGGGGGCCAGCTCGGGCAGGCCGTAGGTCCAGCCGCTGTCGGTACGGAAGGCGGTGCTGGCGTCGATGATGCAGGTGTTGGGATTGGTCACCAGGCTCACCGCTTCGCGGGAGGCGGCATCGGGCAGGCAGAGAAAGGCCACATCGGCGGCATTGAGAAAGCGCGCGCGCTCGGCCGGGTCCTTGCGCTTGCTCTCGTCGATGCGCAGCAGTTCGATGTCCGAACGGCCGGTCAGGTAGTCCAGCAGACGCAGGCCGGTGGTGCCTTCCTGGCCGTCGACGAAAACTTTGAAGCTCATGGCGGTGCCTCTCGCGAATGGGCGCTGAAAGGGTCGATTGTAGCGACTCGGGCAGATCAGGCATACGCCGCAGGGCGGGGATACAGCCGGATCCCGTCCGACCGGCGCAGTGAGCCGTGCCAGAGTGGTTCGGACAGGAGTGACAGGTACAGATCCGAGGGTTTTGAGTTTTGTACGGATACAGTTCTTTGCAGCTGTAAGTGGTCTGGTTCCACGCCAGCGGCGAAGCTGAGTCTCCTCCACCGCTTCGCTGGATATCGCCATGGATCGCCTCTCGCCCGACAGTGCCATTGCCCGCTCTATCTCCCCTCGGCGCAGATGCCGCGCCCTGTTCGCGCTGCTCGTCCGCTGGCGCCTGCGTGCCCTGGGCCGGCGGCAATTGCAGCAGCTGGACGGCCGGGCGCTGGGCGATCTGAGTCTGAATCTGGCGGATCAGCGGCGGGAAGGCGACAAACCCTTCTGGCGCGAGTGAAAATCTGCGCCGGGATGCGACTTCCTCGGGCTGACGGTAGTCTCACTCAGGCCTATCCAGACGGGAGTCCCCCATGAAAACCCTGCACCTGGGCGCCGCCGCGGCGCTGTTCTGCCTGTCCACCGCCGCCTCGGCGTCGAGCTTCTATGTCACCACCGACATCATCGTCAACGCCATCGATGCGACCTCGGACACCACCTCGTCCATCACCGGCTCCTTCAAGAACGACAAGCTGGTCCAGGAAGCCCGTGACGATGCGGCCACCTACGTCGGCAGCGCCGGCGACATCCGCGGCGTACGCCTGGAAGCGGCGCTGGACCACCTACGCAGTCAGGCGCCCGAACTGCGGCAGGCCAGCGATGACCAGCTGGCCCAGGCGATTCTCGCCATCTGACGCGCAACACCGCGATACCCCCGTACCCCGTGGCTGCTAGCCCGGAGCGGGGGGCTGCGTTAGCCTTGGCGACCATCTGCCACCGGAGGGTCGTCATCCATGCATATCCGTCGTTCTGCCGCGCTGTTGCTCGGCCTCTGTCTCGCCACGCCGGTCCTGGCGTTCGACTCCACCACCGAGGGTCTGGTGAAGACCATCTACGGCACCAGCCAGCTCACCACTGGCCCTTTCCAGAACAAGCTGGTCCTGGCGGCGCGTGACGATGCCGCGGCCTTCGTCGCCACCGACGGCGCCCTGCGCGGTGCTCAGCTGGAGGAAACCCTCCGCGCCCTGCGCGCAGCCGATCCGGTACTGCACGCCTCCGACCGGGAACTCGCCCAGGCGATTCTGAGTCAGTAGTCCGTTTCAATTCCGTGACATCCCTGGAGTATCCATGCGCCGTTCCCTGCTTATCGCCGCTGCCCTGACCCTGGGCGTTTCGAGCCTGGCTCAGGCCCAGACCCTGGTGGCCACCAGTAACATCGTGGTGCGGGCGCTGCAGCGCAGCATCGACTTCACCTCCGATACCACCACCTCCATCCGCGACGCCAAGATGATCCAGGCCGCGCGCGGCGATGCCGCCAGCTTTGTCGCCACCGACGGCGACATCCGTGGCGTCCAGCTGGAAGAAGCCTTCCGCAGCCTGCGCGACCAGTTCCCGGCCGCGCGCCAGGCCAACGACCTGCAGCTGGCCCAGGCCATCCTGGCACTGTGAAGAACCGCGCCGGCCGGCTGCGGCAGTGGCTGGCCGGCCTCGCGGCCGGCCTGGCCCTCGGTGGGGCCCAGGCCGCCCTGCACCTCGAACTCGATACCCAGGGCCTGACGCCCGCGCAGATCCAGGCGACCCAGCAACTGCTGGATGAAGGCCAGGCCCTGCTGCCACCCAGATTCAAGGCGGCGCTGGACGAGCGCATCCCGGTGCGCTGGAGCAGCGAGCTGCTGGAAGAGGCCTATGGCGAAGCGGATCGGCGCAATCTGCTGCTCAATCGCCGCCTGCTGCCCAGCCTGGTCGACGGCAGCGACACCCGCATCCAGACCGGCCGGCCCCATGGCACCCAGCACCGCGAGCTGCTGGCCACGGTGCTGCACGAGCTGACCCACTTCTATGACCGCGAGCGCGTCTGGACGCCCGCGCAGCGCCAGCTGATCCTCTCCTGCGGCGGCCTGGGGCTGACCTCCGACCAGCTGCCGGTGAAATGCCAGGGCCAGGCCGGGCGCAGCTATACCCTGTCCGACGATCCACGGCTGCTGGACCTGGCCGGCTGGCAGGTGAAGACCCGCAAGCACGGCAATCGCGAGTCCAAGAATCTCTTCATCGCCCGCAGTCCCGATCTCTATGAAGTCACCAACCCGAAGGAATTCGTGGCGGTGAACATGGAGTACTTCCTGCTCGACCCCAGCTACGCCTGCCGGCGGCCGGCGCTGCAGCGCTACTTCGCCGAGCACTTCGGCTGGTCGCCCAAGCACGATGCCTGTCCGGGGCGCTATCCCTATCTCAACGCCGGCAACGACTTCGGCGAGGCGCCCCTGGGCTGGCTCGATCCGGAGCGGGTCTATGCGGTGGACTACCTGCTGGCCGAGGGCAACGAGAAGGTCATGAGCCGCTGGGGGCACAGCATGCTGCGCCTGGTGGTCTGCGCCCCCGGTCGGCCGCGTGGCCCGGATTGCCGGCTGGATCTGCAATACCACCTGGTGCTGTCGTTCCGCGCCTTCGTCAACGACGTCCAGCTCTCCAGCTGGCGCGGCCTGACCGGCTCCTATCCGTCGCGGCTGTTCGTGCTGCCGCTGGCCCAGGTGGTGGACGAGTACACCAAGGTGGAGTTGCGCGGCCTGCAATCCGTGCCGCTCAAGCTGACCCGCCCGGAGATCGCCGACTTTCTCGAGCGGACCGCCCAGGTGCACTGGAGCTATGACGGCCAGTACTACTTCGTGACCAACAACTGCGCGGTGGAGACCTTCAAGCTGCTGCACGACGGGGTGCCGCGCCTGGCCGATGCCCAGCTCGATGTCATTACCCCGACGGGTCTGATGGATGCCTTGAGGTTCAAGGACCTGGTGGACACCTCGGTGCTTGACGATCCGCGCGAAGCGCTGCGGTTGGGCTATCGCTTCGACAGCTTCCGCGAGCGTTTCCAGGCGATGTTCAAGGTGGCCCGGGAGCGCCTGAAGCTGCCCCAGGCGGACGTCGAGGCCTGGCTGGCGCTGACCCCGCAGCAGCGCCGCGAGCAATTCCAGCGCGCCGACCTGCGCGCCAGCGCCGCCTTGCTGCTGTTGGAGCAGGCAGCCTATCGCCGGGCGCTGCTGCAGGCCCAGACCGAGCTCAAGGATCGTTACCTGGGCCAGGACGCGGTGGACAAGGCGCGCTTCGGCAAGGCCGGTGGCGCCCTGGAACAGATCCTCAAGGACAGCGGCTACCTGAGTCGTCCGGCCGAGTTGCTCGGCACCGACGGCTACGGCCTGCCGCAACCGGGCGAGTGGGAACAGCTGACCGCCGAGAGCCAGAAGCGCCAGGCGCACCTGCGCAGCCTCAGGGACACCCTCAACAACGAGGTTCGCCAGCTGCTCTCGCCGGAGGCCCGCGATGGCCTGGACCTGACCGAAGCCAACCTGGACCTGCTCGGCAAGCACCTGCGCGAGCTGAACAAGGCCAGTGGCGGGCTGGAGTTGAAGTAGGGCGGTTGGGGCGTTGGGCTTTGTGTTGCTCAACCCAATCTACGGAGCCTGCGTAGGTTGGGTTGAGACGGCTTTATCGTCGAAGCCCAACGGCCAGCGGTGACGAGCATCGTTGGGCTTCGCCTTGCTCAACCCAACCTACAAGACCCTACGTAGGTTGGGTTGAGGCAGTTCTATCGCCGAAGCCCAACAGCCCAAACATCCACTAGCGCTGCGGCGCCTTGCCCTGGGGTTTGGCGGGTGCCGCGGGTTGCGGGCGTTTCAGCAGGGCCAGCAGCTGTTCCGGCGGGACTTCCTGGCCGTTGAGCAGCAGCCGCCCGGCGCTGTAATTCAAGGTAGCCACCAGATCCTCGCCTTCGGCCTTGAGCAGGCCGCTGTTGAGGCCGATGCCGGCCAGGGCTTCGGCGGTGGCCTGGGCCTGTTGCTGCATGGCCGGCTGGCTGCGCTGGGCGCCCGCCTGGAACAGCACGCCATCCACCAGGCTGCCCCGCGCCACCGACAGGCGCGCATCGAGACCGGCCAGCAGCTGGGCCGCGAGTTGCTCGGGCGGCAGATCGTAGGTCGCCGGCTTGGCCAGGGTCAGGTCCAGGTGCAGGCGGTTGCTGCCGCCAGGGGTGTCGAAGCGCAGCTCATCCACCACCAGCTGGGGACGCGCGGCGAGCACATCGCCGAGGTGCTGCTGCAGGGTCGCCTGGGTGGTGGGATCCAGACCCTGCTCGGTATCCAGCTGCAGGTGCTGCAGCAGGGCGTTGAGCTGGGCCAGGGCCTGGCTGTCGAGATTGCTGTAGTGACTGCTCAGACTCGCCTTGCCCAGGGTCTGGCCGGCGATGTCGAGTCGACCGAGGCTGGCATTAAGCGTCCCCGCCAGCTGCTGGCCCTGTTGTTGGGTGTCGCCCTGGAGCTGCAGGTCCCGCAGCTCCACCGCGGGCTTGCCGGGCATGGCCAGCAGCAGGCGCCCCAGGCGCAGCTGACCCGGGCCCAGCCAGAAGCCATCGGCATTGCGGCGGTTGTCGCCGGTCAGCCCGAAACCTTCGGTCTCCAGCTTGGCCCAGCCATCCGGCGTGCGCACATTGAGGCTGAATTGGCCGACCGTGCTGTCCAGACGCAGTCGGCTGGCCTCCATGTCAGTGTGGAAGGTGGCGTTCAGACCGGAGAAGGCCACCGCGCCCTGGGGCTGGTCCAAGTGCAGGGCGGCCAGGGTCAGGCCGCCGTCCACCGCACGGTCGTAGCCCAGGGTGGCGTCGAGCTGCACGGGTTCGGCGCCCTTGGCCAGGGTGAAGAGATCGGCCGTGAGCGGCGTACGCGCCAGGGTAAAGCGGTTGACCGCCATGACCGGCGCCAGCTGCAGGGACTTGAGGCGGGTCAGGGGGAAGGGACCGTGCTGGATGTCGTCGAGCACCCGCAGTACCTCCACGGGCGGCCGATCCTCGGCCTGTACGGTCAGGCTGAAGGTGGCGGTGCTGCTGAAGACACCGCGTTGCAGCTCGACCAGCTGCAGCTGCAAGGGGTACTCGGGCAGTTGCGCCTGCAAGGCTACCTGGGCCTGGCGCGCGGCCTGGCGCAATTCGCCCTCCAGCCGGGTGCCGGTGTACCAGGCGCCGCCCACGGCGGTACCGATGACCACCAGGGTCACGCCGGCGAGGGTGGTAAGTAGCGGTTTCTTCATGACGACCAAATCCCTTTGTATAAGGCACACGGCGGCCTGCGGCCGATTGGAAGCGGAGTGTACGAGAGCGCCGGGTGGATGCCGAGGGGGCGCAGCGGTGATCCGCTCGTATGGCTGCAGACTGTGATCGCTTTCCGCCGGCACAGCCTCCAAGTCGACGACCAGCTCTGCTGGGTGCTAGCGTGCCGCGATCCCCACTGCCGGAACCTCCGCCATGACCGTTTTCCCGTGCCTGCCTGCCGTTTCCATCCTTGCGTTGCTGGGGGTGCCGGCATGAGCAGCCAGCGTCCGGTCGATGGCCTGCAACTCCCCGCTGAACTCCTGGCCCGCGCCGAGGCGCTGCTGGCCCAGGGTGGACGTCGCCTGCTGGGCATCGCCGGCACCCCGGGCGCGGGCAAGTCGACCGTAGCCGAGCTGCTGGCGGCGGCGCTGGGCGAGCGTGCCGTGGTGGTGCCCATGGACGGCTATCACCTGGCCAATCGCGAGCTGGCCCGACTGGGTCGCGCGCAACGCAAGGGCGCGCCGGACACCTTCGATGCGCGCGGCTATCGCGCCCTGCTGCAGCGGCTGAAGACGCCGGTGGCCGGGGAGACTGTCTATGCGCCGCTGTTCAATCGCGAGATCGAAGAGCCCATCGCCAATGCCATCCCGGTCCCCGCCGAGACCCAGCTGGTGATCAGCGAGGGCAACTACTTGCTGCTGACCCAGGCGCCCTGGAGCGATGTCGCCGAGGTGTTCGACGAGTGCTGGTACGTGCGCGTCGATCCCGCGGAGCGTCGCGAGCGGCTGGTCGCCCGCCACATGCATTTCGGCCGCAGCCGCGCGGACGCTGAGGCCTGGGTGGAAAGCACCGACGAGCCCAATGCGCGACTGATCGACGGCGATCGGGCGCGGGCGGATCTGGTAGTGGAGTGGCGGGGCTGAGGCAGCCTGTCTCGGCGGCCAGAAGAAACGGCTAGAAACCGCCGCCAGCATCCAGCCAGGCCTGTTCCTCCGGCGTATTGAGCCGCCCCAGCGCCCGGTTGCGGTGCGGGAAGCGACCGAAGCGAGCGATCACCTCCAAGTGGGCCTCGGCATAGCGCCGGTAGTGCTCGATGCCCAGGGCCTCGAACAAGGCGAGCGAACGCTGCTGATCGGCCAGGGCTTCGGAGTGTTCGAACGGCAGATAGAAAAAGGCGCGCAACTCGGCTTCGACCTGCTGATCCAGACCGGCGTCGATCGCCTGGCGCGCGTGCCTCAAGGCCAGGCCGTCGGTGGCGAAGGCGTGGCCGCTATGACGATAGATATTGCGCGGGATCTGATCGAGCAGCAGGCACAGGGCCAGGGCGCCTTCGGCGCCGGTGGCCCAGCCGTCCAGTTCCCCGCGGCTGGCGGCCAGATGCGCGGCCTCGAAGCGAGTGCGGCACTCGGCGTCGAAGGCAGGGCCGCCGTTGAACCACTGGCGTCGGCCGGCGGCGCGCCAGAAGGAGACGACTTCGGTTGGATTCATTTCCTGCTCCCTGTCTGATCGGGTTCCACGTGGAACCCCTCAGCCCCGACCCACATAGGGCATCTTGGTCGCCATCACCGTCAGCGTCTGAACGTTGGCGTCCAGCGGCAGGCTGGCCATGTAGCGGACGGCATCGGCGACATGCCTGACATCCATGCGCGGCTCCACGGCGGTGCTGCCATCGGCCTGGAGCACACCGTTGGCCATGCGCTCGGTCATCTCGGTGGCGGCGTTGCCGATGTCGATCTGGCCGCAGGCGATATCGAAGGCGCGACCGTCCAGAGCCAGGGCCTTGGTCAGACCGGCCACGGCGTGCTTGGTGGCGGTGTAGGGCGCGCTGAAGGGCCTGGGCGTGTGCGCCGAAATGGAGCCGTTATTGATGATGCGCCCGCCACGCGGCGACTGCGCGCGCATCAGGGCGAAGGCGGCGCGGCTGCAGAGGAAGACGCCGGTGAGGTTGGTATTGACCGCCCGGTGCCAGGCGTCCAGCTCCAGTTCGTCGATGGGCACCGCCGGGGCGCCGACGCCGGCATTGTTGAACAGCAGGTCGAGACGGCCATAGGTGTCGCGGATGCGGGCGAACAGGGCCTCGACGCTGGCGGCATCGGTGACATCGCAGGGTACCGCCAGGGCTTCGCCGCCCTGTTGCCGGGCCTCTTCGGCGAGGGCCTCCAGGGGTTCGGCGCGACGGGCTGCCAGGACCACGCGGAAGCCGTCCGCGAGCAGGCCGAGGGCGACGGCGCGGCCGATGCCCTGGGAGGCACCGGTGACGAGGGCGATGGGACGAGCGGTGGTCATGGGGCGGTCCTTGGCGGCGAGGGGAGCTTCCAAGGCTAGCAGGTGAGGAGGGAGGGTGGGTGAGCCTCGCCCTCACCCTGGCCCTCTCCCGGGGGAGAGGGGATCGTTGCGGTGTGTTGGGGGGGAAGAGGTCACCGGTAGCTCCAGTGGCTCCTATGGGCTCACCGCAGCTTGAAGTCGGTCGCCACCAGGATCGCCTGGCCGGAGAGTCGCGCGCGCAGGCGGTCGAGATAGGCGGCGAGGCGAGGCCAGCTCGCCTGCCAGCGGAGTTCCGGCAGGGGCTCCAGGTAGTCCAGCATGGGCGCCAGCAGGGCGTCGGGCAGGCTGAACTCGGCGCCGCAGAGAAAGCGCTGGTCGCCCAGCTGGCGATCGAGCACGCCCAGGGTCGCGTCGACGGCGGCCAGGGCGCGCTGCTGCTCTTCCGGCGTGCGGAAGGGCTCGGGTCGTGGCCCGGCGCTCCGCAGCAGATAGCGACGGACCAGATGGGTATCCACTGTGGTCAGCAGGGCACTGCTCCAGGCGTCCTGCTCCGGATTGCCGCCGCGCTCCGGCGCGAGTTGACGATCAAGATGGCGGCAGATGGCGAGGGTCTCGAAGATCCGTTGCTCGCCATCGAGCAGCACCGGCACCTGGCCGAAGGGATGTAGCGCCAGGTGGGCCTCGCTGCGCCAGGCGATGGCCTGGCCACCCGGGGCGAGGCCACAGGGCAGGTCCAGGCCGCGCTCCAGAGCATGAAGGCGCACGCTGCGCACCAGGGTGCTGAAGGCGGGGCCGAAGAGATAGGGCGTCATGCTGCAGGCTCCTTGCAAAGAAGGCTGCATGCTGGCAAAGGAGACCTTATGTTCAAGAACATAATCTGGAGCAACCATGGCCTGGCCCCTTGATCAGCGCGCGCAGACCCGCCAGCGCATCCTCGACAGCGCCGCCCGCCTGTTCGCCCTCCGGGGCTTCGATGCGGTCGGACTCGATGACCTGATGGCCGATGCCGGTCTCACCCGCGGCGCTTTCTATCACCACTTCTGCACCAAGACCGAGGTCTATGACCAGGCCATCGCCCATGCCGCCCAGGTCGGCAGCGCCCGGCTCGACAGTCTCGGCGGCTCAGGCCTCGGCCAGCTGGTCGAGCATTACCTGAGTCGCGAGCATGCCGAGGGCGATTCGCTGCGCTGTCCGCTGGCCTTTCTGGCGGCCGATGTCACCCATCGGGAGGCCGCCATCCGTGGCAGCTATACGCGCTTCTTCGCGCGCTTCGTCAGCCGGCTGGAACGGGATCTGTCGGGGCCGCCGGCGCAGCGGCGCGCCCGGGCGCTGCAGCTGGCCACCACCCTGATCGGTGGCGTGGCGCTGGCGCGGGCGCTGGACGACGAGGGCCTGGCCGAGGAGTTGCTGGCGGCCTGTCGCCAGGGCGGTCAGGGACTGCTGGAAGAAGGCGATGATTTGGCAGCGGCAGCCGGCTAGGCGACACTGGCGACTCTTTCGTCCACCGGAGTCACCCATGCAGATTCGCCCCTTCGTAGCCGCCGATTTCGACCAGGTCTGGCCGCTGATCCAGCAGGTCGCCCAGGCCCGGGAGACCTACGCCTACGACCCGGACATGAGCCGCGACGACGCCTGGCGACTATGGGTGGAATTGCCCAGGGCAACCTTCGTCGTTGAACGCGATGGCCAGATTCTCGGCAGCTACTACCTCAAGGCCAATGCCATGGGCCCGGGCGATCACGTCTGCAATTGCGGCTACATGGTCGCTCCCGCCGCCCGTGGCCAGGGCGTCGCCGGCGCCCTTTGCGAGCATTCCCTGCAGATGGCCCGCGAACTGGGCTTCCAGGCCATGCAATTCAACTCGGTGGTGGCCAGCAACCAGGTGGCGGTGCGGCTCTGGCAGAAGCACGGCTTCGAGATTGTCGGCACCCTGCCCAGGGCCTATCGCCATGCCAGCCTGGGGCTGGTGGATTGCTATGTGATGTATCGCTGGCTGGCGGACTAGCGCCACTCGCTCAGCACGGCTTTCAGCGAGGCCGGCAACATGGGGCCGTGGCCCAGGCCTGCGAGCACCTCGTAGCGCACCCGGATGCCGGGGAGCTGGCCGAGGCGGTCGGCCAGGCGCCGGGTGGCATCGGCAGGGACCTCGCTCTGGAAGTGCGCGGGCAGCTCGCGTTCGGCGCCGCCCTGCAGCAGCACCAGGCGGGCCGGGTGCGCCTTGAAACGCTCTTTCAATTGCTCGTCGTCTTGCGGCAGCACGGTAGGGCTCCACCACAGCGAGGGGCTCACGGCGTAGCCCTGGGCGAAGGCGTCGGGGCGGGTGAGCAGGGCGTGGAGGACGAACAGCCCGCCCAGGGAGTGACCCCAGAGCGCGCGCTGGCCATGATCCAGCGGCACCTGACGGCCAACTGCCGGTTCCAGGCGGTCCAGCAGCCACGCCAGGAAGACGTCGGCGCCACCGGTGGCCATCTCGCGAAAGCGTTCGCTGGTAGGCGCAGACGGCGTGTAATCGTAGGCCCGTCCGGGGCCGTCGATGCGCTTGCCGCCGACATAGCCCACCGCCACCAGCACGGGCGGATGGGGCCGCTTGGCCAGGGTGTCGAGCAACTCGGCGTTCAGCCCGCCCAGGGCGGCGTTGCCGTCGAGCAGGTAGAGCACCGGATAGCCGGCGGCCGGTGCCGGGGTGGCGGGTCGGGCGATCCATACCTGGTAGTGGCGGGCGCCGTCGACGGAATCCAGCTGGAGTTCGCTGAAGGCATAGCCGTGGCCTGGCTGCTGGAGCACCTGGGCATCCATGGGCTGATCGATGGGACGGGCCTGGCCGGGAGCGGCGAGGGCGAGCAGCAGCGGCAGGGCCAGCCAGGCGCTCTGACGGGAGAAACGGGACGAAAGCGGCATCAGCGAACAAGACTCATTTCCAGTGGAGCAGTCGAGCCTACCGATCTCTGCCCCCGGTCGCCATACTGGCCAGTATCCCCGCCGCCCAGGACACCCCATGCATCACCCCCATCTGCTGTTCGATCTCGATGGCACCCTCACCGATTCGCGCCTGGGCATCACCCGGGCGATCCAGGTGGCGCTGCGCGCCGAGGGCATCGAGGAGCCCGATCTGCACAAGCTGGAGGTCTTCATCGGCCCGCCGCTGCTGCAGAGTTTCATGACCCACTACGGCTTCGACGAGGCGCGGGCCTGGCGCGCGGTGGAGGCCTATCGGGGGTATTTCCGCGCCACCGGTCTCTATGAGAACGAGGTCTATGCGGGCATCCGCGAGTTGCTGGCCGAGCTGCAGGCGGCCGGGCGGCGGCTCTATCTGGTGACGGCCAAGCCGCGGGTGTTCGCCGTGGAGATCCTCAGACATTTCGCCCTGACGGAGTTCTTCACCGCCCTGCATGGCAGCGAGCTGGATGGCACCCGCACCGACAAGACCGAGCTGCTGCGTTTCGTGCTGGAAACCGAAGGGCTGGCGCCGGAAAGTTGCCTTATGCTGGGCGATCGCGAGCACGACCTGATCGCCGCACGTGAAAACGGCGTGGCGGCGGTAGCCCTGGGCTATGGCTTCGGCAGCCGGGAAGAACTGGAGCGCCAGCGCCCGGCCTTTCACTTCCACAGCGTGGCAGCCCTGCGCCAGGGTTTCGGCCTCTAGTGGAGCGTACCGACCTGCGCGGCCTGGGCCGGCAGGTCGAGGGGCGCGCGGATCAGCCGCAGGTGGCGGTTTGCACTACCAGACTGGCGCTGGTGGTGATGGTCAGGCGCTGGGAATTGAAGTCCATGGTCATGGGGTCCTGCGGACGGACCACGCGGACGACCTGGGCACCGGCGCGCTGACGGCCTTCCTCGGCCAGGGCCGGGGAGAGGGCCTTGCCAACCAGATCCTGGACCGCATCAGAGTTGCACCGGCCACTGCTGCTGACGGCGCCGCTCGTGGTCGAGGAGGCCGCCGGGCTGTCCTGGGTTTCATGCGAGCTGCAACCGGCCAGCAGGGTGAAGAGGGCGGCACTGGCCAGCAGGAGAGGGGACTTGGAGCTCATGAGTTCGCCTTTTCGATCGTGGGGGAAGGAACCTTAACCCGTACGGGCCTCTGCATGGACCCCTCTGGAGTGGGCATTGTTACAAATCGCGAGTCAGGCGACGTTGATAGCCACAGGTGACCAGTCATCTCCCAGGGATAAAGTTAACAAATATAACGTTCGGTAATCGGCCAAATTCGGGTGGCACGGCTTGATCCATTTTTGGCATCGACCATCATCGAACCAGGGCCATACGGCCTCTTACGGTGATGACAACAACAAGAAAGGAACACCCGCCATGTCAGCTCGCTATCCCGCCGTTTTCCCTCCTGACGATCAGCCGATCCGCGCCCGCTAGGCCCTGATCCTCGCGCCCCAAGGCGCTTCCGCTTCCTTCGTCAGGACTCACACCATGTCGACATCGCGCTCGCCCCAGGCCTGCGCACGGGCCCGCTCGTGCCTCGCCTTTGCCTCTCTCGCCTCCCTGCTGGCCAGCCAGGGCGCCTTCGCCGCGCCTTCCACCACCCTGGAAAGTGCCCGCCCCAAGCCCCTCAACAGCCTGGAGACGGCGCGTCCCCTGCCGCCCGGGCCGCCGCGCTGGGCCGAGGACTATCGCTTCCTCGACGATCCGGCCAAGCGCACCGATCCCTTCGACGGTCTGCGTTACCAGCGCCTCGGCGATTCGGCCTGGCTGCAGACCGGCGGCGAGGCGCGCTATCGCTTCGACAGCATCCGCAATCCGGTCTTTGGCCGGCGTGGGGTGGATACCGATCACTACATTCAGCAGCGCCTGCAGCTGCACGCCGACCTGCACCTGTTCGACGACGCCGTGCGCGGCTTCGTCCAGCTGGAAAACACCCGCGCCTGGAACAAGGCGCTCTACGGTCCCTACGACCAGAGCCGCACCGAACTGCACCAGGCGTTCATCGACCTCAACACGCCGCTGGCCGGCGGCAAGCTGATGACCCGCATCGGCCGCCAGGAGCTGGGCTACGGCAACCAGGCCTTCGTCACCTACCGCGACGCCCGCAACATCCGCCTCAACTTCGACGGTCTGCGCCTGGCCTGGAGTCGCCCGGACGGCTACCGGCTGGACGCCTTCGGCCTGAGGCCCGTGGTGACCGGCGAGGACAGCTTCGACGACGGCTCCAACAACGCGGTCAAGTTCTATGGCCTCTACGGCACCCTGCCGCTGGCCGGACCGCTCAGGCTGGATGTCTACGGCTTCGGTCTGGAGACCGATCAGCGCACCCTGGACGGTCTGACCGGTGCGGAAAAGCGCTACACCGCCGGCATCCGCCTGTTCGGCAACGCCGGTCCCTGGGACTGGAGCTGGGACCTGGCCGGGCAGGGCGGGCATCTGGCCGGCGCCCAGATCCGCGCCTGGGGCCTGAGCAGCGAAACCGGCTATCGCCTGGGCGGCGCCTGGAAGCCGCGGCTGGCCCTGCGGGTGGACGCCGCCAGCGGCGATCACGCGCTGGGCGACGACCGCGTCGGCACCTTCGATCCGCTCTATCCGAAGAATGGCTTCTATGGCGACTCCGGTCTCACCACCCTGGCCAACCTCTATCTGGTCGGCCCGCTGCTGACCCTGGCGCCGCGACCGACCCTGCAGCTGGAAAGCGGGCTGTTCGGCGTCTGGCGGCAGAGCACCGAAGACGGCGTCTACCTGCCGGGCATGACCACGGTGCCGGGCACCGCGGCCAGCTCGGCGCGCAAGGCCGGCACCCTCTGGCGCAACAACCTGCGCTGGATGCCCACCGCCAACCTGACCCTGGACCTGGAGTACAGCTACTTCCAGGCCGGCGCCGCCGTGCGCCAGGCCGATGGCGACGACACCAGCTTCCTGATGGCCGCCACCACCTTCCGCTTCTGAGGAGTCCACCATGCGCCTGCTCTCGACCGTTCCGCCCGGGGCCCGCCTGACCCTGCTGCTGTGCTTCATCGTCGCCCTGCTGGAGGGCATGGACCTCCAGGCCATGGGCATCGCCGCCCCGGCCATGGCCAAGGCCTTCGGCTTCCAGCCGGGGCAGATGGGCCTGGTGTTCAGCGCCAGCATCCTCGGCCTGCTGCCCGGCGCCTTCATCGGCGGCTGGTGCGCCGATCGCATCGGCCGCAAGAAGGTGCTGATCGCCTGCGTGCTGATCTTCGGGGTCTTCTCGGTGGCCACCGCCCATGTCTGGAGTCTGGAGAGCCTGCTGCTGGCGCGGCTGCTCACCGGCATCGGCCTGGGCGGCGCCCTGCCCAATCTGATCGCCTTGTCCGCCGAGTCGGTGGACGAGCGCGCCCGCGCCACGGCGGTCAGCCTGATGTACTGCGGCGTACCCCTGGGTGGCGCCCTGGCGGCGGTGGTGGGGTTGCTGGACGTCGGCCGCTGGCAGACGGTGTTCTATGTCGGCGGCCTGGCGCCGCTGCTGGTGGCGCCGCTGCTCGGACGCTACCTGGCGGAGACTGCCGGCTTTCTGCGCACGCGCGGTGGGCCTCAGGCAAGCGGGCCGCGCGGGGCCTGGCTGGGCGCCATCCCGCTGTCGACCACCCTGCTGCTGTGGCTGGGCTACTTCTTCACCCTCACGGTGATGTACATGCTGCTCAACTGGCTGCCCTCGCTGCTGGTGGGCCAGGGCTTCAGCCGCGGCCAGGCGGTGGGGGTGCAGATCCTCTTCAACCTGGGCGGCGGCATCGGCTCGGTGCTGTTCGGCCTGCTCATGGATCGCTGGCGGCCACGGCTGACGGTGCTGGCCATCTACCTGGGCATCCTGCTGGGTCTGGCCGGGCTGGGTCTGGCCAAGGCCTATCCGCTGGTGGCCCTGGCCGGTTTCGCCGCCGGGCTGTTCGTGGTCGGCGGCCAGCTGGTGCTCTATGCCCTGGCGCCGCAGCTCTATCCGGCGGCGGTACGGGCCACCGGGACCGGTGCGGCGGTGGCGGTGGGGCGCCTGGGCGCCATGGCCGGCCCCTTGCTGGCCGGCCAGGTGCTGGCCGTGGGCGGGGGTGCGGCGACCCTGGTGGTGGCCACCACCCCGGCGGTAGTGGTGGCGGCGGGCGCGGTGCTGGCCCTGCTGCAACGGCGGACGGCGGCACCCGCGGCCACCGCCCGCGTGGAGGCTCCCCGTCATGCGTAGCCTGCTGCTGGTCACGTTGCTGATGCTGACCGGCCTGGCCCGCGCGGCCACGGCGGACGGCGATCCGGCCACCGCCACGCCACCACCATTGCAGCTCGAACCCCTGGCGCGTTTCGAGGTAGCCCTCGACGCCCCGGTGTGGGAGCTGGGCCAGACCAGCGACCTGGGCAAGCGGCGCATCATCCCCATCACCGGCGGTCGCTTCGATGGCCAACGCCTGCACGGACGGATCCTCGACAACGGCGCCGACTGGCAGGTGGTGACCGCCGATGGCCTGGCCATCATCGACACCCGCTATCTGCTGCAGACCGACGATGGCGCCCTGATCTATCTGCAGACCAAGGGCTATCGCTACGGCCCGCCGGAGGTGATGCGCGAGCTGGCCGCCGGCAAGCCGGTGGACCCACGGCGCTATTTCTTTCGCGTCACCCTGACCTTCGAGACCGCCGCCCCGGCCTATGCCTGGCTCAACCGCGCCATTGGCGTGGGCAGTGCCATGCGCCTGGGCAAGGCGGTGGTCTACGACGCCTATCTGCTGCAATAGAGGAGTACCCGATGGCTAGCGGAATGAGTGCGCTCTACGACGATGTCCTGCTGCTGGATGGCGTGCGCACGCCCTGGACCGATCTGAATGGCGCTCTGGGGCAGGTATCACCCACCGACCTGGGTATCGCCGTGGCCCGGGGGCTGCTGGCGCGCGGCCACGCCGCCGGGGCGGTGGATTCCGTGCTGGCCGGCTCGGTGGCCCAGGCCAGCTTCGATGCCTATCTGCTGCCACGCCATATCGGCCTCTATGCCGGGGTGTCCGAGGCGGTGCCGGCGCTGCAGGTGCAACGGGTCTGCGGCACCGGCCTGGAGCTGCTGCGCCAGGCAGGCGATCAGTTGCAGAGCGGCCAGGCCAGCCGGGTGCTGTGCGTGGCGGCCGAGTCCATGACCCGCAATCCCATCGCCGCCTACACCCACCGCAGCGGCTTTCGCCTCGGCGCGCCGGTGGAATTCCACGACTTTCTCTGGGAGGCGCTCAAGGACCCGGCGGCCGGGCTGGACATGATCGCCACCGCCGAGCGCCTGGCGCAGCGCCACGGCATCGCCCGCGAGGCTGTGGATGCCTGGGCGCTGCGCAGTTTCGAGCGCGCCCTGGCGGCCCAGCGCCAGGGCTGGTTCACGGAAGAGATCGTGCCGGTGGCGGCGGCCCATTTCGAGGCCGAAGGCCTGGCGCCGCGGGAGTTGCGCCTGTCGCGGGGCTGCGCGGTGGTCGAGCATGACAGCCATCCGCGCGAGACGTCGCCGGAGGCCCTGGCGCGGCTGACGCCGGTACATCCGGGCGGCGTCCAGACCGCCGGCAACAGCTGCGCGGTGGCCGATGGCGCCGCCGCCGTGCTGCTGGCGCGGGGCGCGACCGCCGCGTCGGCACGGGCACTGGCCTGGGTGCGCGGCAGTTGCGTGGTAGGCGTGCCGCCGGACCTCATGGGTAGCGGGCCGGTGCCGGCCATCCAGGGCCTGCTCGACCGCGCCGGCCTGACCCTGGACGCCATCGACCGCCTGGAGATCAACGAAGCCCAGGGCGCCCAGCTGCTGGCGGTGCAGCAGGCCCTGGAGCTGGATCCGGCGCGCCTCAATGTGCACGGCGGCGCCATCGCCCTGGGTCATCCGCTGGCCGCCACCGGGCTGCGCCTGGCCATCACCCTGGCGCGTCAGTTGCGCGCCGAGGGGCTCAGGTATGGCGTGGCGGCGGTGTGCATTGGTGGCGGGCAGGGGATGGCGGTGTTGCTGGAGAATCCGGGGTGGCGAGGGTGCTAAGGCGTAGGGGGTTGGCCAGGGCGCGCCGGATCACCCCCGCTCTCTGGGGGAGAGGGTTGGGGTGAGGGGATCGGCTCTGGTGTGTTGGGCTTCGCTGTGCTCAGCCCAACCTACGAGGGTGTGGGGCACGCCGGATCGCCCCCTCTCCCTGGGGAGAGGGTTGGGGTGAGGGCAGCCCCTGCTCCGACCTACGAGGCCTCCGCCTGCGGCACGACGAGCGGCGGGAAATGGATGGCCACCCGCAGGCCCTGGCCGCCTGCTGCGGTGGCCAGTTCGATGCCGGCGTCGTGGGCGGTGGCGATGTCGCGGACGATGGCCAGCCCCAGACCGGTGCCGTGGATGCCGCTGTCGAGGCGATAGAAGCGCTCGAAGATGCGTTCGCGCTCCGCCTCGGGAATGCCCGGGCCGTCGTCTTCCACCTCCAGTACCGTCGCTCCGGCCTGGCCGCGCAGCCTTACCGTGACCTGACCGCCGCGTGGGGTGTATCTGAGGGCGTTGTCGACCAGGTTGTCGAGCAGGTCGCGCAGCTGAAAGGCGTTGCCCTGCACGGTCTGCGGCTCCAGTTCGTAGCCCAGGTCGATGCCGTGGCCATCGGCCTGGGACAGCTGGCTGGGCATGGCTGCGCCGATCAGCTCGTCCAGCCGCAGGGGTTCGCGTGGCGGACTTTCCAGGCGTGCGGTGGCGGCGCGGGCCAGGGTCAGCAACTGGTTGGTCTGGCGGGTCATGCGCTCGGTGGCGGCCTGGAGTTGCGCCAGGGCCGCGGCGCTTTCAGCATCCCCGGCATGGCGCTGGCGCAGCCACTGGGTCAGGGTGCTGATGCCGGCCAGCGGGGTGCGCAACTGGTGCGCCATGTCATCGAGAAAGGCGCGCTGGTTGCGTGCGCCCTCGCGGATGCGCAGCAGCAGGCCGTTGAGCGCGGTGACGAAGGTGCCCAGTTCGCGAGGCGCACCCTCTTCGCGCAGTGGCGCCAGGTCATCGTAGTGGCGGCTGTCGAGCTGGCGCTCCAGCCGTTCCAGGGGCTTGAGGCCCCGGCGCACCGCCCAGAGCAACTGGGCGGCGATCAGCAGGGCGACCAGGATCTGCACCGCCACCAGGGTCAGCACCATGCGCTGCAGGGCGGCGGTGTGGCGACTCAGGGTCTGGGCCACGCTGGCCACCACCGGTTGCCCGGCTACCGCGCCGAGGCGGCCGACCATGAACACCGAGCGGTCGTTGATGCGGGTGCGCAGGGCGGTGGTATGGCCGTCGCGCATCTCGTCGGTGATCTCCTGGACGGGCATGGCCTCATCGCCGAACAGCAGCTGGCCATCGAGGGTGCGGACCGCCAGCCAGACGTGGTCGTGGCTGTTGTGGCGCAGCAGGTAGTCGGCTTCCGTCGGCAGCCACAGGCGGCCGTTGCCATCCACCTCCAGTTGTTCGAGCAGCAGGATCACCGCATCGGTGAGATCGCCGTCCAGGGCGCTGAACGCCGGTTTGCGGGCGAACTGATAGCTGACCACCGCGCCGGCGAGGTTTACCAGGAGCACCGGCAGCACCAGCCACTTGAGCAGCCGCCGGCGCAGGCTGGGCGCGGTGGCGGTCATGGCGCGGCTTCTTCCAGGCGATAGCCGAAGCCGCGCACGGTACGGATGCCGACCCCGGAGTCGGCCAGTTTCAGCCGTAGCCGCGAGACATAGACCTCCACGGCGTTGTGGGTCAGGTCCTCGCTGCCCCAGGGGGCCAGGGCGTCGATGATCTGCTGCTTGGAGACCACCTTGCCGGCCTGGCGCAGCAGGTGTTCGAGCACCGCCCACTCGCGGGCCGAGAGATCCAGTGAGGTGTCGCCAAGGCGCGCCTGGTGGGCGGCGGTGTCCAGGCGCAAGACGCCAAGGGTGAGGTCGGCGCTGCTCTGGCCACCGGCGCGACGGACCAGCGCCTTGATCCGCGCCACCAGCTCGGGCACGGCGAAGGGCTTGACCAGGTAGTCGTCGGCACCCACCTCGAAGCCATGTACCCGGTCGTCGATGGCGTCGCGGGCGGTGAGCAGCAGCACCGGCTGATCGCTGCCACGCTGGCGCAGGCGGCGGACCACCTCGAAGCCGTCCAGGCCACCGGGCAGGCCGATGTCCAGCACCACCACGGCGAAGCGGGTGGTGCGCAGCCAGGCGTCGGCCTCGGCGCCGGTGCGCAGGAGGTCGACCTGCATGCCATGGCCTTCCAGGACGCGGCGGATACCGTCGGCCAGGGTGGCGTCATCTTCGACGAGCAGGATGTGCATGTAGGGTCCTTGGATTCAACGCGGTTCGGTCGCCGTGCCGCCGATTATGCACAGGCTCTCAGCGCGGCAGGGTGCAGAAATCGCCCAGCGCCCGCACCAGGGCCAGGCGGTGGAGATCATCGGGGCGCGCGGCGGCGAGATGGGCGGCGAGGGCGCGATCCAGCTGCGCCGGGCAGTCCGCGGCGGCGCGCAATTCGCCGGTGGCGGCGAGACCGCCGAGCAGCCTGGCCTGGAGCTCGTTCAGCTGGGTCCTGAGTGCCGTGAGGTCCGTCGTGCTGGCGGGCAGCGGCTGTTCGTTGCGCCGCCATGCCTGCAGCAGGCCGTATTGCACCAGCTTGTTGGCTTCCATCTGGGCGGCGAAAAAGGTCTGGGCGGTGGCCGGGGAGACGCTGGCGGCGGGCGCGGCCTGGGCGACGTCCTGCAGCACCTGGCGTTCGCGGACTTCGTCCAGCACCGGCTTGCCGCTGTCGTGCTTGCTGCGGGCCACCTGATCGGCCAGCGTCAGGCGCTGGGCCATGGCGTCCAGCAGGGCCGGCAGCGGCTCCGCCGCGGCCTGGGCGCCGAGGGCGATACTCAAGAGCGGCAGGGCGAGCCAGCGAATACCGGACATGACGGACCTCCAGGGCAGGGGAAGGGCACCGAAGCTCGCACGGGGCAGCGGGGTGGTCAAGATTAGCGGGGCAGGGCGGTTGCGCGGGAATGAGGGAGTGGGGGTGGCCCTCACCCCAGCCCTCTCCCCGAGGGAGAGGGGGCGGAGCGGGTGCCGTGCCTCCTGGATGAGGCTGCGCCGTCATCCACGCTACGGAGTCGCGCACAGGCGGAACCTGTGGCTTTCGTAGGTTGGGTTGAGACGGCCCCATCGTCGAAGCCCAACACGGCGGCGTCGAGCGCAGGTCGGGTTCGAGCGGAGCGGCGCCCTCACCCCACCCCTCTCCCCAGGGGAGAGGGGGCAGAGCGGCGTGGGTGGCGTGCCTCTTGGATGAGGCTAGGCCTCCTGCGTCGCCCGTACCTCGGCGGTCAGGGCCTGGAGGCGGGCGTCGAGGGCGCTCAGGGCGCCGGCGTCGGCGGCGGTGTCCAGGCTCAGGCGCAGGGCGGCCAGCACCAGCAGCTCGATGGCATCACCGCGGCGGCGATCGCCCTGGATGGCGACCAGTTCGTCGCGCAGGCGGGCGGCGGCCTGTTGCAGGGCGGCGCGGTCGCCTTCGGCCACCTTGAAGCGGTAGCGGCGACCGAGCACCTCCACCTCGTCGTCGGCGCCCGCGTTAGCGGTCTTCACTCGACGCTGGCCGCGTGGCGCTGCTCGGCGTCGGCGGCTACGGTCTGCTCCACCGACTGCGCGGAGAGCAGGGCCAGCAGGCCTTCCACGCGCTGGCGGGTGCTGGCGCCGTGTTCTTCCTGCTCCAGCAGACTCAGTTGCAGGGTGTCGTTTTCCTCGCGCGCGGCCAGCAGGGCCTGCTCCAGTTCCTGGGTGCGGGCGGTCAGGCGCTGGTTGCGCTGCAGCAGGTCGCGGATGGCGGTTTCCAGTTCGCTCAGGGTGTTGTCCAGCATGGGCGCGGTCGTCTCTCGTGTCAGGTTCGGGACTGCCAGGGAGGCAGGGGTCAGCATTCTAGGCCTCTCACCGACCACCGGCACCCCATTCGTCGTGGGCTAAGCCCTTGTTTTGCCAAGAGGTTCACGGGGGTGGTCAGTGAGCTGACCGGCTGTCAGGCAGTTGTCAGGTTGCGCTAAGGGGGCCGTAAGGCAAGACGCCTTAGCCTGGGCTCATCGCGTCGGCTGTCCTGTCCCGGCGCCCCTCGCTTCGGATGAGCCGCCATGACCGATCTGTCCCAGAGCACCGCCCCGCGTCAGCTGGACGAGCCTTTCCTGCCGTTCTCCCGACCCAGCATCGGCGCCGAGGAAGTGGCCGCGGTTAGCCGGGTGCTGACCTCGGGCTGGATCACCACCGGGCCCCAGGCCAACCTGCTGGAAGAGCGCTTCGCCGATTCGGTGGGTGCCGCCCACGCCGTGGCCCTGTGCTCGGCCACCGCCGCCATGCACGTGACCCTGCTGGCGCTGGACATCGGCCCGGGCGACGAGGTAATCACCCCCTCGCTGACCTGGGTCTCCACCGCCAACATGATCACCCTGATCGGCGCCACCCCGGTGTTCGTCGACGTCGACCGCGACACCCTGATGGTCTCCGCCGAGCAGGTGGCCGCCGCCATCACCCCGCGCACCAAGGCCATCGTGCCGGTGCACTACGCCGGTGCCAGCTGCGACCTGACCCCGCTGCGCGCCCTGGCCCGTGAGCATGGCGTGGCGCTGATCGAAGACGCCGCCCACGCCGCCGGCACCCGCTACCAGGGTGAGTCCATCGGCCAGCGCGGCACCGCCATCTTCAGCTTTCACGCCATCAAGAACCTGACCTGCGCCGAAGGCGGCATGCTGGTGACCGACGACGCCACCCTGGCCGAGCGGGTGCGCCGCTTGAAATTCCATGGCCTGGCCGTGGATGCCTTCGACCGTCACGCCCTGGGCCGCAAGCCCCAGGCCCAGGTGCAGGAGCCCGGCTTCAAATACAACCTCTCGGACATCCACGCCGCCCTGGCCCTGGTGCAGCTGGATCGCCTGGGCGACATCAACAGCCACCGGCGGCTGCTGGCCCAGGCCTACACCCAGCGCCTGGCCCAGCTGCCGGTCGCCCCGCTGGCGCTGCCCGACTACGCCCAGACCCACGCCTGGCACCTCTACATCCTGCGCATCTGCCCCGAGCGTTGCGGGCTGGAGCGCGAAGCCTTCATGGCCGGCCTCAAGGCGCGCGGCATCGGCACTGGCATCCATTTCACCGCCACCCACCTGCACCCCTGGTACCGCGAGCGCTGGCCGGAGCTGGCGCTGCCCAACAGCGAATGGAATTCGGCCCGGCTGTGCTCCATCCCGCTGTTTCCCGACATGACCCTCGCCGACGTCGACCGCGTGGTCGGCGCCATCGAAGACCTGCTGGAGAAAGGCGCATGAAGCCCTATGCGATCGACCGGGTATCCGTGGTGATCCCCGTCTACAACGAAGAAGCCAGCCTGCCGGAGCTGCTGCGCCGCACCCGCGCCGCCTGCCGCCTGCTGGATTGCCAGGTGGAGATCATCCTGGTCGACGACGGCAGCCGCGACCGCAGCGCCGAACTGCTGCAGCAGGCCGCCAGCGAGCCGGACAGTCCCGTCGTGGCGGTGCTGCTCAATCGCAACTACGGCCAGCACTCGGCGATCCTCGCCGGCTTCGAGCAGGCCCGGGGCGATCTGATCATCACCCTGGACGCCGATCTGCAGAATCCGCCGGAAGAGATCCCGCGCCTGGTGCACACCGCCGCCCAGGGTTATGACGTGGTCGGCACCGTGCGCCAGCAGCGCCAGGACTCCTACCTGCGCACCCTGCCGTCGCGGCTGATCAATCGCGCCGTGCAGCGTTCCACCGGCGTCGCCATGCGCGACTACGGCTGCATGCTGCGCGCCTATCGTCGCCAGGTGGTGCAGTCGATGCTGGCCTGCCACGAGCGCAGCACCTTCATCCCGATCCTGGCCAACAGCTTCGCCCGCCACACCACCGAGATCGAGGTGGCCCACGCCGAGCGCGAACACGGGGATTCCAAGTACGGCTTCCTCAAGCTGATCAACCTGATGTTCGACCTGCTGACCTGCATGACCACCACCCCGCTGCGCATGCTCAGCCTGTTCGGCGGTGGCCTGGCCATCTTCGGTTTCCTCTTCGCCGCACTGCTGCTGGTGCTGCGCGTCACCCACGGCGCCGAGTGGGCGGCCGATGGCGTGTTCTCGCTGTTCGCCGTGCTGTTCATCTTTACCGGCGCCCAGTTCGTCGGCCTCGGTCTGCTCGGCGAGTACCTCGGCCGGGTGTACCACGACGTCCGTGCCCGGCCCCGGTTCCACGTGGAACAAGTGATCCGCGCCGCCACCCTTTCTCCTTCGCCGGCGCCGCTGCGCCAGATCCAGTAACAGGAAAGCCCCTGATGAAAACCGCCATCGTCTTCGCCTACCACGACATCGGCTGCGCCGGCCTCGCCGCGCTGATCCAGGCCGGCTATCCCATCGCCGCCGTCTTCACCCATCCGGATGACCCTAGCGAGAACCGCTTCTTCGGTTCGGTGGCCCAGCTCTGCGCCCGCCACGGCATCCCGGTGCACGCCCCGGAAGACGTCAACCACCCGATCTGGGTCGAGCGCATCCGCGCCCTGGAGCCGGATTTCATCTTCTCCTTCTACTACCGCAACCTGCTGTCCAACGACGTCCTGGCCTGCGCCAAGCGCGGCGCCTACAACCTGCACGGTTCGCTGCTGCCGCGCTACCGCGGTCGCGCCCCGGCCAACTGGGTGCTGGTCAACGGCGAGACCGAGACCGGCGTGACCCTGCACCGCATGGTCCAGCGCGCCGACGCCGGCGCCATCGTCGCCCAGCAACGCGTCGCCATCGCCGCCGACGACACCGCCCTGACCCTGCACGCCAAGCTGCGCGAAGCCAGCCAGACGCTGCTGCGCGACAGCCTGCCGGCCCTGGCCGAAGGCCGCCTGACCGAGCGCGAGCAGGACGAGAGCCAGGCCACCACCTTTGGCCGCCGCAGCGCCGCCGATGGCGAGCTGGAGTGGAGTCGTCCGGCCGTGGAGCTGAACAACCTGGTGCGCGCGGTGACCCAACCCTATCCGGGCGCCTTTGGCTGGATCGGTGATCGCAAGCTGATCGTCTGGGGCGCCCAGGCGCGTCAGGAAAGCCATGGCCAGGCCCCCGGCAGCGTGCTGAGCCTGGAGCCGCTGCGCATCGCCTGTGGCGAAGGCGTCCTGGAAATCCAGGCCGGCCAGCTGGGCGACAACGGCCTCTATCTGTCCGGTCCGCAACTGGCCCGCGAAGCCGGCCTGGTGGCCGGTGCCCGCCTGCACCGCCAGGATCGCCGCGCCAAGCGCCGTAACCGGGTGCTGATCCTCGGCGTCAACGGTTTCATCGGCAACCACCTCTCCGAGCGCCTGCTGGCCGACGGCGAGTACGAGGTCTATGGCCTGGACATCGGCTCCGACGCCATCGAGCGCCTCAAGTTAGATCCGAATTTCCACTATGTGGAGGGCGATATCTCCATCCACACCGAGTGGTTGGAATACCACATCAAGAAGTGCGACGTGGTGCTGCCGCTGGTGGCCATCGCCACCCCCATCGAATACACCCGCAATCCGCTGCGCGTGTTCGAACTGGACTTCGAGGAAAACCTCAAGATCGTTCGCCACTGCGTGAAATACGGTAAGCGCGTGATCTTCCCGTCCACCTCCGAGGTGTACGGCATGTGCCAGGACGAGCGCTTCGACGAAGACCGCTCCAACCTGGTGGTCGGCCCGATCAACAAGCAGCGCTGGATCTACTCGGTCTCCAAGCAGCTGCTCGACCGGGTCATCTGGGCCTATGGCGCCAAGGGCCTGAAATTCACCCTGTTCCGTCCGTTCAACTGGATGGGCCCGCGCCTGGATCGCCTGGACTCGGCGCGCATCGGCAGCTCCCGCGCCATCACCCAGCTGATCCTCAACCTGGTGGAAGGCACTCCGATCAAGCTGGTCGACGGCGGCGCCCAGAAGCGCTGCTTCACCGACGTCGACGATGGCATCGAGGCGCTGTTCCGTATCATCGAGAACCAGGGCGGTCGCTGCGACGGCCAGATCATCAACATCGGCAATCCGGACAACGAAGCGAGCATTCGCGAGCTGGCCGAAGAGCTGCTGGCCCAGTTCGAGGCCCATCCGCTGCGCCACGAGTTCCCGCCCTTCGCCGGCTTCCGCGAGGTGGAGAGCAAGAGCTTCTATGGCGATGGCTACCAGGACGTGGCCCACCGCAAGCCCAGCGTGGAAAACGCCCGCCGCCTGATCGACTGGCAGCCGAGCACCGCCATGGCCGCCACCGTCGGCAAGACGCTGGACTTCTTCCTGCGCGAAGCCATGGCGCAGCGGGAGGCCTGATGAAAGCCCTGATTCCGGCCAGCCTGCGCATCGACGTGGACACCTATCGCGGCACCTGCGAAGGGGTACCGCGGCTGCTCGACCTGCTGGACGAAGCCGGGGTCAAGGCCAGCTTCTTCTTCAGCGTCGGACCGGACAACATGGGGCGCCACCTGTGGCGCCTGGTGAAGCCCACCTTCCTGTGGAAGATGCTCAGATCCAAGGCCGCCAGCCTCTATGGCTGGGACATCCTCTTGGCCGGCACCGCCTGGCCGGGCCGGCCCATCGGCCGCGACCTCGGTCACCTGATGCGCGAGACCCGCGCCCGTGGCCACGAGGTCGGGCTGCACGCCTGGGATCACCATGCCTGGCAGGCCCACACCGGCAGCTGGAGCCTGGAGCGCCTGGGCGCGGAATTCGGCCGTGGCCTGCAGGCCCTGGAAGACATCCTCGGCGCCCGGGTCGACTGCTCCGCCGCCGCCGGCTGGCGCGCCGATCCGCGGGTGGTGCTGGCCAAGGAAGCCTTCGGCCTCAGGTACAACAGCGATTGCCGCGGCAGTGCGCTGTTCCGCCCGCGGCTGGGCAACGGCAGCCACGGCACCCCTCAGGTGCCGGTGGACATGCCGACCTTCGACGAGGTGGTTGGCCCGGAGCTGGCCGCCGGTGACTGGAACGACTATCTGCTCAAGCGCTTCCGTCCGGGTGCGCTCAACGTCTACACCCTGCACGCCGAGGTGGAAGGCATCGCCTTCGCCGAGGACTTTCGCGCCCTGCTCAAGGCGGCGCGGGAAGAGGGTGTCCTGTTCCTGACCCTGGGCGACCGTCTGCCAGCCGATCCGCGCCAGTTGCCCGCGGGCAATCTGGTGCGGGGCAGCCTGGCCGGACGCCAGGGCTGGCTGGGCGTGCAGGCATGAGTCGGCGACGCCTGTGGATGCTGCTGCCGCTGGCACTGCTGGCCTATGCCTTGCCGCTGGCCTGGCGTGGCCTGTGGATCCCGGACGAGTCGCGCTATGCGCAGATCGCCCAGGAACTCTGGCGGCGTGGCGACTGGGTGGTGCCGCACTTCCTCGGCTTGCCCTATTTCGAGAAACCCATCGGCGGCTACTGGACCCAGGCCATCGCCCAGGCCTGGCTCGGTGATTCGCTGTTCAGCGTACGCCTGGTGCCGCTGCTGGCCAGTCTCGCCACCGCCGCCCTGGTGGCGCGCCTGACCCGGCTGATCTGGCAGGACCGCCCGCTGGCGCTGCTTGCCGGGGTGGTCTATCTCTCCTGCGTGGCCGTGGCGGGTCTGGCCACCTACGTCACCCTCGACGCCCAGTTCGCCTTCTGGATGGCGCTGGCGCTGCTCGCCCTCTGGCAGGCCCAGGCCGCCGCGACCCGCGGCGCGGCCCTGGCCCAGTGGGCGCTGCTGGGCCTGGCCTGTGGCTGCGGCCTGCTGACCAAGGGCTTTCTCGCCCTGGTGCTGCCGGTGCTGGTGGCCGTGCCCTTCTTCCTCCTGCAGCGGCGCCTGGGCGAGTTGCTCTGCCGCGGTCCGCTGGCGGTGCTGGTGGCGATCCTGGTGGTCGCCCCCTGGGCGCTGCTGGTGGCCCAGCGCGATGCGGATTTCTGGAATTTCTTCTTCTGGCACGAGCACATCCAGCGTTTCGCCGGCCAGGATGCCCAGCACGAGCGCCCGTTCTGGTTCTATGGCCCGGTGCTGCTACTGGCCATCCTGCCCTGGGCCGGCCTGCTACCGCGTACCCTGGGCCGGACCTGGCAGGAGCGCCGCCATGCCGGTACCGCCTTCCTCGGCATTGCCGTGGTCGGCCAGCTGCTGTTCTTCAGCTTCAGCCGCGGCAAGCTGCCCACCTACCTGCTGCCGACCCTGGCCGCCTTGGTGCCGCTGCTGGCGCGCACCCTGCTGGAGGCGGGCCGCCGCGGCGCCACCGGCGCCCTGCGCCTGAACGGCCTGTGCAATCTGTTGCTGGGCCTGGCCGGCGTTGCCGCCCTGCTGATCTATGGCGGTCGCCTCTATGAAAGCGGCGAAGGCCTGACCCGTGCCCTGGCCCTGCTGGCGCCCCTGGCGCTACTGCTGGCCGGTCTGGCCGCCCTGGTCTGGCCGCGGCGCACCCTGCTGGCGCCGGCCCTGGCGCTCTGGGTGCTGCTGCCGCTGCTGTCCATCGCCCTGCCCAACAGCCTGGTCGACAACAAGCTGCCGAGCAGCTTCATCCAGGCCCAGCTCGGCCACTTCAAGAATGCCGGCCTGCTGGTCAGCAACGACCTCGGCGTGGCCGCCAGCCTGGCCTGGGCCAGCCACCGCGACGACGTGGTGCTGGTGGGCGGTCCGGGCGAGCTCAAGTACGGCTTCGCCCGCGAACCGGCCAGCGGCCGCCTGATCGAAGAGCGCGACCTGGCCGCCTGGCTCGCCGCCCATCGCGACCAGAGTCCGGTGGCCATCCTGCTGCGGGTCGACGGCCCCAGTGACCGCCAGCTGCTCGACAGCCTGCCCGAGCCCGGCGAGAGCATCGCCAGCGAGCGCCTGGTGCTGCTGGTCTATCCGAGGCCGACACCGTGACCGCCCTCGACGGCCTGCTGATCGCCGTGGTGATCGGCCTCACCTGCGCCGGCCAACTGGGCCAGAAGCGCGCGGTGACTGCCGGCAATGCCCTGGCCGCACGACTGCGCTCGCCCTGGCTGTGGGGCGCCCTGGTCTGCCTGGGCCTGGCCCTGCTGGTCTGGTGCGCGGTGCTGCAGCGGGTGCCGGTGGGCGTCGCCTATCCCTTGCTCTCGCTCAACACCCTGGCGGTGACCCTGCTGGCCCGGCTGGTGTTCGGCGAGCGGGTGGACGCCCGCGCCTGGTGCGGCTGCCTGTGCATCGTCGCCGGTGCCGCCCTGCTGGGGGGCCAGCTATGAACGGCCTGTTGCCGCTCGGCCTGAGCATCCTGCTCACCACCCTCGCGCAACTCTCGCTGCGCGCCGCCCTGGTGCGGCTGCCGGCGATGGCCACGTGGCTGAGCACGCCGTCGGCGCTGTTCGGCGCGGCCGGTCTGCTGCTGGCCCTGGGCATCCTCTGCTATGGCCTGTCGCTGCTGGCCTGGCTGGCCGCCCTGGCGCGCCTGCCGCTGGGTCGCGCCTATGCGGCGCTCGGCCTCTCCTATGTGTTCGTCCACCTCGGCGCGGCCTGGCTGCCAGGCGCCGCCGAATCCTTCACCCCCTGGAAAACCCTGGGCGTCGCGCTGGTCGTGGCCGGCGTCGCCCTCGTCGGCGGGCCCCGCGCCAGCGCCGCTCCCACCCTGAGGAATACCCTATGAACATCAGCGTTTTCGGCATCGGCTACGTGGGTCTGGTGCAGGCCGCCGTGCTGGCGGAAGTCGGCCACCAGGTGGTGTGCATGGACATCGACCGCGCCAAGATCGACAAGCTCAAGCGCGGCGAGGTGACCCTCTATGAGCCGGGTCTGGAAGAGCTGGTGCGCAGCAACCTGGCCGCCGGCCGCCTGGTGTTCACTCACGAGGCCGCCGAGGCCGTGGCCCATGGCGCCGTGCAGTTCATCGCCGTCGGCACCCCGCCGGCCGCAGATGGCTCGGCCGATCTGTCCGCCGTCTTCGCCGTGGCCGAGACCATCGCCCGCCTGCGTCGCGAGCCGCTGATCGGTCAACCGGTATCCCGCGATCCGCTCTTGGTGGTGAACAAGTCCACCGTGCCGGTGGGCACCGGCGACCGCGTCCGCGCGCTGATCCACGAGGTGCTCGCCGAAGAGGGCCGCACCCTGCACGTGGAGGTGGTCTCCAACCCGGAATTCCTCAAGGAAGGCGCCGCCATCGCCGACTGCAAGAAGCCCGATCGCATCGTGGTGGGCACCGATTCGCCGGTGGCCCGCGACCTGATGCGCGAACTCTATGCGCCCTTCAACCGCAACCATGACCGCATCCAGTGCATGGACCTGCGCAGCGCCGAGCTGGCCAAGTACGCCGCCAACAGCCTGCTGGCGGTCAAGATCAGCTTCATCAACCAGATCGCCGAACTCGCCGAGCACGTCGGCGCCGACATCGAGGCGGTGCGCCAGGCCATCGGCGCCGATCCGCGCATCGGCCACCACTTCATCTACCCGGGCTGCGGCTACGGCGGCTCCTGCTTCCCCAAGGACCTGCAGGCACTGATCCGCACCGGCGAGGAAAACCAGGTGGAGCTGGACCTGCTGCGCGCCGTGGAAGCCATCAACGTGCGCCAGAAGACCAAGCTGTTCGAGCGCATCAATACCTACTTCGACGGTGACCTGCGTGGCCGTACCTTCGCCCTCTGGGGGCTGGCCTTCAAGCCCAACACCGACGACATGCGCGATGCGCCCAGCCGGGTACTGATGGAAGCCCTCTGGGCGGCCGGCGCCAAGGTGCGCGCCTTCGATCCGGTGGCCATGGCCGAGGCCCAGCGCCTCTATGGCCATGACGAACGCCTGGCGCTGATGGGTACCCCCGAGGCGGCCCTGGCCGGGGCCGATGCCCTGGTCATCTGTACCGAGTGGCAACAGTTCAAGGCGCCGGACTTCGACCTCATCGCCCGCCAGCTCAACCAGCCGCTGATCTTCGACGGGCGCAACCTGTTCGATCCCGAGCGCATGGAGCGCCGCGGCATCGAATACTTCGCCATCGGGCGTGGCGCCGCCCTGGGCGGTCCTCAGGTCACCCGCCGCGTGGATGCCGCCTGATGGTCTCGCCCATGCCCCTGACCCCACGCAGCGCGCCCCTCTACGCGCTGCCGGCGGCCAGTCGCCTGCGCCGTGAAAGCCTGCTGCTCGGGGTGGTCGCCACCCTGATGTTCACCCTCGGCATCTGGAACCAGGCGCCCCAGGGCTTCGACGGTCGCTGGGCGGTCTTCCTCGGCGAGATGTTTCGCCATGGCCCATCCTTTTTCGCCACCACCTACGGCCAGCCCTATCCGGACTATCCCGGCACCGCCACCTGGCTGAGCTGGCTGGCCGCGCGGGTGATCGGCGCGCCCAATCACCTGGCCAACGTGCTGCCCACCGCCCTGGCCTCGGCCGCGGTGCTGGCGCTGACCTATCGCCTGCTGGCCGACACCCGCCGTGCCTGGGCACTGCTCACGGTGCTGCTGGTGGCCCTGACCCCGCAATGGCTGGAAAAGGCCCGCGCGGTCTGCCTGGACCAGCTGGTCGCCCTGGTGGTGCTGCTCTGCTTCTACCTGCTCCATAGCGCCGACCGCGACGGCCGCCCGCTGCGCCGCCTGCTGGTGTTGCCGCTGTTCGCCCTGGGCTTCGCCATCCGCGGCCCGTTGGGGCTGATCGAGCCCTGTGGCGTGGTCTGCCTCTACTGGCTGGTGGTCGCCTGGGGCGAGCCGGCGCGCCGCACCTTCGCCCTGCAGCGCCTCTTTGGCTATGGCCTGGCCGGTCTCGCCTTGCTCGCCCTGGGCTGGTGGACGCTGATCCAGCTGGCCCATCACGAGGGCGGGGCGGCTTTCGCCGCCGAGGTCTGGCACATGCAGGTCACCGGCCGGCTGGACGAGAGCGGCAAGCCGTTCTGGTTCTATCTGCAGCTGGGGCTGTATCGCTATCTGCCGGTGCTGCCCCTGGCGCTGCTGGTGCTGCTGGCCGAGCGCCGTCGTCTGCTGACCTGGCCGCACACCGCCCAGCGCCGCCTGCTGCTGGGCCTCGCCGGGAGCGGTCTGCTGATCCTGGTCGGACTGTCCATCCCGCACTTCAAGCGCGCCTACTATGTGGTGCCCATGGTGCCTTTCCTGGCCGCCATCGCCGCCCATGGCCTGCTGCGTGCGGAGAGCTGGTTCCGCCGGGTCGCGCCGCTCTACACGGCGCTGGTACTAGCCCTGCCGGGGCTCGCCCTGATCGCCATGCTGGTCTGCCGTCACCTCTGGCAGCGCCACGGCTACTGGCCGGACGTCTCCCTGGCGCTGCTGGTGCCGGCCTTCGTCCTGCTGCAGATCGCCGCCCTGGTCGGCTGGCGGCGCCTGACCGGCAGTCGCCGGCTGCTTGCCCTGAGCGCCCTGGCGCTGGCCGCCCAGTGGCTGATGCTGGTCACGGTGGTGGAGCCAGCCCAGGACCTGCAGTACGACACCCGCGGTTTCGTCCAGCAGGTGGAGGGTCTGCGTCAGCAGCAGCCGGGTCCGCTGGTGTTCTTTGGTCTCGGCCAGGACAGTTGGGCGATCCGCTACATGATGAACCTGGACCACGACGAGCAGCCGATCTTCATCGCCCGACCCCAGGTCGCGGACCTGGCGCACCTGCCGTCCGGTGCCTGGATCATCCTCGCCCGCGACGACCGTGAACTGCTGGCGGGTACCCCGCTTGCCGACCTGACCCCGGTGCTGGGGCGCCGGCTCAACGGCAATCCCTGCCTGGTGTATCGCCTGCCCTGAGGCCCCCGGAGCCGACTTAGAGCCTGTTCATAATCTCGCGAGCTAGAGCCAAACAAGGCGAAAAGGCTTGAGGAAGCGGAGTTTACAGATCGTAAATGAGCATTCCGAAAGCCTTTTCAACGTGGTTTGGCCGACGCGCAGCAGATTATGAGCAGACTCTTAGCGAGCGGCTCCGGCTTCTCGCGACAATTCCAGGATGCGGTTGCGCCCCTGCTCGGCGACCAGATAATGGCCGTCGCCGCGAGGGATCAGGGTCTGCGCCGAGCGTAGGTGCGAGAGCACCGTGACCAGTCGGCCGTCGGGCTGCACCAGCAGCACCCGGGCGCCGTGGGTGGCGTCTTCGGTGATCCACAGGCCGTCGGCCGAGCACTGCACGAAACCGGGGGCGTCGAGGCCCGTGGCGACCAGGGTGTCTGCACCCCCGGGTTGCCACTGCTTGACCCACCCCTTGGCCTTTTCGGTATAGAACAGCCGGCCATCCGGGCAGCGCGCCACCCCTTCGCCTTCTTCCAGGCCCTCGCGCAGCACCGCCAGGCGGCGTTGCAGCGGGTCGTAGCTGAGCAGGCGACCGCGCGGCAGGTCCTCGATGGCATAGAGGGTCCGGCCATCGGTGGCGATGCCCTCGACATCGTTACCGTCGAACAGGGCGTCGCGGTGCCCGTCGCGCAGGAGAAACACCGGCAGCGGCCCGCCTTCCTGGCTGACCACCAGACCGCCCTGGAACATGACCAGACCATCGGGCTTGGACAGCTCGCCCAGCACCGGCTGGCGCTCGCCCGTGGGCAGCAGCCGCAGCAGACTGCCGCGGCGACTGGAAAATTCCTGGGTCACGAACAGGCTGCCATCGGCATCCAGGGCCAGGGCGCTGACCATGGGGATGTCGGCGGCGAATTCCCGATAGCGCCAGCCCTCGGCCGCACTGACCGGATGGAAATGCCGCCAGGCCGGATAGGCGAAGCCTGCGGCCAGCACGGCAACGCCCAGCGCCAGACCCTGGCGCCAGCCCAGGCGCGGAACACGTCGCATGGCGACCTCTCGAGGTTGGGAAATGACCCTGCAGTCTAGCGGCCCGTGCGTGAAGATTCCGTCGCCGGCGCCCCGGGTGAGGGTGCCGGCGGGGCGGCGCCTCAGGCGGTGAGGAAGGCCTCGGTCAGCTTGACCCAGTAGCGCGCGCCGACCGGCAGCAGGGCGTCGTTGAAGTCGTAGGCCGCGTTGTGCAGGTTGGCACTGGGGCCGTTGCCGACGAACAGGTAGCAACCGGGTACCTGCTGCAGCATGTAGGCGAAGTCCTCGCTGGCCGGGATGGGCGCGAAGGGATGCAGGGCGTCGGCGCCGAAGTGCTCGACCGCCACCTGGCGGGCGAAGGCGGTGGGACCGTCGTGGTTGACCAGCACCGGATAGCCGCGCTGGTAGTCCAGTTCGGCGGTGGCGCCAAAGCTTTCCGCCTGGGCGCGCACCAGGGCGCCGATGCGCTGCTCCAGCAGGTCGCGGGTGCTGTCCTGGAAGGCGCGGATGGTCAGCTTCATCTCCACGGCGTCGGGGATGACGTTGGACGCCTCGCCGCCGTGGATGCTGCCCACGGTAATCACCGCCGTATCCAGCGGCGCCACGTTGCGCGACACCACCGTCTGCAGCGCCATGACCGTGGCCGCACTGGCGACGATGGGGTCGACCGCCTTGTCCGGCACCGCGCCGTGGCCGCCCTGGCCGCGGATGCGCAGGAGGGCGGTGTCAGAGGAGGCCATGGCCGCGCCGTCGACAAAGCAGAACTTGCCGGTGGGCACGCCGGGCATGTTGTGCAGACCGAACACCTGGTCGCAGGGGAACAGCTCGAAGAGGCCGTCCTGCATCATCTTCAGGGCGCCGCCCAGGCCTTCCTCGGCCGGCTGGAAGATCAGGTGCAGGGTGCCGTCGAAGGCGCGGGTCTCGGCCAGGCAGCGGGCGGCGGTGAGCAGGGTGGTGGTGTGGCCGTCGTGACCGCAGGCATGCATGCGGCCCGGGTGCTGGCTGGCGTAGTCGAGCCCGGTGGTTTCCAGGATCGGCAGGGCGTCCATGTCGGCGCGGATGCCCAGCACCTTGCTGCCGCTGCCGGCGCGCAGGGTGCCGACCACCCCAGTGCCGCCCAGGCCGCGATGGACTTCGTAGCCCCAGCCCGCGAGGGCGGCGGCCACCAGGTCGCTGGTGCGCTGTTCCTGGTAACCCAGTTCGGGATGGCGGTGGATGTCGCGGCGCAGGGCGACCATTTCCGGTAGGTAGCCGGCGATATGACGGGCGGTGGCGTCTTGATCCGCAGCAGTGGCAAGGCTCATGGCGATCTCTCTCAATCCAGGTGGCGTTCGGGATAGCTCAGCAGTGCCAGCCATCCTATCAGCAGCATGACGATCAGGTACCAAGCCGGGGCGAGCGGGCTGCCGGTGGCCTCAATCAGCCAGGTGGCGATGAACTGGGCGGTGCCGCCGAACAGGGTCACCGCCAGGGCGTAGGTCATGGCCAGTCCCGTGGCGCGCACCGGCCGCGGCAGGCCGGCGAGGATCAGCAGCAGCCCGGCGGTCATGTTGACGCTCATGGCGGTGATCACCACGAAGCGGGCGGCGAAGGCCAGGCCCTGGGTGGTGGGGTCATTCAGCCAGACGAAGGCCGGGTAGATGCCCAGCAGGGCCACCGCCAGGCTGACCAGGGCCACCGGCTTGTAGCGACCGAAGCGATCCAGTAGCAGCCCGGCGGCCAGGGCGGCGGCCATCTGCACGGCGCTGGAGGCCACCCCGGCCAGGTAGGCGCTGGTGGCCGGCAGGCCGACGATGCGGGTCATGTAGGTGGGCATGTAGAACTGCATCAGGTAGGTCAGCAGGGTCGCCGACATCACGATCAGCAGGCCCAGGCCGAAGCGCCGCGGATGCTCGCGCAGGAAGGCGCGCACCGGGCCGCCCTCGACCGTGCCGGCGCCGCTCCAGGTCTCGTCCACCTGACGGCGGATATAGAGGCCGACCGGAATGATCAGCAGGCCGACCAGGAAGGGGATGCGCCAGCCCCAGGCATGCAGCTCGGCCTCTGACAGGCTGCGGGTGAGCAGGGCGCCCAGACCGGCGCCGAGCAGGGCACTGCCGCCCTGGCTGATCACCTGCCAGCTGACATGGAAGCCGCGCCGGCCGGGGCTGGCCGACTCCAGCAGCAGGGTGGTGGCGGCGCCAATCTCGCCGCCCGCGGAAAAGCCCTGCAACAGCCGTCCCAACAGCAGGATCAGCGGCGCGGCGAGGCCGATCTGGGCATGGGTCGGGGTAAAGGCGATCAGGGCGCTGCCCAGGCCCATCAGCGAAATGGTCAGCAGCATGGCCTGTTTGCGCCCGTGGCGATCGGCATAGGCGCCCAGCACCATGCTGCCCAGCGGCCGCATGACGAAGCCGACGCCAAAGACCCCGACCGCCATCAGCAAGGAGCCGTAGGGGGTATCCGAGGGGAAATAGAGCTGGCCGATGATGGCGGCGAAAAAGCTGAAGACGGTGAAGTCGAACATCTCCAGGCCGTTGCCGAGACTGGCCGCGGCGATCAGCTTGGCGCGCGAGGGCGGGGCGGTGGTTGCCTGAGCGGCCGGGGTGGAGGACGTCGGAAGAGCCTGGGCCATGGTGCGTTCCTCTGCACTGAGATGAATGCTTAGCTGTGCAAATGTTGGTCCGGTCCATCAAGGCCGCCAGCGAGAGCGATCAGGGCAGGTCCGGACGCCAGGCCTGCGCCAGGGTGGTGCAGCGCAGGTCCTCTTGCAGCCTAGTCGAACCCGCCACCCTGGCTGGCGGTCTCTCATAAATCCGTCACAATGCCCGGCTAAAGTGCCAGGTCGCGTCTGAGCGTCGCCGGCCCAGGCCCGTCTCCCATCCCCGCGAGGAATCCGGTATGGACATCAAAGGTCCGCTGACCGCTGTGGCGCTCGCCCTGGCGCTAGGTGGCACGACCGCTCGGGCCGAGGGCGTCGACCCGGCCATCCCCGACTACCAGAAGGTGAGCGGAATCTCCGGCAATCTGTCGAGCGTGGGCTCCGACACCCTGGCCAACCTGGTGACGCTCTGGGCGGAGAGCTACAAGCGCCAGTATCCCAACCTCAATATCCAGATCCAGGCGGCCGGCTCGTCCACGGCACCGCCGGCGCTCACCGAAGGCACCGCCGGCATCGGTCCCATGAGTCGCAAGATGAAGGACGCCGAGCTGCAGGCCTTCGAGCAGCGCTTCGGCTACCCGCCCACCGCGGTGCCGGTGGCCATCGATGCCCTGGCGATCTTCGTCAACAAGGACAATCCCCTGCGCCAGCTGACCCTGGAGCAGGTCGACGCGATCTTTTCCAGCACCCGGCTCTGCGGCGGTCCGCACGAGATCAAGACCTGGGGCGACCTGGGCCTGACCGGTGACTGGGCCAAGCGGCCGATCCAGAGATTCGGCCGCAATTCGGTGTCGGGCACCTACGGCTACTTCAAGGAAGCGGCGCTGTGCCGCGGCGACTTCCGCGCCAACGTCAACGAGCAGCCGGGCTCGGCCTCGGTGGTCCAGGCCATCAGCCAGTCGCTGGGTGGCATCGGCTACTCCGGTATCGGCTACCAGACCGCCAGTGTCCACAGCCTGGCGCTGGCCCGGCAAGGCACCACCGACTACGTCGAGGACAACCAGGAAAACACCCTGTCCGGGCGCTATCCGCTGGCGCGTTATCTCTACGTCTATGTCAACAAGGCGCCCAACCGCCCGCTCAATCCCCTGGAAGGGGAATTCCTGCGCCTGATCCTCTCGCGCAACGGTCAGGAGGCCGTGCTCAAGGACGGCTATATTCCCCTGCCGGCCCCCGTGGTGCAGCAGGCGCTGAAGACGCTGGGTTACTGAGCGGCCGGCGCTCAACGCCCGCACTGGGCGGGGCGCCCCTGGCCGCCCATTCGCTGTAACCTTTCTGTCACACGACGTGATTAGGCTCTGCGCCATGAAATCCCCGGTACCTCCGTCCCCGCCCGATCCTCGCGGCCCTGCTCGGCTGGACTTCAACACGCCTGCACTGCGCCGGCGGCGACGTTGGCGGGCGCTGCAGGATCGACTGGTACGGGGCTCGGTGCTGGCCGGCGGCCTGGCCGTGCTGGCCACCATCACCCTGATCTTCTTCTATCTGGCCTATGTGGTGCTGCCGTTGCTGCGCGGTGCCAGTCTCGAAGCCGAGCCGCTGCCGCAACCCGCTTGGCTGGCAACGGCCGGGGCGCCGCTGCTGTTGGGTGTCGACGAACAGAATCGCCTCGGCCTGCACCTCTCCCAGGGCGGCGAAGCGACGTTCTTTACCCTGGCCGACGGCCAGCCGGTCATCCGCGAGCGCCTGCCGTTGCCGCCTGGCGTCACCATCAGCAGCCAGGCCCAGGATGCCCCCCGTGGGCTGATCGCCCTGGGTCTGTCCGATGGTCGCGTGCTGGTGGCGCACAAGCGCTATGTTTCCCGCTATCCCCAGGGCGAGCGGGTCATCACCCCTGAACTGGACTTCCCCTACGGGCGCGAGCCCCTGGACCTGGGCGCGCCGCGCGCGGCCCTGGAGCGGGTCGCCATCGCTGGCGACGAGGACCTGCTGGTGCTGGCCGGGGCCCAGGGCAACCGGGTGACGGCCCTGCGTCTCGGCGGGTTGGCGACTCCGGTGACCGGCGACCAGGCCACGCCGGTCCGCACCTCGATCACCCTCGGGCCGCTCAATGCCGCGGTCAAGGCCATTCACCTCGATCCTCGCGGCCGCTGGCTCTATGCCCTCAATGGCCGCGCCCAGGCGGATGTCTTCGACCTGCATGACGGCAGTCTCAACGGCCACTACAAGCTGCTCGATGCCGCCGACAACGAGGTCACCGCCAGCGCCCAGCTGCTGGGCGGCGTATCGCTGCTGGTGGGTACCGCCAAGGGTGGCGTCAGTCAGTGGTTCATGGTCCGCGGACAGGATGGCGAACCGGTGCTGAGGCATATCCGCGATTTCCAACTAGGCACGGCGCCCATCGTCCAGCTGGTGCCCGAGCAGCGGCGCAAGGGCTTCGTCGCGCTGGATGCCGCCGGTGAACTCGGGGTCTTCCACAGCACCGCCGGGCGCACCCTGCTGCGTGAGCAGCTCGCCCCCGCCGCCGGGGTGCTGGCGCTGTCGCCGCGCGCCGACCGGCTGCTGCTGGAAGAGAACGGTCGGCTGCTCGGCTTCCGCCTGGACAATCCGCACCCGGAAGTCTCCTGGTCGGCGCTCTGGGGCAAGGTCTGGTACGAGAATTACGAAGCACCGGCGCGGGTCTGGCAGTCCAGCGCCGCCACCGCGGACTTCGAACCCAAGCTGAGCCTGGCGCCGCTGACCTTCGGCACCCTCAAGGCGGCCTTCTACGCCATGCTGTTCGCCGCGCCCCTGGCCATCGCCGCGGCGATCTACACCGCCTACTTCATGGCGCCGCGCATGAGGCGCACGGTCAAGCCGGTCATCGAGCTGATGGAGGCCCTGCCCACGGTGATCCTCGGCTTCTTCGCCGGGTTGTTCCTGGCGCCCTTCGTGGAAAACCACCTGCCCGGGCTGTTCAGCCTGCTGTTGCTCCTGCCGCTGGCCATCCTCGCCGCGGGCTTTGGCTGGTCGCGCCTGCCGCTCACGCTGCGCGAGCGGATCCCGGAAGGCTGGGAAAGCCTGCTGCTGTTGCCGGTGGTGCTGCTGACCACCGCCCTGGCGCTATGGCTCAGCCCCTCGCTGGAAGGGCTGCTGTTCGCCGGCGACCTGCGCCTCTGGCTGAGCCAGGAGCTGGGCATCGCCTATGACCAGCGCAACGCCCTGATCATCGGGCTGGCCATGGGCTTCGCCGTCATCCCCAACATCTTCTCCATCGCCGAGGATGCCATCTACAGCGTGCCACGTAGCCTGACCCTGGGCTCCCTGGCGCTGGGCGCCACCCCCTGGCAGACCCTGACGCGGGTGGTGCTGCTCACCGCCAGCCCGGGCATCTTCTCGGCGCTGATGATCGGCCTGGGCCGCGCCGTCGGCGAGACCATGATCGTGCTCATGGCCACCGGCAACACCCCGATCATGGATGCCAACCTGTTCGAGGGCATGCGCACCCTGGCGGCCAACATCGCCGTGGAGATGCCCGAATCCGAGGTGGGCGGCACCCATTACCGGCTGCTGTTCCTGGCGGCACTGGTGCTGCTCAGCTTCACCTTCCTGATGAACACCCTGGCCGAACTGATCCGCCAGCGGCTGAGGAAAAACTATGCGGCCCTCTAGCACAGGCGCGCCGCAGGGGCAGGGCGTTGGACGGCGGCGCTCCCTGGGCGTCTGGCTGCGTGGCGGTGCGCCTGGGGTCTGGCTCAGCGCCGGCGCCGTGGCCATCGCCGTGCTCATGACCCTGGGGCTGATCGGCATCCTCGCCGTGCGCGGCCTGGCGCATTTCTGGCCGGCCGAGGTGGTGCAGGCGCGCTACACGCCGCCGGGCCTGGAAGCGCGCCTGGTGCTGGGCCAGGTGGTGGAACAGGAGACGATCCCGGCCGAGCGGCTGCGTAGCGCCGGGGTAGCCCTGCCGGCGGACAGTGGCGAAACCCTGACCCGCGAACTCTTCAAGCTGGGCAATCGCGATCTCTATGGCAGCGACTTCGTCTGGCTGGTCGGCGACTGGTTGCAGGATCGCCAGACCCCGGCCGACGCCCTGGTGCTGGAGCGCCGCGAATGGGGCAACTTCTACGGCTATGCGCTGGAAGTGCGCGAAGCGGGACGCCAGGTGGCCAAGGGCGCCGCGGCGGTGCCCGAACTGCAGCGCCGCCTGCTGCGCACCCGCGACCTGAGCGAGCGCCTGGAGCGCCTGGAAAAGCAGGACATCGGCGGCGTCAATCATGCCCTGGAGCGGCTGCGCCTGGAGGGCCGCGGCCTGGAGCTGGACGGGCGTCTCGACGCCGCCGCCCAGGCCGACCTCGCCGCCCGCCGCGCCGAGCTCGAAGCCCGTTACGGCGAGCTGGAAGACCAATTGGCCAGCCTGCGCCAGGAGCGCCGCCGCGACAGCGTGGTGCTGCGCGACGTCGAGGGCCGCACCCTGGAACTCAATCTCGCCCGCATCGTGCGCGCCTATCAGCCCAACGCCATGGGCCTGGGCGCCAAGCTCGGCTTCTATGGCAGCAAGCTGTGGGAATTCCTCAGCGCTGATCCGCGCGAGGCCAATACCGAGGGCGGGGTCTTCCCGGCCATCTTCGGCACCGTGATGATGACCCTGCTGATGGCGGTGATCGTCACCCCCTTTGGCGTCATCGCCGCCATCTACCTGCGCGAATACGCCCGCCAGGGCCCGCTGACCCGTACCATCCGCATCGCGGTCAACAACCTCGCCGGGGTGCCGGCCATCGTCTATGGCGTCTTCGGCCTGGGCTTCTTCGTCTATGTGCTGGGTGGCTCCCTGGACCAGCTGTTCTTCCAGGCCAGTCTGCCCACGCCGACCTTTGGCACCCCGGGGCTGCTGTGGGCCTCGCTGACCCTGGCGATCCTCGCTGTGCCGGTGGTGATCGTCGCCACCGAAGAGGGCCTGGCGCGCATTCCCCGCAGCATCCGCGAGGGCTCCCTGGCGCTGGGCGCGACCCAGGCCGAGACCCTGTGGAAGGTGGTGCTGCCGCTGGCCAGCCCGGCGCTGATGACCGGGCTGATCCTGGCCGTGGCCCGCGCCGCCGGCGAGGTGGCGCCACTGATGCTGGTGGGGGTGGTCAAGCTGGCGCCTTCGCTGCCGCTGGACGGCAACTATCCCTATCTGCACCTGGACCAGAAGATCATGCACCTGGGCTTCCACATCTATGACGTCGGCTTCCAGAGCCCCAACGTGGAAGCCGCCCGCCCGCTGGTCTACGCCACCGCCCTGCTGCTGGTGCTGGTGATCGCCGGGCTGAACCTGTCCGCCGTGTTCCTGCGCAACCGGCTGCGCGAAAAGTACCGGCTGCTGGAAGACTAGCGCCCGCGGCCGAGGAGACCCCATGCCTTCCGATTCCTCCATCTTCAGAACCGCCGCCGCCTACGCGGCCAGCGCCCAGCCTGCGGCGAGCGAAGGTGGCGTGGCCCTGTCGGTGCCGCGGCTCAATCTGTTCTACGGCAAGAAGCAGGTCTTGCAGGACATCGCCCTGGAGATCCCGCGCCAGCGCGTCACCGCCTTCATCGGTCCCAGCGGCTGCGGCAAGTCGACCCTGCTGCGCTGCTTCAATCGCCTGAACGACCTGGTGGAAGACTGCCGCATCGACGGCGAGATCCTGCTCGACGGCCAGAACATCTATGCCCGCGGTACCGAGATCGCCGAGCTGCGGCGGCGGGTGGGCATGGTGTTCCAGAAGCCCAATCCCTTTCCCAAGAGCATCTACGAGAACGTGGTCTACGGCCTGCGCATCCAGGGCATCAAGCAGAAGCGGGTGCTCGACGAAGCGGTGGAGTGGGCGCTGCACGGCGCGGCGCTGTGGGACGAGGTCAAGGATCGCCTGCACGAGTCGGCCCTGGGCCTCTCGGGTGGCCAGCAGCAGCGCCTGGTGATCGCCCGCACCATCGCCGTGCAACCCGATGTGCTCCTGCTCGACGAACCCTGCTCGGCGCTGGATCCCATCTCCACCCTCAAGGTGGAAGAGCTGATCCACGAACTGAAACAGCGCTACACCATCGTCATCGTCACCCACAACATGCAGCAGGCGGCGCGGGTGTCCGACTACACCGCCTTCATGTACTTGGGCCAGTTGGTCGAACACGGCGACACCGACACCCTCTTCACCAATCCCGCGAAGCGGCAGACCGAAGACTACATCACCGGCCGCTACGGCTAGTTCCAGGCAGGCCGGTGCCCCACCCGGCGACTCGATCCTCTCAGGCAGGACTGACAGCATGATCAACAAAGAAGGCCACACGCAGCACATCTCCCAGCAATACAACGTCGAACTGGAAGAGGTCCGCAGTCACCTGCTGGCCATGGGCGGTCTGGTGGAAAAGCAGGTCAGCGACGCCGTGCGCGCGGTGATCGACGCCGATGCCGGCCTGGCGCGCCAGGTACGCACCATCGATGACCAGATCGACATCATGGAACGTGGCATCGACGAGGAATGCCTGCGCATCCTCGCCCGTCGTCAGCCGGCGGCCTCCGACCTGCGCCTGATCATCAGCATCTCCAAGTCGGTGATCGACCTGGAGCGCATCGGCGACGAAGCCTCCAAGATCGCCCGCCGCGCCATCGAGCTGACCGAGGACGGCGAGGCCCCGCGCGGCTACGTCGAGGTCCGCCACATCGGCGAGCAGGTGCGCAAGATGGTCCATCAGGCGCTGGACGCCTTCGCCCGCTTCGACGCCGAGCTGGCCCTCTCGGTGGCCCAGTACGACAAGCTGATCGACCGCGAATACAAGTCCGCGCTGCGCGAACTGGCTACCTACATGATGGAAGACCCGCGCTCCATCTCGCGGGTGCTGAGCATCATCTGGGTACTGCGCTCTCTGGAGCGGGTCGGCGACCACGCGCGCAACATCGCCGAGCTGGTGATCTACCTGGTCCAGGGCACCGACGTACGGCACATGGGCCTCAAGCGCATGGCCGAAGAGGTCAATCGGTCGCGCGAATGATCCGCCCGGTCACTCCCCGGGTGGCGCTGCGGAGCCGCCTGCTATGCTGGAAGACTTGGCATGGAGTGACCGATGAGCAAGTTGAACGTACTGGTGGTGGATGATGCGCCCTTCATTCGCGATCTGATCAAGAAGGGTCTGCGCAATCTGTTTCCCGGGCTCGTGGTGGACGAGGCGGCCGATGGTCGCCGCGCCCAGACGATGCTCGGCAAGCAGCGTTTCGACCTCATCCTCTGCGACTGGGAAATGCCCGGCATGACCGGTCTGGAGTTGCTGTCCTGGTTTCGTGCCCAGCCGGACCACCAGGGCGTGCCCTTCATCATGGTCACCAGCCGCGGCGACAAGGAAAACGTCGTCCAGGCCATCCAGGCCGGCGTGTCCGACTACATGGGCAAGCCCTTCTCCAACGAGCAACTGGCGGCCAAAGTCAAGAAGGCCCTGCAGCGCACCGGCAAGCTGGCCGAGCTGCAGGCTGGGGCTCAACCGCGCCCGGCCACCGGTTTCGCCAACGATTCTCTCGGCGCCCTGACCGCCGGCCGCAGCGATGTGGTCCAGCCCGCCGCCGCACCGGTCGCGGCGCCAGTCGCTTCCTCCAGTGCCGCTCTGCTCACCGGCGCCGCGCCGCCGGCACCTGCCCGCGGCAAGGCGGCCGCCAATTTCGGCCAGGGCCAGCTGCGCCTGCCCAACGCCAGCATGGCCTGCCTGATCAAGGCCATCAGCCTCAAGGAAGCCCTGCTGGTGGTCCGCCGCGGCGATCCGCTGCCACAGATCCTGGAAACCGCCGTGCTCGACCTGGAGCAGGGCGAAGACGGCAACGACGTGGCGCGCCTCAATGGCTATCTGCATTCCCTCGCCGCGCTGGAAGCGACGCCGGCCAGCGAGTGGGTGCAGGTCAACTTCCGCTTCATCGACCGGGACCCGGCCAAGCTCGACTACCTGTCGCGGCTGATCGCCAAGGGCACCGCCCAGCGGCACTACGTGCCGGGCGCCTGAAGAGGGCGACGCCATGAGGGGGCTGGCACGGAGACTGCTTCGCGCTCAGGTATCGCGGATTTCTGACGCCCTGCCCATGCCCCTTGCCCGTCACCTGCTGCTGCTGTCGTTGACCCTTGCGGGTCCCGCCCTGGCGGCGCCCATCTACAAGTACGTCGATGCCAATGGCGTGGTCACCTACACCGACAAGGCGCAGAAGGGCGCCAAGGTGATGACCTTCAGCGACGACCCCATCGAGCGGCTGGACCAGCGGGTCAAGTTGCAGCCGCGGCACTATGCCGGCGGTACGGTGCTGGAGGTGCGCAACGACAGCTTTCTGCCGGTGACCGTCACCCTGCGCCTGTCGGCGCTGCAGAATGTCAGCGGGGTGGGCGAGGCGCCGATCCGCAAGGTCCTGCCGGCGCGCAGCCTGACCCGCCTGGCGACCCTGATCGCGCCGGATCCCAGTCGTCCGCAGCGCTACACCCCCCAGCTCACCACCCTGATGGGCAGTGTCACCCCGGTCTTCGCCTCCGGTTTCGCCTATCCGCTGCCCTGGCTGGGCGGGCCCTTCAACGTCAGCCAGGGCGCCGGCGGTGGTTTCAGCCACAACACGCCCAAGAGTCGCTATGCGGTGGACATCGCCATGCCCGAGGGGACGCCCATCGTGGTCTCGCGCGCCGGCCAGGTGGTGGAGGTGGAGAACGCTCAGGACGGTCGCGGCAACCACCCCTCCGGCAACTTCGTGCGCATCCTCCACGACGACGGCACCATGAGCGTCTACCTGCACTTGCAGCGCGGTTCGATCAAGGTCACCGAGGGTCAGTGGGTACGCACCGGCCAGGCCCTGGCCGCTTCAGGCAACACCGGGCGCAGCACCGGGCCGCACCTGCACTTCGTGGTCCAGCGCAACACCGGCGAGGCGGTCGAATCCATTCCCTTCCGCTTCGCCCAGGCAGTGGACAGCTTGCCGAATTTCGCCGTCGGCGGACCTTGAGAGCCTGTTCAAAGGCTGCTGCGCGTCGGTCAAACGGCGTTGAAAAGCCCCTGGAAGGCCAGCCCCGCCTGGGCGGCCCCGTCGCCATGCTCATTTACCATCGGTAAACCCGAGCGCGGGTCCGATCCGCTTCCTCAGGGCTTTTCGTGGGGCCGCCTAGGCCTTGTTTGGCTCTGGCTCGCCAGCCTTTGAGCAGGCTCTTACCCTCGTCCAGTTTCAGCCCTGGGCGTCGAGGTACTCGCTCGGCGACACTCCCAGCACCCGGCGAAACATCCGGGTAAAGGCCGAGGGCGAGGCGTAGCCGAGATCCAGGGCCACCCGGGTGACCGGCTCGCCGGCGGCCAGCCGCGGCAGGGCCAGCATCAGCCGGGTGTGCTGGCGCCAGGTGGAAAAGCTGGTGCCGGTTTCCTTGAGGAACAGTCGGGCCAGGCTGCGCGAGCAGAGGTGCAACTGCTGCGCCCAGGTCGCCAGGGCCGTATCGTTGGCCGGATCGGCATGCAGCGTGGTCTGGATGGTCTGCAGCCGGCGATCGGCCAGCGCCGGCAGGTGCAGGGCCGTCTCTTCGAGAAACACCAGTTCCGCCAGCATCAGCGCCCGCACATGGCTGCCCAGCTCGGCCTCGCCATAGGAGGTACCGCCGCGTCGCAGGCAACGCAGCAATTCGCGCAGCAGCGGCGAGATGAGCACCATGCGGGTGGCCGCCTCGGGGCAGGGCAGGCCGCTCGGCAATTCGATGATCACCACCTGCAGGGTGGCCTCGCCGTTGGCCCGCGCCTGGTGCTCGACGCGGGGCGGAATCCAGATCGCCTGCTTGGGCGGAACGTACCAGACCCCTTCGTGGGTGGTGACCTCCAGCACGCCGTTGACCGTGTACATCAGGTGCGCCTGATCGTGCACATGCGGCGGCCACGCCTGGCCGTGGGCGAAGGTGCCAAGCTGGGATACCAGCGGCCCGGCGGGCGGGATAGGCGCATCCGCAGCCACGCTTCGCGTCGGGTCGATTGTCTGTTCCTGCATAGCGGCTGTCCGTTTCGGTTGGGCAGGGTCAAGGTGCCAGGACCTAACCTGCAGCACTATGGCCGGAGCATTGGGCGCGCCCAAGGGGCGATCCCCCTGCACGCCGAAAACCTGCCTCTTGCGGGAGTGTCGCACAGAACACCCGCCGCTTGGCTGACCTGCCTGAACCATCAGGCCTGTATTTGAACTACCGTCCGATCGGTGGCAGCGTGGCACAGGGATTTGAGTGCCACGCTTTTTTATTCGCGACGATGCTTTGCCAGCGGCTTCACAAAGCCGCGGTTTGACCATCGCCCGCCTCGCGCGGCTTTGTTAGGTTCTGTCCTTGCCCATCATGGTGGCCCTATGCCATGGACCGACGCCTGACCGCCCTGATCACCTGCCTGACCCTCGCCCTGGCCGTGCCTGCCGTTGCGCCGGCTGCCGAAAAGGCGACCCTGACCAAGACCTCCGCCAAGAGCCCGGCCCGCAAGGGGCAGGTCAAGCTCAAGGTCCGCAACGGCAGCGAAGGTCGCATCTTCGAAGTCCGCAACGATTTCGACGTGCCCGTGCGCGTCGAACTGCGCCTGCAACGCACCGTCAACGTGGCCGGTGCCGAGCGCCCGATCCGCCAGGTCATCGAGCCGCGCTCCACGGTGCAGCTGGCGGTGATCCGCAAGCGCCAGCAGGGCTTTCCCATGCACTTCGACCAGGCCTTCAGCTACAGTCCGCAGCTGCCGGTCGGCACCCTGCCGTCGCTGGCGACGAATGTCGCGGGTGGTGCCGACAACGGCATCGGCTATGGTTACGCCTGGCCCTGGCGGCAAGGGGTCTACTACGTGACCCAGGGCGCCGGGGGCGATTTCAGCCACAACACGCCCAAGGGGCGCTATGCGGTGGACATCGCCATGCCCGAGGGCACGCCGATCAGCGCCGCTCGCGCCGGCACGGTGATCGACGTCGAAAACGGCCAGTTCGGCCATGGTCCCAACCCCTCCGGCAACTTCGTGCGCATCGCCCACGAGGACGGCAGCCAGAGCGCCTACCTGCACCTGCGCCGCGGTTCGGTCAAGGTGCGACCCGGGGAGCGGGTGGAGATCGGCACGCCCCTGGCGGAGTCGGGCAACACCGGTCGCAGCACCGGTCCCCATCTGCATTTCGTCGTCCAGGCCCACACGGGCGGTGAAATGGTCTCCATTCCCTTCCGTTTCGTGCGGCCGCTGGCGGCCCTGCCCAACATGGCGCTGGGCGACCGCTGAGTCCGCGCTTCAGGGCGTTCCAAACAGGCTGACGCCACCGGGCCCATCCAGGGCCCAGGCACCCTGTCGCCTGTAGAAATCCCTTGGCAGGATCAGGCTTGGTGGCGTTATGCTATCACCACGCTATTTCCTCCAGCCGCGGGCTCTACCGCGGCCTTTTCTTCCTTCAGGCTCTGGATGCCGCCCTATGAAAGGATTCCTGGCCGTCCTGTGCGCCGGTGGGCGCAATCGGGCTTTGCATCTGCTGGTCCTGTTGCTGATCGCCCTCGACGGCCAGGCGCAGGTGCTGCGCCTCGACGATCCGGCGCGCAGTTACGATCCCCGACCGGCACTGGAGATTCTCAAGGCGCCCGCCAGTCTGACCTTTGCCGAGGCCGCCGCGCGTCCAAGCGGTGGCGAAAACGGCTGGCATGCGCCCGATGAACTGGAAATGCTGCTCCATGACGGCCGCCAGGGCCTCTGGCTGCGCTTTGCCATCCAGAGTCGCGACGACCAGGCCTGGTGGCTGATTCCGACCTGGCCGGTGCTGGATCGTCTGGACCTGCGCACCCGCGGAGCCGATGGTCGCTGGAGCCCGCTGCAGCGCAGCGGCCTGGCGCTGCCGGCGACGCAACGGGCGCTGCCCGGGCGCCAGCTGATGTTCGCCCTGGCGCCGACCGCCGGCGCCGTGGAGGAGGTCTACCTGCGGCTGGATTCGCGGGAGACCTTTATCCTGCCGCTGCGCCTGGTGACCCCGGCCATCTATCTGCGCGAGGCCCAGCAGGATGCCTGGCTGGTCGGCAGCTTCTTTGGCTGCCTGATCACCATCCTGCTGCTGACCCTCACGCTGTGGGGGTTCGGCCGCCGCTCGGGCTTTGGCTGGTATGCCCTCTATCTGCTCAGCGTCATCGGCTATCAGGCGGTCACCAGCGGCTATGGCGCCTGGCAACTCTGGCCGGAGAGCCCGGCCTTCGCCCTGCGTGCGCACCTGGCCTTCGCCGCCCTGTGCTTTCTGAGCGGCGGGTTGTTCGTGCGCTATCTGCTCAGTCTCTATCACGGCGGCCGGTGGATCGACTTTGGCAATCGTCTGCTGATCGGCTACTGGAATGTGACGCTGGTCGTCACGCTGATCTGGCCGCACCTGCTGAGCTTCCAGGAAATGCTCGGCATGATGGCGCTGAGTTGCCTGGGCCTGCTGGGCACCACCACCTACCTGGCGCTGCGCGGTAGCCGCATGGCGTTGTGGTTCAGCGCCGCCTGGGCCCTGCTGTTGCTGGGCAGCGCGATCCAGCTGCTGGCTGTGGCCGGCTGGCTGGCCGCCGACAGTCCGGCTTTCCATGGGCAGATAGCCGGTTTCACCCTGGGCTTCGTGATGCTGTCGCTGGGGCTCACCGAGGGCCTGAGTCTGCAGCGGCGGGCGCGAATCGAAGCCCAACGGCAGGCCCTGGAAGCCTCCAACGCCCTGGCCCGCGAGCGCGAAGCCTCCTTTGTCGAGCTGGAATTGCGGGTGGCGCTGCGCACCGTGGAGTTGCAGCAGGCCAAGGCCAGCCTCGAGCGGCTGAATCGCGAACTCTTGCACCAGAGCCAGACCGATTCCCTGACCGGGCTCGGCAATCGCCGGCATTTCGAGCGGGTCTTCCAACAGGAGATCCGCCGCGCCATCCGTGCCGAACTGCCGCTGGCGGTGCTGCTGGTGGACCTCGATCACTTCAAGGCGGTCAACGACACCCATGGCCACACCCTGGGCGACGAGTGCCTGAGGTGCGTGGCCGAGGTGTTGCGCCAGCACGTCCAGCGCGCGGGGGAGGTGGCGGCGCGCTATGGCGGCGAGGAATTCGTCATTGCCTTGCCCGGCAGCGACCGGGCGGCGGCCGAGCTCCTGGCCGAGCGTATCCGCCAGGAGGTAGCGGGGCTGGAGTTGCAGACCGAGCAGGGGCGCTTGCGTCCGTCGGTCAGCATCGGTGTCGCGGTGACCGTGCCGAGCAATCTCGAGCACGGCCTGGGCCTGCTGGAAGACGCCGACCGGGCGCTCTATGCAGCCAAGCGCGGTGGGCGCAATCGCGTCTGCCTGAGCGACGGTCTGCCGGAACTGGGCAGCGGACGCGGCTGAGGCCGCGTCGCCTCAGCGCTCCTCCGGCTGGCGCCGGCGGACGTCCTTGGGGTCCAGCTTGATGACCTTGGCCAGGACGATCTTGGGACCCTTCATCTTCTTGACGATGATGCGCAGGCCTTCGGCCTCCAGCACCGTCTCCTCTTCGGGAACGCGCTTGAGGCTGTCGTAGATCAGGCCGGCCAGGGTCTCGGCCTCGACGTGGTCCAGGTCGATGCCCAGCAGGCGCTCGACCTTGAACAGCGGGGTGTCGCCACGCACCAGCAACTTGCCCGGCTGATAGGCGACCACGCCGCGTTCGGTCTTGCGGTGTTCGTCCTGGATGTCGCCCACCAGCACCTCGAGCACGTCCTCCATGGTCAGGAAGCCGATGACCTTGTGGTCGGCTTCCTCCACCAGCACGAAGTGCGCACCACCGCGGCGGAACTGCTCCAGCAGGTCCGACAGCGGCATGTGCTTGGTCACCCGTTCCAGCGGATGCACCAGGTCGTCGAGGTCGAAGGAGGCGGCTTCGCTGTCCAGGCCGGCGATGGCCAGGAGCAGGTCCTTGATGTGCAGCACCCCGGTAAAGGTCTGGCTATCTTCGTCATAGACCGGGTAGCGACTGTACTTGGAGCGGCGGATCTGGGTGAGGATCTCCTCCAGGCTGGCCTTGCTGTCCAGGTAGATGAGGTCTTCGCGGGAATTGGCCCAGTCCACCACCTCCAGCTCGCCCAACTCCACGGCCGAGGCCAGCACCCGGGCGTCCGGGTCGGTGGCGCGGTTGGAGTGCAGGATCAGCTTGAGCTCGTCGCGGCTGTAGTGGTGTTCGTGGTGCGCGCCCGGCTCGCCCTGGCCGGCGATGCGCAGGATGCCATTGGCACTGGCGTTGAGCAGCCAGATGGCCGGGTACATCAGCCAGTAGAAGAGGTACAGCGGCACCGCCGTCCACAGCGACAGCAGATCGGGCTTGCGGATCGCCCAGGACTTGGGCGCCAACTCGCCGACCACGATGTGCAGGTAGGAGATGATGAAGAAGGCCGAGAAGAAGGCGACGCCGTGGATCACCTCGGGGCTGCGAACGCCGGCGGCGCCGAGCAGGGGTTCGAGCAATTCGGCGAAGGCCGGCTCGCCGACCCAGCCCAGGCCCAGGGAGGCCAGGGTGATGCCGAGCTGGCAGGCGGAAAGGTAGGCGTCGAGCTGGTTATGCACCTTCTTGAGGATGCGCCCGCGCCAGCCGTGCTTCTTGGCGATGGCCTCCACACGCGTGGCGCGCAGCTTGACCATGGCGAACTCGGCGGCGACGAAGAAGCCGTTGAGCAGCACGAGGAAGAAGGCGAAGAACACGAGGCCGAGATCGGCGAACAACGTCGAGGCGAGACTGGTGGAAGGGTCCATTAGGGCCGGGAGCTGGAAAAAGGTCGGCTAAGCATGGGGGCGGGGCAGGGCAGTTGCAAGATGTTACGCCCGCCGAGGGGACGGGGGCATGCTGCGGGCTGACGGACAGCGGCTCTGGCACTGACCTTTGCCGGCGGGACCTTTTATCTAGGTCCAGCCTTCCAGACGCATGGTCGCCCGCACCAGCCGCTGCTCTTCCTGCTCGATCTCGCGCAGGCTGTCCCTCACGCTGTGGATATGCTCGCGGGCGGCGGCGTGGGCCTCGTCGGGCAGGCGTCCACTCACCGCGGCATAGAGGCGGGCGTGCTGGGCATCGATCTCGCGGCGTTGCGGCGGGCGATGGTAGAGATTGGCGATGCAGGCGAACACCGAGCCCAGCAGCAACTCGTTGAGCGACTGCAGGGTGTGCACCAGCACCGGATTGTGCGAGGCCTCGCTGATCGCCAGATGGAAGGCGTGGTCGAGGCGGGCATGGGTTTCTGCCGGCAGGCTGGCCGGATCCTGGCAGGCGGCGCAGAGCTCCTCGTAGCGCCGCCCGATCAGTACCAGGTCGGCGGTGGTGGCGCGCAGCGCGGCCAGGCGCGCGGCTTCGCCCTCCAACAGGGCGCGTACCTCCAGCAGATCGTAGAGGGTACGCGGCTGGCTGCTGAACAGGTGCAGCAGCGGATTCTCCGCCGCAGGCGCCGCCAGGCGGGCGACGAAGCTGCCCTGGCCGTGGCGGGTCTCGATGATGCCACGGGCGCGCAGCAGCCCCAGGCCCTCGCGCAGGGCGGTGCGGGAGACGCCGAGCTTGTCGCACAGGCGGCGCTCGGAGGGGAGCGGCTGGCCGACCTTGAGCACCCCGTCCACCACCAGCCGTTCGATCTGCTGGCTGACGTTCTCGGCGACGGGAAGGCGGGCGACGGGTGCGGACATAAGGATTTCCTGCTGGTATGACCACGAGGTTCCATCCTAGTGAGCCATCGGCCGGATTTGCCGTCAAGCAGGCTGAAACCTGCTAATCCTTTGGTCGAAGAGGGCGCAAAAACTGGTATGACCAGTACCAAGGGCCATGGACGCCCCGCTTGCAGTCGGGGTACAACGAAGCCTTTCCAGCCAGAACAACAACAATGGCGGTTACCCGATGAGCCTGGTCTACGACGAACGTCTCGACGGCGCCTTGCCCCGCCCGGACAAGGCGCAACTGCTGCAGCGGTTGCGTGCCGAACTGCCCGAGCACTGCCTGCTGCACGACAGGGAAGACCTCAAACCCTATGAGTGCGATGGCCTCGCGGCCTATCGCACCACGCCGCTGCTGGTGGTGCTGCCGGAAACGGTAGAGCAGGTGCAGGCGACCCTGCGCCTCTGCCATGAGCTGAACGTACCCCTGGTGGCGCGCGGTGCCGGCACCGGGCTCTCCGGCGGCGCCCTGCCACTGGAGCAGGGCGTGCTGCTGGTGATGGCGCGCTTCAATCGCATCCTCGACGTGGACCCCGAGGGCCGCCGTGCCCGGGTCCAGCCCGGGGTGCGCAACCTGGCCATCTCCCAGGCCGCGGCGCCCCACGACCTCTACTACGCCCCCGATCCCTCGTCGCAGATCGCCTGCTCCATCGGCGGCAACGTGGCCGAGAACGCCGGTGGCGTGCACTGCCTGAAATACGGCCTGACCGTGCACAACGTGCTGGCGGTGGAGATCGTCACCCTGGAGGGCGAACGCCTGACCCTGGGCAGCGCCGCCCTGGACAGCCCCGGCTTCGACCTGTTGGCGCTGTTCACCGGTTCCGAGGGCCTGCTCGGCGTCGTGGTGGAGGTGACCGTCAAGCTGCTGCCCAAGCCGCCCTGTGCTCGGGTGGTGATGGCCAGCTTCGCCGACATCGAGCGCGCCGGGGCGGCGGTGGCCGACATCATCGCCGCCGGCATCATCCCCGGTGGGCTGGAGATGATGGACAACCTGACCCTGAGAGCCGCCGAGGACTTCATCCACGCCGGCTACCCGGTGGATGCCGCCGCCATCCTGCTCTGCGAGCTGGACGGGGTGGAGGCCGACGTGGCCGCCGACATCGAGCGCGTCAGCAGCCTGCTGGCGGCCGCCGGTGCCACCGAGATCCGCCTGGCCCGCGACGAGGCCGAGCGGCAGAAATTCTGGGCCGGGCGCAAGAATGCCTTTCCCGCGGTGGGGCGGCTGTCGCCCGACTACTACTGCATGGACGGCACCATCCCGCGCCGCGCCCTGCCCGAGGTGCTGCGCGGCATCGAGGCGCTGTCCGCGGAATACGGCCTGGCGGTGGGCAACGTCTTCCATGCCGGCGACGGCAACCTGCATCCGCTGATCCTCTTCGATGCCAACCGGCCCGGCGAACTGGAGCAGGCCGAGGCCCTGGGCGGGCGCATCCTCGACCTCTGCGTGGCGGTGGGGGGCACCATCACCGGCGAACACGGGGTGGGTCGCGAGAAGATCAACGCCATGTGCACCCAGTTCCAGCCGGGCGAGCTGACCTTCTTCCATGCGGTGAAGGCGGCCTTCGACGCCCCCGGGCTGCTCAACCCCGGCAAGAACGTGCCGACCCTGCACCGCTGCGCCGAATTCGGTGGCCTGCACGTGCATCACGGCCAGTTGCCCCACCCGAACTGGAGCGTTTCTGATGGACAGCCTGGAACTGCTCCTCGATCAGGTCCGAGAGGCCCTGGTCCGTCGCCAGCCGCTGCGCATCCATGGCGGCGATACCAAGGCTCATCTGGGTCGCCCGGTGGACGGCGAGCCGCTGGACGTCAGCGGCCATCGCGGTCTGGTGCACTACGACCCCACCGAGCTGGTGGCCACGGTGCGCACCGGCACGCCGCTGGCCGAACTCAATGCCGCCCTGGCCGAGCAAGGCCAGATGCTGCCTTGCGAACCGCCGCGGCTGGGGGAGGGCGCCACGGTCGGCGGCACCCTGGCCTGCGGCCTCTCCGGTCCGCGCCGGCCCTGGGCCGGCAGTCTGAGGGACTTCGTCCTGGGCACGCGGTTGATCACCGGCACTGGCGAACACCTGAGATTCGGCGGCGAGGTGATGAAGAACGTTGCCGGTTACGACGTCTCCCGCCTGCTGGCCGGCAGTCAGGGCTGCCTGGGCGTGATCACCGAGGTGTCCTTCAAGGTGCTACCCAGGCCGCGCTGCACCCAGAGCCTGAGTCTGGAACTGGACGCCGAACGCGCCCTGCAGCGCCTCGCCGTCTGGGGTCGCGAAGCCCTGCCGATTTCGGCGGCCTGCCATGACGGCCAGCGCCTGCACCTGCGCCTGGAAGGTGGCGAGGGTTCGGTACGCTCGGCGGTCGATCGCCTTGGCGGTGACAGCTTGGCCGAGGCTTTCTGGGAAGAGCTCAACGAGCAGCGCCTGGCCTTCTTCGCCGGTCCCGCGCCGCTGTGGCGACTGTCGGTACCGGTCAATACGCCATTGCTGGAGCTGCCCGGCACCCGGCTGCTGGACTGGGGCGGTGCCCAGTACTGGCTCAAGAGCGATGCCCCGGCCACAGTCCTGCGCGAGATCGCCGAGCGCGCCGGTGGTCATGCCCTCTGCTATGCGCCGGACGCCGAGCGTGAGGCCCAGCATCCGCTGCCCGCCGCGCTGCTGGACTACCACCGCCGCCTCAAGGCCCGCCTGGACCCCCAGGGGGTCTTCAATCCGGGTCGGCTGTACGCCGGGCTCTAAGGGAGCGACCTATGCAAACCAATCTGAGTCCTGCCGCCCGCGAATTGCCCCGCGCCGCCGATGCCGAGCGGGTGCTGCGCAGCTGCGTGCATTGCGGCTTCTGCAACGCCACCTGCCCGACCTACCAGCTGCTCGGCGACGAGCTGGACGGGCCCCGCGGGCGCATCTACCTGATCAAGGGCATGCTCGAAGGCGGCGAGGTCAGCGAAAAGACCCGCGAGCATCTCGACCGCTGCCTGACCTGCCGCAATTGCGAGACTACCTGTCCGTCGGGCGTCTCCTACCACGAATTGCTCGACATCGGCCGCGCCGAGGTGGAACGTCGGGTGCCGCGGCCACTAGGCCAGCGCCTGCTGCGCGCCGGACTGCGCCAGGTGCTGCCGCAGCCACGGCTGTTCGGGGTGCTGCTGAAAGGCGGCCAGACCCTCAAGCCGCTGTTGCCGGCCAGCGTCCAGGCCAAGCTGCCGGCGCGCATCGCCGCCCCGGGTGTGCGCCCAGCACCGCGCCATGCCCGGCGCATGCTGATCCTCGAAGGCTGCGTGCAGCCAGGGCTGTCGCCCAATACCAATGCCGCCACCGCGCGGGTGCTGGATCGCCTCGGCATCAGCCTGGACGCCGCGCCCCGCGCTGGTTGCTGTGGCGCGGTGGACTATCACCTCAATGCCCAGGAAGCCGGCCTCGATCGCGCCCGGCGCAATATCGACGCCTGGTGGCCGGCCTTGCAGGGCGGCGCCGAGGCCATCATCCAGACCGCCAGCGGCTGCGGCGCCTTCGTCAAGGAGTACGCCAGCCTGCTCAAGGACGACCCAGCCTATGCCGCCAAGGCCCGCGAGGTCTCAGCGCGCACCCGCGACCTGGTGGAGGTGCTGCGCGAGCTCCCGCTGGAAGAGCTACGGCTGAAGGACACCCCGCGGCTGGCCTTCCATTGCCCCTGCACCCTGCAGCACGCCCAGCGCCTCGGCGGCGCCGTGGAAGGCGTCCTGCAACGGCTCGGCTTTCCGCTGGCGCCGGTGCCGGACGGTCACCTCTGCTGCGGTTCGGCCGGCACCTATTCGCTGACCCAGCCGGACTTGTCGCGGCGTCTGCGCGACGCCAAGCTCGATGCCCTGGAGACCGGCCACCCCGAGGTGATCGCCACCGCCAACATCGGTTGCCAGAGCCATCTCGACGGCGCTGGGAGAACTCCCGTGCGCCACTGGATCGAAATCCTCGACGCGGCCCTGGCCGCTCCGACTCAACCCTGAACCCTGGAGGCCCCATGAAGACCAAAGCCGTGCTCACCCTTGCCGAGATCGACACCCTGCTGGCCGCCGGGCGTGCCGAAGCCGAGCGCCAGGGCTGGGCCGTGTGCATCGCCGTGGCCGACGACGGCGGTCATCCGCTGGCCCTGCTGCGTCTCGACGGCGCCGCGCCCAACAGCGCCTACATCGCCCCGGAAAAGGCCCGCAGCGCCGCCCTGGCGCGCAAGGAGTCCAAGGTGCTGGAAGAGATGATCAACAACGGACGCACCGCCTTTCTCAGCGCGCCGCTGATGCAGGGCATGCTCGAAGGCGGGGTGCCCATCCTGGTGGACGGCCAGGTGGTGGGCGCGGTCGGCGTCTCCGGCGTCAAGGCCCCGGAAGATGCGCAGGTCGCCAAGGCCGCCATCGCCGCCCTCGGCTGATCGCCTGCCCACGATCTGCTGCACGTCGGCCAGGCTGTGTTGAAAACCGCCTCGGAATGCTCATTTACCCTTCGTAAACTCCGCTTCCTCGGCTGTTTTCGCCTTGCCTGGCTCTAGCTCGCGAGATCGTGGACAGGCTTCCATTTAATTTTCATGTCTCAAGGAAAGCCATCATGACCGACCGCACTACCCTGGGCCGCCTGCAGGTGGCCACCGAGCTGCAGCGCTTCATCGACGCGGAGGTGCTGCCCGGCACCGGACTCGACACCGCCGCCTTCTGGTCGGGCGTGGACGCGCTGGTGCACGAGCTGGCACCGCGCAATCGGGAGCTGCTGGCCGAGCGTGATCGCCTGCAGACGGAGCTGGACAACTGGCACAGCGCCCATCCCGGTCCGGTCACCGATCTGTCCGCCTACCAGAGCTTTCTGGAAAGCATCGGCTATCTGCAGCCGGTGCCCGGTCAGGTGCAGGCCTCGACCTCCGGCGTCGATCGTGAAATCGCCGAGCAGGCAGGTCCGCAGCTGGTGGTGCCGGTGCTCAACGCCCGCTACGCCCTGAACGCCGCCAATGCCCGCTGGGGCTCGTTGTATGACGCCCTCTACGGTACCGACGCCCTGCCCGAAACCGATGGCGCCGAGCGCGGCAAGGGCTACAACCCTACCCGCGGCGCCAAGGTAGTGGCCTTCGCCCGCCAGGTGCTGGACGGCGTGGCCCCCCTGGCCGGCGGTTCGCACCGGGACGCTACCGCCTACCGGGTGCAGGACGGTCGCCTGGTGGTGGACCTCAAGAGCGGCACCAGCGAACTGGCCGATCCGGCGGCCTTCGTCGGCTACCAGGGCGACGCCGCCGCGCCGTCCGCGGTGCTCTTGCGCCACAACGGCCTGCACCTGGAGATCCAGATCGACCGCGACAGCGCCATCGGCAAGACCGACGCCGCCGGGGTCAAGGATCTGCTCATGGAGGCCGCGGTCAGCACCATCATGGACCTGGAAGATTCCATCGCCGCGGTGGATGCCGCCGACAAGGTGCTGGCCTATCGCAACTGGTTGGGCCTGATGAAGGGCGACCTGGCAGAAGAAGTGAGCAAGGCTGGCGAGACCTTTACCCGCCGCCTCAACCCCGACCGCGAGTACCAGGGCGCCGACGGTCAGCCACTGACCCTGCACGGTCGCTCGCTGCTGTTCATCCGCAACGTCGGCCACCTGATGACCAATCCGGCGGTGCTGCTGGAAGACGGTCGCGAGATCCCCGAAGGCATCCTCGACGCCCTGGTCACCGTGACCATCGCCATGCACGACCTCAAGCGCCAGGGCAATTCCCGCAGCGGCTCGGTGTACATCGTCAAACCCAAGATGCACGGCCCGGCCGAGGTGGCCTTCGCCGTGCAGCTGTTCGACCGCGTCGAGGCCCTGTTGGGGCTGCCGGCCAACACCGTCAAGCTGGGCATCATGGACGAGGAGCGCCGCACCAGCGTCAACCTCAAGGCCTGCATCGCCGCCGCCGCGGCGCGGGTGGCCTTCATCAACACCGGCTTCCTCGACCGCACCGGTGACGAGATGCACACCGCCATGCTGGCCGGGCCCATGCTGCGCAAGGGCGACATGAAGACCTCGAAGTGGATCACCGCTTACGAGCGCAACAACGTGCTGGTCGGCCTGGCCTGTGGCCTGCGTGGCAAGGCGCAGATCGGCAAGGGCATGTGGGCCATGCCCGACCTGATGGCGGCCATGCTGGAACAGAAGATCGGTCATCCCAAGGCCGGCGCCAACACCGCCTGGGTACCGTCGCCCACCGCCGCCGTGCTGCATGCCCTGCATTACCACCAGGTCAACGTCCAGCAGGTGCAGCAGGAGCTGGAACGCAGCGACGTCGACGCCGCCCGCGGCGAATTGCTCGCCGGGCTGCTCAGCGTGCCGGTGGCCGAGTCGCCGGACTGGTCCGCCGAAGCCATCCAGCAGGAACTGGACAACAATTGCCAGGGCATCCTCGGCTACGTGGTGCGCTGGGTCGACCAGGGCGTGGGCTGCTCCAAGGTGCCCGACATCCATGATGTCGGCCTGATGGAAGACCGCGCCACCCTGCGCATCTCCAGCCAGCACATCGCCAACTGGCTGCACCATGGCGTGGTCAGCGCCGAACAGGTGGACGAGACGCTGCAGCGCATGGCCAAGGTGGTGGACGGCCAGAACGCCGGCGATGCGCTCTATGAGCCCATGGCCGGCCACTTCGACAGCTCCTACGCCTATCGCGCCGCTCGCGACCTCATCTTCAAGGGCCGCGAGCAGCCCAGCGGCTACACCGAGCCGCTGCTGCACGCCTGGCGATTGAAGAAGAAAGCGGGGGCTTGAGAGGTATGATTCCCAACGCTCGGACGTAGCTTGCGGAGCGAGCGTTGTGCCCTTGATCCAGAGCTGTAGGCGCCGGCTTGACGGACCTCAGGTCGTTCCCTAGTATGGATCCCAACACGGCCCCTCTCGGCTGACTCACCTAGGTGATGACGCTGCTGAGGGGTTTTTTATTGCCTGCGTTTTTACCAGTCGGTTTCCCAGCCAGGCTGGGCTCCCATGCCTGCGATGTTCAGGCCCAGGTGCGACAGCTCTGGAAAACTCAGCAGATGCGCCTTGATTCGCTGTGACCACGTTGACCGAGGATTCACGACGTCCAGAAGATGACGTGTCATACACAGCAGTAGATAGCAACGCGCCAGAGCATGCGCATTGCCTATGAAAGGCTGTGCCCAAGCCGCCTCGGCCAGAGAGGGCAATTTCGGCTGATCAATGATGTTGCGATTCCACAGTCGGCTATGGTGTGCGCACACATTGCGTAGATAGTTGAGACTACGTAACCAGGACGAGAAGATCCGACCGTTCGATAGCCCATACTTGGCTGCGATGGCGTCCTGTTCGGTCTCTTGCAGACCACTGTACAGCGTGGACATCGTGCCGAAATCCCAGACTTCCGCCGCTATCCAGATCGGCAAGGGCAATCCGTATTTGTCCTTGCAATGCCTGATGAAGTCTTCCCTGGAGCGAGCGATCAGTTTGGCGTGCCGTCCCAGCCAATCGTGGTGGCGGCTAAGGCCGGTTCTAGGATCGAGCTTGCTGCTGAAGTCGGCGTGCAATAGTTCGGGGCGCAAGTAGGCAAAGGCGTCTTGGGCTCCGAGACAGTAGGCAATGTCGACTCTCAATCCGACTTCGATGCGCTCCAGTGCATCCAGCGTCAGTAAGCGTAACTTCTTGTCGAACACATAGAGGTCGACGGCATTCTGAAAGGTGGCTCCGACCTTGAAATCATCCAGCGTCAAGGTGGTGACCTTGAGTTTTTGTGGCTTCTTACCTTTATCAAGCAACACCAGGGCACCGCTTCGCTCTCGAAACGCATACCAGTAGCCGCTCAAGCGGTAATAGCCGATTCGGCCCAGGTAGTTGAGCGCCAGTGTTCTATCAGTGACGGTCAGACCACGTCGAATCAATTGATCCAGCTGGTCATCCAGACTCATCCATGGTTTGGCGTATGCCGACATTGATCCATTCCTTTCGATCAGAACGCTATGCAGAGTCTTAGCAAATAGCATCTATCCCGGGCGGCGCGATCCCTCGGGCCTTTTCGGAGAGCGCTCAAGGAGAGGTGTTCTGCGAGTACAAGAAAAGCTTGGAATACGTTAGCGATCCCGCGGCTCAGACAGAAGCCCTTTGCTTTGGGCGGATCCTCTACCGGAACGTCGACAACCGCTGGCCCTCCGACCACCGCCTCTTCCCTTGCCACTGGCGAATTTTTATACTATCGGGTCCCCCGTTCCCGGGATCATCATCGCCACGAGGAAGACCATGGCCCGCGTTACTGTCGAAGACTGCCTGGACAACGTAGACAACCGATTCGAGCTGGTCATGCTCGCCACCAAGCGCTCGCGCCAGCTGGCCACCGGCGGCAAGGAGCCCAAGGTACCGTGGGACAACGACAAGCCCACCGTCGTCGCCCTGCGCGAGATCGCCGAAGGCCTGGTCGACGAGGAAGTCATCCGTCTGGACGACATCGTTGAAGAAGAGCCGCTGTTCGCCGCCTTCGAAGTCAACGACGAAGCGGACGGCGAGGCCCTCTAAGCCATGGCCGCCGAGCCTGCCTATGGTGACGTCCGCCCGACCGGCATCGACCTGCTGGCCGAGCGTCTGGCGGACTACCTGACCCCCGACCAGGTCAATCTGGTCCGGCGGGCCTATTACTACGCCGAGCAGGCTCACGACGGGCAGCGCCGCCGCAGCGGCGAGCCCTATGTCACCCATCCGCTGGCCGTCGCCAACATCCTCGCCGACATGCACATGGACCATCAGAGCCTGATGGCGGCCATGCTGCACGACGTGATCGAGGACACCGGCATCGCCAAGGAAGCCCTCGCCGGCCAGTTCGGCGAGACGGTGGCGGAGCTGGTGGACGGGGTCAGCAAGCTGACCCAGATGAAGTTCGAGACCAAGGCCGAGGCCCAGGCGGAGAACTTCCAGAAGATGACCATGGCGATGTCCAAGGACATCCGCGTCATCCTGGTCAAGCTGGCCGACCGGCTGCACAACATGCGCACCCTGGACGCCATGCCGCCGGACAAGAGCCGGCGCATCGCCAAGGAAACCCTGGAAATCTACGCGCCCATCGCCAACCGGCTGGGCATGCACGATTTCTACGTGGAATTCGAGGACCTGGGTTTCCGCGCCATGCACCCGATGCGCGCCGAGCGCATCCAGCGGGCGGTCAAGACCGCGCGGGGCAATCGCCGCGAGATCCTCGGCAAGATCCAGGAATCCCTGGCCAACTGCCTGGCCCGTGACGGCCTGGACGGTGAGGTGGTCGGGCGCGAAAAGCACCTGCACAGCATCTACCAGAAGATGCGCGGCAAGCGTAAGTCGTTCAACGAGATCATGGACGTCTACGGCTTCCGCATCATCGTCGACAAGGTCGACACCTGCTACCGGGTGCTAGGCGCGGTGCACAATCTCTACAAGCCGTTCCCGGGGCGCTTCAAGGACTACATCGCCATCCCCAAGGCCAACGGCTACCAGTCCCTGCACACCACCCTGTTCGGCATGCACGGCGTGCCCATCGAGATCCAGATCCGCACCCGCGAGATGGAAGAAATGGCCAACAACGGCATCGCCGCCCATGGCCTGTACAAGGCCGGGGGCGACGAGCCGCGCGCCAGCCACCTGCGCGCGCGCCAGTGGGTGAAGGGCATCCTCGAGTTGCAGCAACGTGCGGGCAACTCCCTGGAATTCATCGAGAACGTGAAGATCGACCTCTTTCCCGACGAGGTCTACGTCTTCACCCCCAAGGGCCGCATCATGGAGCTGCCCAAGGGCTCCACGGCCGTGGATTTCGCCTATGCGGTGCACACCGATGTGGGCAACAGCTGCATCGCCTGTCGCATCAATCGTCGCCTGGCGCCGCTGTCGCAGCCGCTGGGCAGCGGCGAGACGGTGGAGATCGTCACTGCGCCCGGCGCTCGGCCCAATCCGGCCTGGCTTAACTTCGTGGTCACCGGCAAGGCACGCACCAATATCCGCCATGCGCTCAAGCAGCAGCGTCGCTCCGAGTCCATCAGCCTCGGCGAGCGGCTGCTGAACAAGGCGCTATCCGGCTTCGGAACCCAGCTGTCGAAGATCTCGCCGATGCGCATCCTCTCGGTGCTGGGCGAGTACAAGGGCGTGGTGCTGGAAGACCTGCTCGAAGAGATCGGCCTGGGCAATCGCATGGCCTATGTGGTGGCGCGGCGCCTGGTGTCCGGCAGCGAGCAGGAAGAGCCGCTGGAACCCCAGGCCAGTACCACGCCCCAGGGGCCGCTGGCCATCCGTGGCACCGAAGGCCTGGTGATCAGCTACGCCAAGTGCTGCACGCCGATTCCGGGCGACCCCATCGTCGGCCACCTCTCGGCCGGCAAGGGCATGGTGATCCACCTGGAAAACTGTCGGAACATCGCCGAATTCCGGCACAACAGCGAAAAATGCATCGTGCTCAACTGGGCCAAGGACGTCACCGGCGAATTCAGCGTCGAGTTGCGCGTCCAGCTGGAGCACCAGCGCGGCCTGATCGCCATGCTGGCCAACAACGTCACCGCCGCGGACGCCAACGTCGAGAAGATCGGCATGAATGAGCGCGACGGCCGAGTCAGCGTGGTTCAGCTGGTGGTCAGCGTGCGCGATCGCGTACACCTGGCGCGGGTGATCAAGAAGCTGCGGACGCTCAAGGGCGTGGCCGGTATTACTCGGGTTCGCAGCTGAGAACCTGCTCACGATCTGCTGCGCGTCGGCCAAACGGCGTTGAAAATGCCCTGGAAGGCCAGCCCCGTCGGAATGCTCATTTACCACTCGTAAACTCCGCTTCCTCAGGCATTTTCGCCTTGTTTGTCTCTAGCTCGCGCAATCGTGAACAGGTTCTGAGGTTGCAGTGGGTCGCCACGGGCTTGCAGAATCGAGCCTTTCCCGCACAGGAGCGACCCATGAGCAAGCAAGTGATCCACACCGACAAGGCGCCTGCCGCCATTGGTACCTATTCCCAGGCGATCAAGGTCGGTGACACCGTCTATCTCTCCGGGCAGATCCCGCTCAATCCCACCAGCATGGAGCTGGTAGACGGCTTCGAGGCCCAGGTGGTCCAGGTGTTCGAGAACCTCAAGTCCGTGGCCGAAGCCGCCGGTGGTTCGCTGGCTGACATCGTCAAGCTGAACATCTTCCTGATCGACCTTTCGCACTTCGCCACCGTCAATGAGATCATGGGTCGCTACTTCCAGCCGCCGTATCCCGCCCGCGCCGCCATCGGCGTAGCCGCGCTGCCCAAGGGCTCCCAGGTGGAAATGGACGGGGTGCTGGTGCTGGGTTGACCCTGCGCAGGACCCGTAGGTTGGGCTGAGCGCAGCGAAGCGAAGCCCAACAATAAGCGCGCTGATGGCTCGCCTTGTTGGGCTTCGACGATGGAGCCGTCTCAACCCAACCTACGAAGGTAGGGACGCATTGCGGCCGTGCCGGTGCGCCGTGACGACCGCTCCTACAGCAGCATCAATCTTCTGTAGGAGCGGCCCATGGCCGCGATGGCCTAAATGGGCAACGATCGCGATAGCCCCAAAAGAAAAAAGCCGACCGTCTCGCGACGGTCGGCTTTTTCATGCCTGCCCGAATCAGGCCGGGATGGACTTGATCTTCGGCATCCGCGCCCAGCAACGGTGCTTGGCGATGGCGGCGAAGAAGTCCTGCTGCACCGCCTTGAAGTCGCTGCCGGTGAGCAGTGCCTCGTCAGGGCTCAGGTAGACCGCCTTGAGCAGCTGCTCGGCTTCGCCGGTGAGGGCGATGGCCTTGAGGTGCTTGTAGGCTTCCAGCAGGTAGTGCTTGATCACGCCGTCGTCGAGCATGGCCTTGACGCTCTCGGCGCCGCCCGGCACATAGACCGCGTCCAGGGCTACCGAAGGCATGCCCTCGGCCGAGCCGTCCACGGCCACTTCACTGCCATCGGCGGCCTTGACCGGGCCGGCGGTGGGGCCGAGCACCTTCACATGGGCGCCTTCGGCCTTGAGTGCCTGCTTGATGGCGTCCACTTCACTGGCGATGACGCCGTCACCCACCAGTACCGCCACCTTGAAGCCCTTGATGTTGCCGGACAGCAGGTTGAGCTGGCTCAGTGCCGGCGACTTGTCGATGGAGATCTGGCGCGGTTGCACGGTGGGTGCGGTGGGCGGCGTCACGCCGATCTTCTTGGCGACCTTCTGCGCCAGGTCCAGATCGATGTTGGCGAGGATCTCGTTGACCTGACGCTCACGGATCCACATGCGCTCGACCTTGCCCAGCTCGAAGCTGTAGGCATCGGCGACGTGGGCCTGCTCGGCTTCCGACAGGCTGTTGTAGAACAGCGTGGCCTGGGAGAAGTGGTCGCCGAAGGACTCGCTGCGCTCGCGCACCCTGTAACCGTCGATGCGCTCGTAATAGCTCTCGAAGCCGCCATCCTGGGGTGCTGGCGGGGTTTCCTTGGGCCAGCCACCGTCGATGGAGTTGGGCTCGTAGGAGGCACGGCCTTTGTCGATGGTCATGCGGTACTTGGCGTCACGCTGGCCATTGTGGTTCGGCACCACCGGGCGGTTGACCGGCAGTTCATGGAAGTTCGGCCCACCGAGGCGGCTGATCTGGGTGTCGGTGTAGGAGAACAGCCGACCCTGCAGCAGGGGGTCGTTGCTGAAGTCGATACCGGGCACGATGTGGCCGGGGCAGAAGGCCACCTGCTCGGTTTCGGCGAAGTAGTTGTCCGGGTTGCGGTTGAGCACCAGCTTGCCCAGGGGCGTGATGGGTACCAGCTCTTCGGGAATGATCTTGGTGGCGTCGAGGATGTCCCAGTCGAACTTGTGCTCGTCTTCCTCGGGGATGATTTGCACGCCGAACTCCCACTCGGGATAGTCACCGGCCTCGATGGCTTCCCAGAGGTCGCGGCGGTGGGCATCGGTGTCCTTGCCCGCCAGCTTCTGGGCTTCGTCCCACACCAGGGAACGCACGCCACCGGCGGGTTTCAGGTGGATCTTGACGAAGACGCCCTTGCCGGCGGTATTGATCATGCGGAAGGTGTGGATGCCAAAGCCCTGCATGCTGCGCAGGTTCACCGGGATGGCACGGTCGGTCATGGTCCAGAGCACCATGTGCGCCGACTCGGGCACCAGGGAGACGAAGTCCCAGAAGGTGTCGTGGGCGCTGCCGCCGGTGGGGATCTCGTTGTGCGGCTCGGGCTTCACCGCATGGACGAAGTCGGGAAACTTGATGGCGTCCTGGATGAAGAAGACCGGCATGTTGTTGCCGACCATGTCCCAGTTGCCTTCCTCGGTGTAGAACTTGATGGCGAAGCCGCGCACGTCACGCACGGTATCGCCCGAGCCACGCGGGCCCTGCACGGTGGAGAAGCGCACGAACACCGGGGTCTGGTGGTTGGGGTCGCGGAAGAGGGCGGCCTTGGTCAGGTCGGACCAGTCCTGGTAGGGCTGGAAATAGCCATAGGCGCCGGTGCCGCGGGCATGGACGATGCGCTCCGGGATGCGCTCGTGGTCGAAGTGGGTGATCTTCTCCCGCATGATGAAGTCTTCGAGCAGGGAGGGTCCGCGGGTGCCGGCGCGCAGCGAATTCTGGTTGTCGGCGATCTTCACGCCGTGGTTGGTGCGCAGTGCCTGGCCGGTGGCATCGGAGCGGAACTGCTCCAGTTGCTCGAGTTTCTTCGAAGTGTTCTGGCGATCCAGGGTATCGGTACCGGCGAGTTCACTCTTGGGGGGCGTAGCCATGGAAAGTCCTCATCAGGCGCCTGTAGGGCGCTCTTTGCGTCCCCTACGGAATGTGGGGCGAATTCAGGCAGTCCTCTAGTGACTCGCGGTCCAGAGCCGGTGTTCCGTTTGGCTGATGCGAAGCGACGGGCTGTGCGCCTGGCGCTTGGTCATTGTCTGGGCTGGCCATATGCCTTTATTGGCGTAATACCCGACAACAAGTGCTAAGCAGATATAAGCGCGCACGTTAAACTGCACGGCTGGATCACCATCCTGTTGTCTGACGTTACCCACAAGGTTTTTCCATTGATCGAATTCCACGCTGTCCACAAGACGTACCGCACGCGCGGTCGCGAGGTCGCGGCGCTCCTGCCGGTCGACCTGAGGATCGAAGCCGGCGAGATCTTCGGCCTGATCGGCCATTCGGGGGCCGGCAAGAGCACCCTGCTGCGCCTGATCAACCGCCTCGAAGCCCCCAGTGGCGGTCGCCTGCAGGTCGATGGCGCCGAGGTCACCACCCTTGGCGCGAGCGAGCTGCGCGATTTCCGCCGCCGCATCGGCATGATCTTCCAGCATTTCAACCTGCTCTCGTCCAAGACCGTGGCGGCCAACGTGGCCATGCCGCTGGAACTGGCCGGCGGCCGTTCGCGGGCGCAGATCGCCCAGCGGGTCGAGGAGCTGCTGGCGCGGGTCGGGCTGTCCGACCAGGCGCGCAAGTACCCGGCGCAACTGTCCGGCGGCCAGAAGCAGCGCGTCGGCATCGCCCGCGCCCTGGCCACCGAGCCGAAGATCCTGCTCTGCGACGAGGCCACCAGCGCCCTCGATCCCCAGACCACCGCCCAGGTGCTGCAACTGCTGGCCGAGCTCAATCGCGAACTGGGCCTGACCATCGTGCTGATCACCCACGAGATGGACGTGATCCGCCGCGTCTGCGACCGCGTCGCCGTGCTCGACGGCGGCGCCGTGGTGGAGCAGGGCACCGTGGCCGATGTCTTCCTGCATCCGCAGCACCCCACCACCCGCCGCTTCGTGTTCGAAGCCGAGCACCAGGACGAGGCCGAACTGGCCGACGCCTATGCCCATGTCGAAGGGCGCATCCTGCGCCTGACCTTCCGCGGCGAAGCCACCTATGCACCGCTGCTGGGCCATGTTGCCCGGGAGACCGGTGTGGACTACAGCATTCTCGGCGGTCGCATCGACCGCATCCGGGACGAGCCCTATGGCCAGCTCACCATCGCCCTGGTGGGCGGTGACCTGGACGCCGCCCTGGCTCGCTTCCAGGCCGCCGACGTCACCGTGGAGGTCCTGCGCTGATGGACGAACTATTCAGCAACATCGACTGGGCCGAGATCTGGCAGGCGACCCAGGACACCCTGGCCATGCTCGGCTGGTCCATGCTCTTCACCCTGATCCTCGGCCTGCCGCTGGGCGTGCTGCTGTTTCTCACCAGCCGCCGCCAGTTGCTGGAGCAGCCGCTGGTCTACGGCATCCTCTCCTTCGTGGTCAATGTGCTGCGCTCGGTGCCCTTCATCATCCTGCTGATCCTGATGATCCCCATCACGGTCTGGCTGATCGGCACCTCCCTGGGCGTCGAGGGCGCCATCCCGCCGCTGGTGGTGGGCGCCGCGCCCTTCTTCGCCCGGCTGGTGGAAACCGCCCTGCGCGAGGTCGACCGCGGCATCATCGAGGCGACCCAGGCCATGGGCGCCAGTCTCTGGCAGATCGTCACCCGCACCCTGTTGCCCGAGGCCCTGCCCGGGCTGATCGCGGCCACCACCGTTACCGCCATCGCCCTGGTGTCCTACACCGCCATGGCCGGGGTGATCGGCGGCGGCGGCCTCGGCGATCTGGCCATCCGTTTCGGCTACCAGCGCTTCCAGACCGACGTCATGGTGGTCACGGTGCTCTTGCTGCTGGTGCTGGTCCAGGTACTGCAGATGGTCGGCGATCGCCTCGTCGCCCATTTCAGTCGTCGTTGATTCAGGCTTCATCCACTCGAAGGTTTTGCACAAGGAAAATCCAGATGTCGCTGAAACGTACCCTGCTGTCCCTGGCCTTCGGCCTGGGTGTCGCCACCGCCGCCCAGGCCGCCCAGGCCGCCGAGACCCTGACCGTCGCGGTCAATCCGGTTCCCCATGCGGAGATCCTGGAATTCATCAAGCCGCAGCTGGCCAAGGAAGGCGTGGACCTGAAGATCAAGGTCTTCACCGACTACATCCAGCCCGATCGCCAGACCGATCAGAAGCAGGTGGATGCCAACTACTTCCAGACCAAGCCCTATTACGCCAGCTACCAGAAGAGCAACCCGAGCAGCGACCAGGTGCCGGTGGTGGCGGTGCACGTCGAGCCCTTCGGTGCCTATTCGCAGAAGATCAAGGACATCAAGGAGCTCAAGGACGGCGCCACCGTGGCCATCCCCAACGATCCGAGCAACTCCGGTCGCGCGCTGCTGCTGATCGCCAAGCAGGGCCTGATCACCCTCAAGGATCCGAGCAACGTCACCGCCACCCCGCGTGACGTCGTCGAGAATCCCAAGCACCTGAAGTTCAAGGAGCTGGAAGCCGCGACCCTGCCGCGGGTGCTGAACCAGGTCGACCTGGCGCTGATCAACGCCAACTATGCCCTGGAAGCCAAGCTGGTGCCGACCAAGGACGCCCTCTTCATCGAGAGCGGCGAGTCGCCCTACGCCAACCTGCTCTATACCCGCGCCGACAAGGCCAATGATCCGGCCATCCAGAAGCTGGCCAAGGCCCTGACCACCCCCGAGGTGAAGCAATTCATCGAGAAGAAGTACCAGGGCGCCGTCGTGCCCGCCTTCTGAGCCTTAGCTCCACCGCCGTCGACGCCCGCAGAGGCGCCGACGGTTCCACCCCGCTTTAGGAAACTGCCATGAAGAAATTGCTCGCCACCGCCGCCCTGCTGGCCGCCAGCCTGACCGCCCACGCCGCCGAGACCCTCAGCGTCGCCGCCACCCCGGTGCCCCACGCCGAGATCCTCGAATTCGTCAAACCCCAGCTGGCCAAGGAAGGGGTGGACCTGCAGATCAAGGTCTTCACCGACTATGTGCAGCCCAACCTGCAGGTGGCCCAGAAGCGCCTGGACGCCAATTTCTTCCAGCACCAGCCCTACCTGGATGAATTCAACAAGAGCCGTGGCACCGACCTGGTGACCGTCGCCCAGGTGCACGTCGAGCCTTTCGGCATCTACTCGCAGAAGATCAAGAAGCTCGACGAAGTCCGCGAAGGCGCCATCGTGGCCATCCCCAGCGACGCCACCAACGGCGGTCGCGCCCTGCTGCTGCTGGAGAAGGCTGGGCTGATCACGCTCAAGGACAGCGCCAACATCCTCGCCACGCCCAAGGACATCGCCGAGAATCCCAAGAAGCTCAAGTTCAAGGAGCTGGAAGCCGCGACCCTGCCGCGCGTGCTGAATCAGGTCGACCTGGCGCTGATCAACACCAACTACGCCCTGGAAGCCAAGCTCAACCCGACCCAGGACGCCCTGCTGCTGGAAGGCAAGGAATCGCCCTACGCCAATATCCTGGTCGCCCGTCCGGACAACAAGGACAGCGACGCCGTGCAGAAGCTGGCCAAGGCGCTGAACACCCCGGCGGTGAAGCAGTTCATCGAAGAGAAGTACAAGGGTGCCGTGGTGCCCGCGTTCTGATCGTGGTTTGAGATGAAAAACGCCGGCCCAGTGCCGGCGTTTTTCATGGGCTCAATGGCGTTTCAAGGGTACGACACCCATCCCCAGGCCAAAGGGCCGAAAAACCGCCTGTAGCGTCGCCAGCGTGGGATTGCCTTCGTCCTGCTCCAGTTGCCGTAGGGTGCGCAGCGAGATACGGGCCATGCGCGCGAAGTCGGTCTGGGTAAGGCCGGTGATCTCGCGCCGCAGACGTCGGATGCCAGTGCCCAGGCTCAGGCGTCCAGTCTGTAATCCCTCACGGATATTATCCAGCGTACGTTGCCGCCGTTCTTGATCATCAAGACTCATAGCAGCCCTGCCTCGCGCAGATGGCTATCCAGGCGCCGCAGCGGAATTCGCGGATGCTCCCAGGTGGCCTGCGGCAATACCGGCTGCAGCAGGTCCGGCAGAGCACGGAGCACCTCGGCGCTCTTCTTGAGGGCATCCCACAGCCGCTCCGGATCGTCCCATTCGGCCAGTAGCCGACAGGCGGCGTGCCAATCGACAACGCCCGCCTGCTCGACGGGCAGGGGCCATTTGCTGGTTCGGGTGATGCCCTGTTCGTCCATGACCATGGGTGCAAGGTCGTACAGGGGGGTCAGACGAACACCACGCTCATCACGCAGGATGGCGGTATTGCGACCGTGGTTGTCACTGTTGCCCAGCAGTTGATTGAGCAGGTCACGCCGCAGGTAATCATCCAGCAGCGCCGGTATCCCCTGGTCCTGATCGGCTGCACGCCAAACCCTGGTCAGGGCACCAATGGCGTCGAGATGATTCAGATAGCTACCAGGTACCAGGGTGTGAGTCAGCGAATAGAGAGATTCAACGGCCAGACGCTCCACCCCTTGGGGGCTGGTGCGGCGGTCGAAGCGTGGCATCCAGAGGCTGGGGCGTCGGCCTTCTTCCAGGGCGAGTCCGTTTGCGGAAACGGTCTCCAGTCCTAGGGCGTTCAGGGCTTGATAGTAGCAGTGCTCGCTGCGCAGGATGTCTTGGTCCGTGGCGCTAGCTTTGTTGCGTGGAAACTTCACCAGCCAATGTCGGCAGGCCAGGTCATCGCGCAGGGTGGCATCTGGATGGAGCAGGCCCTGAGGATCTTCGGTCAGCAGCAGCTTGGGTGCGTCACCACCCGCGCCGGTTGCACCGCCAAGGGCGGCACCTTGCTCATAGGCATATTCCAGAAAGCCTTGATCGCGAGCGACGACCTGCTCACGGGTAAAGCCCACGGAGGGTGTCTGCGCACGCTCATCTAGCGACTCACGAATCCGCAAATGGCCGATGGGCGCTGGCGTGCAGCGTGATAACAACCGAAAGTCGGTCTGAGTGGCTTCCGCTGCGCTCAGCCCAAGGCGAGGTAGCAGAAAACGGCGAGCGGCGCCGGCCGGGAGAATGTCATGGAGAAACGCCGGCCAATGGGACAGTCGCTCGACTTCCCAGCTCAAAGGCAGATTAGCGCTCACTGCGGCAGCTGTGGGCTTGCCGAAATCGTCGAGATGATCGCTCAGGTAGGCAGCCAGATAGCTGAGGGTGCAGGCGCCTTGTTGGGGACCTTGCCTCGGATCATCAAAAACCAAGCGTAAGGCATCCTGCCAACGCCCGGTCAGATAGGTTTGAACCACCAGCGCACTCACGGACGACCTCCGGCAATATACTGCCGGTAGTATGGGTCCTTAGCGCACTATCGGCAATATAATGCCAAAATCGCGACTCTAAGAACTGCGTTTGGGCATTAAATTGCCGTTTCTGCTGTGACCGGCGCGCTACCTCGGCGCCCAACGATCACCAGCAATACCGCGGCGCCGGCCGCCATCAGCAGCGGCAGGGCATGGCCGGTGAGCCATTGGCTGGCAGCGCCGGTGACCAGCGGACCGACCAGGCAACCGAGGCCCCAGAGTTGGGCGATGCAGGCGTTGGCGCTGACCAGCTCGGCGTCACGGTAGCGCTCGCCCACCAGGATCAGTGCCAGGGTGAAGAGGCCGCCGGCGGTGGCGCCGAACAGCACCAGCAGCGGCCAGACGCCCGGGGTGTGCAGCAGCAGTGGCAAGGCCAGGCTGACCGCCAGCAGCCCCAGGGTGCAGCCTAGGAACAGGCCCTGGCGCGAGAGGCGGTCGGCGAGCAGGCCCAGGGGCAGCTGCAGCAGAGCATCGCCCACCACCACGGCGCTGACCATGTACAGCGCCAGTTGCTGGCCGAAGCCCTGGTTGAGGGCATAGACCGGCAGCAGGGTAAGGATCATCGCCTCGAAGCAGGCGAACAGCGCTACCGCCCAGGCGATGGCCGGAGCGCCGCGGCAGAAATCCAGCAGCGCCTGCCAGGCGGCGGTGTGGCCGCCGGCGGCTGGTGCGCCCTGGCGGCCGAGCAGCAGGGTGGCGCCACCGAGCATGAGCAGGGCGCCCAGCCAGAAGCCCTGGTCACCCTCGGTACCCAGCGCGCCCAGCAGCAGCGGACCGGCCAGTTGGCTCAGGGCGTAGCTGCTGCCGTAGAGGGCCACCAGGCGACCCCGCCAGCGATCGGTGATGACCTGGTTCATCCAGCTTTCGCCCAGCACGAAGATCAGGGTGAGGATGGCGCCGAGCGCCAGGCGCAGAAGCAGCCACAGGGGGTAGCTGGGCAGCAGCGACAGCAGAATCAGCGAGGCGGCACCCGTCACCAGGCATAGCTGCATCAGTCGTGGCGTGCCGACTCGTGAAGCGAGGCGCCCGGCCAGGCTGGCGCCGGTCAGGATGCCAATGGCCGGCGAGGCGGCCATGACACCGATGGCGAAGCTGCCATAGCCCCAGCCCTCCAGGCGCAGCGAGACCAGCGGCATCGACAGGCCGATGGCCAGGCCCACGCTGATGACACTGCCCAGTACGGCGAAATAGATGGCCCAGGGCATGGGGGAGGGTGAGGAAGTCATGGGCTTAGCCTAGCGGATGAACGCGGACGACGGACAGTCGCCAAGAGCCGCTATAGAGCCACCGGCAGCGGCCTGGGTTCTGGCACGGTTGGCCTTTGCCAGGCTTTCGCGTAGCGTGCGCGCTACCTGAAGCCGGTTGAGAGATAACAGAACATGCGGAAATGGCAGTGCATCGTGTGCGGCTATATCTATGACGAAGCCCTGGGCTGGCCGGACGACGGCATCGCTCCCGGAACGCGCTGGGAAGATGTGCCCGAGGATTGGTTGTGCCCGGATTGCGGCGTGGGCAAGGGTGACTTCGAGATGATCGCCATCGGCTGATCGGCTCCGCGTGCGCCACGCGGACACAAAAAAGGCATCGCACGAGCGATGCCTTGTGGCTGCAGCGGCCATCCCTGCCGCCTCATCCTCAGCCTTCGATGCTGTCCTTCAGTGCCTTGCCCGGCTTGAACGCCACCGTGTTGCTCGCACGAATCTTGACCGGCTCGCCGGTCTGGGGATTCTTCCCCATGCGAGCACCGCGGTGACGCGGCAGGAAGGTACCGAAGCCGACCAGCGTCACGCTGTCCTTGCGGTGCAGCGCATTCGCGATCTCGTCCAGCAGCGTGTTGAGCACGACGTTGGCTTGTTCCTTAGGAAGTCCGACTTTTTCTGCAATCACAGTCGCCAATTCAGGCTTGCGCATAGCTACCTCTCGTGGAGTCATTTTTAGCCGTGTGGGCGTCGCATGGCTTTCCTGGCAAAGCGATTACCCCCGGGATAGAGGGTGGCCCGACACAAAGATCGTTGGTGCGACAAAAGTCGAACCAGATAGCGTTATAAGGCAAAGCCGAGAAGAGCGAAAGTTAATTAGCAGACTATTAGCCGTTGGTAGGATGACTGACCCCGGCTTCGGCCTTTATCCGCTGATTTGCGCACTATTTGTGGACAGATTGTCCACAATATGACCAATGGCGAGGCCGTCCAGATTTTAGCGAGATGCTCTGGCAAGCCACTGTTGGGTCGAATGGAGCGTCTTGATGTCAAGGCGTCTTTGCATCATTTCGTTACCAAAACGGCCGGATGGCGGAGCGACCAGAAGGCTCCGCCATCGCTAGCAAACCGGCGCCTAGGTCGACATCACCGTTTGCCCGGCGGAGGCCTGACCTTCCAGGCGCCGCTCCAGTGCCTTGGGCTCGATCACCAGGCGCATGCCATTGCTGGCCTGAGTGCGGCCCCAGTCTTCCAGCAGCTCCATGCAGGCGTGGTCGATATAGGAGACGCGTTCCAGGGGCACATGCAGGGTGGTGCCCGGCTTGACCTGCTCCAGCACCTTGGTCAGCTGGGGCACGCGCAGGAAGGTCGCGGCGCCCACCAGGCGTAGGTCGGCCTGGTCCGGCTGGTCTTCGCGATAGGTCAGGCTGACCTTGAGCTGTGCCGCCTTGACCGCCAGGAAGGCGATCGACAGACCGAAGCCCACCAGCACCCCGGTCAGCAGATCGGTGGCGACGATCATCAGCGCGGTCAGGGCATAGATGGCCATGGGCGCGCGGCCATAGCGCTTGAGTCCGGTCAGCGATTTGGGATCGGCCAGCTTGACGCCGGTGAACACCAGTACGCCGGCCAGGCTCGCCACCGGTACCAGCTTGAGCACGAAGGGCAGGGCGGCGACGAAGGCCAGCAGCCATAGGCCGTGGAAGATGGTGGAGGCGCGACTGGTGGCGCCGGCCTGGACATTGGCCGAGCTGCGCACTATGACGCCGGTCATGGGCAGCGCCCCGACGGCGCCGCAGAGCAGGTTACCGATGCCCTGGGCACCCAGTTCGCGGTCGAAGTGCGAGCGCGGCCCGTTGTGCATGCGGTCCACCGCGGCGGCCGAGAGCAGGGTCTCGGCACTGGCGATGAAGGCCAGGGCGAGGGCGGCTACCACCAGCTCGGCGTTGGCCAGCATGGCAAGATCGGCGAAGGTCACCCAGTCGATGGCATCGGCCAGGTTGTTGGGCACTTCGACCCGGCGGATGTCCAGCGCCAGCCAAAGACTGGCCAGGGTCGCCAGGGTCACGCCGATCAGCGCGCCGGGCAGGAAGCGTAGCGGCTGTGGGCGGAATTTCTCCCACAGCCACATGCTGGCGATGGTCAGCAGGCCGATCAGCGCCGCCTGGGCGCCGCTGCCACTGCCGTTCCACTGGCCGGCCGCGGTGAGGGCGGCGCCCGGGAAGGCCAGCAGATTGGACAGGCCCGACGCCGCTGGTTTGGCGTCCAGCATGACGTGCAGCTGCGAGAGCACGATGAGGATGCCGATGCCCGCGAGCATGCCGTAGACCACCGCTGGCGAGGTGACGCGGAACCAGGCACCCAGCCGGGTGAGACCGGCGACGAGCTGCATGAGACCGGCCAGTAGCAGTACCGGGCCCAGGGCCTCGAGGCCGTGCCGGTTGATCAGGTCGAACACCAGCACCACCAGGCCGGCGGCCGGACCACTGACCTGCAGCGGCGAGCCGGCGAGAAAGCCGACCACCAGGCCACCGATGATGCCGGTGATGATGCCCTTGGCCGGTGGCATGCCGGAGGCGATGGCGATCCCCATGCACAGCGGCAGGGCGACCAGAAACACTACGAGTGAGGCCAGGGCGTCGCGCGACAGGTTGCGCCCCGGGGTCTGTTGATTGCCAAGCATGGTCCTGGTCCTCCAGCGACTAGGAAAAAGGTGCCCGCGCGTCATATCACGTCATATGACACGGTGCGGGATTTAGGCGGCTAGCGGAAAGGGTGGGCGATCCCGATGGAGCCCCAGGTGGGATCGTCCGGCGCGGTGCGCTGTTATAGGGACGGGTCCAGGGACCCGTCTCCGGGCGGCCAGCCGGCGAACCGGATGACCGCGGTGGATCAGGCCTGCTGCAGGCGCGGACGCGGGGTGGCGACTGGCATGTTTTCGCCATCCAGGGGCAGGAAGCGTTCCTGCTGGGCGTCGTAGGCCTTGATCTCGCTGGTCTCGATGGAATAGACCCAGCCGTGGATCTGCAGCTGACCACTGGCCAGACGCGAAGCCACCGAGGGGTGGGTGCGCAGGTGTACCAGCTGGGCCACTACGTTTTCCTCGGTCAGGAAACCCAAGGTGCCGCCGTGGCCGCAGTCGCAATGGCTATGGTCTTCGACCACGGTACGGGCGACCTCGGCATGGCGCAGCCAGACCTTTACCGTCGGCATCTTTTCCAGCGGATCGGGATTGAGTACGGCTTTCATGGCGCCGCAGTCGGAGTGGCCGCAGATGATGATGTGCTTCACGCCCAGGGCTACGACCGCGTATTCGATGGCGGTGGAGACGCCGCCGTTCATCTGGCCGTAGGGGGGGACCACGTTGCCGACGTTACGGGTCACGAACAGATCGCCTGGCGAACTCTGGGTGATCAGTTCCGGGACGATGCGCGAGTCGGCGCAGGTGATGAACATGGCCTTGGGCGACTGTGCACTGGCGAGTTTCTTGAACAGCGCTTCCTGTTCGGGAAAGACATCCTGGCGGAAACGCTTGAAACCATCGACCAGCTGCAGGAGGGCCTCGTCGGGTGCGCCGAAGGTATCCGTGTTGTCGCTCATCTGTTTCTGACCTCTCTCAAGTACGCAATGGCAGCGGCAAGCGCTGGTTAGTGGCTAGACGCCCCCTGGCATCGCTTCGATACGCCCCGGCCATCTCGGGCTCTGGTGGCTTCATTTTCCGGCAATCCATCGCGTAGTCGGGCGGTGTCCTGGCACCCGGTGTCGCATCTTGGTGAACACAACCTTAATCCACGCTGAAACAATAGCTCGTGACCGACAACGCAGAAGATATTTCAAACTAATACTGAGATCATCCCGCCATTATCGCGACATGATCAGTGCATTTAGCCCTTTTATCGACACGAACCCTGCATTTCGCCACCGGATCACGCTTTTCCCCGTGAAGAAAATGTAAATCGCGATAGCCGAACAGATTTCCTTGATGATCAGTGGCTTGCGAAAGATGTGCAAAAATGTGAACACAATGCCGCTGGTGGAGATTGCTCGCCTTTCTCCCGCTTTGCATCCAGCCTGTGATCTGCGGCACAGTGCCGCAGCCTAGACCTTTCGCCAGCCTTTCAATAGCTCCAATGCCCTATGAGACAAGGGTTTGGTGGCTTTGCTCGACGCATGCTCCTGCAAGCCGTCCGCATCCAGGTCGATAATTGGCCTCAGGATCTGCCGCCAGCGGTCGATAGGGGAACTTTCCAGGCTCAACGGAAACTCTCCATGTCCTTTCGCAACCTCTCCATCGCGCGGCGCGCCACGCTCGGTTTCGCCTTTATCGGTCTGCTCCTGCTGCTGCTCGGCGGCACCGCCCTGGTCAAGATGAACGATATCCGCGCCTCGGGCCTGGCCATCGAAGAACGCGCCATGCCGCGCGTGGCCGCCCTCGACGAGCTGACCGCCCTGACCCTGCGCCTGCGGGTGCTCTCCTATCGTCTGCTGCTCAATCGCGAGCCGGAGATCATCGCCAAGACCCAGGCCTTGTTCCAGCAGCGCAACGGCCAGATGCGCGCCGCCCAGCAGCGCTACGAGGCCTTGATCCAGTCCGCCGAAGAACGCACCGCCTACGGTCGCTACGGCCAGTTGATCGCCCAGTACGACGGTCTGCAGCAGCGCATGCTGGCGTTTTCCGCCGCCGATCAGCTGGAGCCCCTGCGCCGGCTGCTCAACGAAGACCTGCTGGCCAACTCCGATGCGGTCAATGGCGTGCTCAAGCAACTCACCGACCTGGTGGATCAGCAGACCGCCGCCGCCAACGCCCAGTCCGCTGCCGACTATAGCCATGCCATCCAGTGGCTGGTGCTGCTGCTGGCGGCCACTGCGCTGCTGACCGTGGTCTTCGCCTGGCTGCTGATCCGCAGCATCACCCAGCCCATCGCCCGGGCCGTGCGGGCGGCCGAGGTGATCGCCACCGGCGACCTCAGCGAAGAGATCCACAGCGAAGGCCGCGACGAGGCCGCGCGCCTGCTGCAGGCCATGAAAACCATGCAGGGCCAGCTGCGCCAGACCCTGCAGGGCATCCTTGGCTCGGCCACCCAGCTCGCCTCGGCAGCGGAAGAACTCAATGCGGTGACCGATGAATCCAGTCGCGGTCTGCAACGCCAGAACGCCGAGATCGAACAGGCCGCCACCGCGGTGAACCAGATGTCATCGGCGGTGGACGAGGTGGCGCGCAACGCCGTCAACACCTCCCAGGCGTCCCAGGAGTCGGCCGGTGTGGCCCGTGATGGCCGCGATCTGGTGCAGGAAACCGTGGGCGCCATCGCCACCATGAGCGAGGATGTCCAACACGGCGCCACCCTGGTGGGCGATCTGGCGGTCCAGGTCAACGACATCGGCAAGGTGCTGGATGTGATCCGCAGCGTGGCCGAACAGACCAACCTGCTGGCGCTCAACGCCGCCATCGAGGCGGCGCGCGCCGGCGAGGCCGGTCGTGGCTTCGCAGTGGTGGCCGACGAGGTGCGGGCGCTGGCCCATCGCACCCAGGAATCGACCCGCGAGATCGAGACCTCCATCGGCACCATCCAGCAGGGTACCGATCAGGCGGTGGCGGCGATGCGCAGCAGCACCGAGCGCGCCCAGTCCACTCTGGAAGTGGCGCGCGGTGCCGGCCATGCCCTGGAGCGCATCCATGGCGCCATCGGCGGCATCAACGAACGTAACCTGGTCATCGCCAGCGCGGCGGAAGAGCAGGCCCAGGTCGCCCGCGAGGTGGATCGCAACCTGGTGAACATTCGCGAGTTGTCGGTCCAGACCGCGGCGGGTGCCGAGCAGTCCAGCGCCGCCAGCGCCGAGCTGTCGCGCCTGGCCGTGGACCTCAATGGGCTGGTGACGCGCTTCCGCCTGTGACCCTGGCGCGTCCGGTCGCTGTGGTGACCGGACGCTGCGCCACTAGCCGGAACCGAGCAGCTGCAGCACGCCGGTCAACAGCACCAGCAGGCCCAGGGGCGAGGCGAGAACGGACAGCAGCAGGCACCTCAGGCGAGGGCCGCGCGGGGTAGGGCAGGTCGTCATGACGTCAGGCAGCTCCGTAGCGAAAACCGGCGCCACGCTGGGCGCCCGGGGCAATTTTCGCCTGTACCGGCAGCGACGTCATGCCAAGAAAAGGTAAAGATGGGTAAAGCCACCGCTGCCCCGGGATGACTCTTCCCGGGAGCGACGGCGCGCCGGGCTAGACGCGGAAGCGCGCGGCCAGGCTGTGGATCTCGCGGGTCAGCTCGGCGAGCTGGCGACTGGAGGTCTCGATCTGGTCGGCGCCGCGCTTGGACACGCCTGCCAGTTCGCGGATGTTGATCAGGTTGCGATCCACCTCGCGGGCGACCTGGGCCTGCTCCTCGGCGGCGCTGGCAATGACCAGGTTGCGCTCGTTGATATCGCCGATGGCGACAAAGATGTGCTCCAGGCTCTGGCCGGTGCGCTCGGTGGTCTCGAGGGTGGTACCGGCCAGGGTGTTGCTGCGCTGGATGGCGGTTACCGCCTGGCCGGTGCCGGCCTGGATGTTGCCGATCATCTGCTCGATCTCCAGGGTCGACTGGCGGGTGCGCTGGGCCAGGCTGCGCACCTCGTCGGCCACCACGGCGAAGCCACGCCCGGCATCGCCGGCACGGGCGGCTTCGATGGCGGCGTTGAGCGCCAGCAGATTGGTCTGCTCGGAGACCGCGCGGATCACGTCCAGCACCTTGCCGATCTGGTTGGCCTGCTGCGCCAGACTGGCGATCACGGCTTCACTTTCGTTGACCGTGGTCTGCATGCTCTGCAATTCACTGAGGACCTGGGCCACCTGGCCACGACTGCCGGTGGCCAGGCGATCGGATTCGCGGGCGGTATCCGAGGTGGAGGCGGCATTGCGTGCCACCTCTTCCACGGCGGTGGTCATCTCGGTCACCGCGGTCACGGCCTGTTCCAGTTCCTGTTGCTGCTGGTTCAGGGTGCGATTGCTCTGGGCGGTGACCTGGCCCAGTTCCTGGGCGGCGCCGTCGAGTTGCTCGGCGGTGCGATTGAGCTGGGCCAGGGTGTCGCGCTGGCGGCGTTGCAGGGTGGCGAGGCCGGCGAACAGCTGGCCGATCTCGTCATGGCTGCGCACCTCGATGCGGCGGGTCAGATCGCCTTCGCTCATGGCGGCGAAGTGCTCGCCGGCTTCGTTCAACGGGGCCAGCACCCGGCGGGCGATGAACCAGCCGGAGAGCACCGCCAGCAGCAGGGTCAGACCAACCAGTACCAGGGTGCCGATCTCGGCCTGCAGCACGCGGCTGTCGGAGGCGGCCAGGGTGGCGTCGATGCGCCCGGTGATCTCGTCGGTAAAGACCTTGCGAGTGTCGGCGAAGGCGGTGCTGGCGTCCTTGGCGCCATCGCTGATGCGGATGTAGCCCGGCAGATCACCGGCGCGGCAGGCCTTGATCTGATTTTCCACGATGACCTTGTAGGCATCGAAGGCCTTGAGCATGGCATCGATCTGGCCGCGCAACTTGGGCTCGGTGGTGCTGGCCAGCATCTCGGTGATCAGCGTGCGGGCGATGTTCAGGCGTTCCAGCGCCAGCACCGTGCCTTTTTCGGCCTTGGCCGCATCGCCATTGACCCGATCGAGCATGGCGGTATGAGAGTTGGCACTGGCGCGGCTGATCCAGGTGGCGGCGTTGTTGACCTTGTCCAGCTGCTCCATGGTCAGACTATCCAGGTCGCGGATCTGCTGGGCACTGGTCCGGGCGCTGAGCCACCCATACAGGCAAGCCAGCAGCAGGCAGGCGACGAACAGGCTGAGGACGCTGTACATCCCCGTTCGAATTCTTGTTGTTTTTTTTCATGATGGGCTCTCTGAAGACGTCGCTGGCTGGGGTCGCAATACGACTTTGGTAAGGCTATTCGCCAGCAGTACGCCAAAGGCATGAGCAGGCGTCGATGGCTTGGAGCCAGTCGGTATCAGTTAAGCGCCGAAAAGTCGTCGGATGTCTTCAGAAGGGCAGGCAGGGTGGGCCCGACGGACGCCGGGCCCGGAGGGATCAGGACAGCGGGGTGAACTGGATGACTTCGACCCAGTAGCCGTCGGGGTCCTTGATGAAGGCGATTTCCTTCATGCTGCCGTCGGTCAGGCGCTTCTGGAAAGCCACGCCCAACTGCTCGAAACGTTCGCAGGCGGCGCGGATGTCCGGGACCGCCACGCAGGTATGGCCGAAGCCACGCGGATCGCTGTTGCCGTTGTGGTAGCTGAAGGCGGCATCGTTCTCGGTGCCATGGTTGTGGGTCAGCTCGAGAATGCCCGGCGTGGATTTGCGCCAGCGCTGGCGGGCTTCCGGGTCTGTCGGCACCTGGTTGCGATCGACCAGGGCGAGGAAGGTCAGGCTGAATTTGGCGTCCGGAAAGTCCTTGTGATCGACCACGGTGAAACCCAGTACGCGGGTATAGAAGTCCAGCGAGGTCTCCAGGTTCTTGACCCGCAGCATGGTGTGGTTGAAGACGAACTCGCGGGTGGCGGCGTCGGGCTGGGCGGTCACGCCCGGCAGGTTGTCGAATTGGCTCAGCGACATCAGAAGTCTCCATTGAAGGGGTGTGGAATTTGGAGAGGCGGCCCTGCGCAACGTTCCCGCCAAGGGGCGGCGGCTGGGCAATCGCTCACGAAAAAGGGCGGGAAGTCTAAAGGCTTCCAGGGCCGCTGCCCAAAGCTTCCTGAGGCTCCTGGCCGCTACGCTGGGCGACGAGTGGTCGAAACCACCCGGTTAGAGCCGTAGTCGGATTTTACAAGCGCACTGCCTGTGCGATCCCAAGGAGACTGATATGAGCAGCACCAGCGACAAGATCAAGGGTACCGCCAAAGAAGTGGCCGGCAAGGTCAAGCAAGGCGTCGGCGATGCCACCGATAACTCGCGTATGAAAGGCGAGGGTCGTGCCCAGGAAGCCGAAGGCAAACTGCAAAAGAACGTGGGCAAGGGTAAGGAAGCGGTCAAGAACACCATCGACCGCGCCTGAATCCAGCCTCAGTGAAAAGGCCGCCCCCGGGCGGCCTTTTCTTTGCTCGTCAGGCCGGATCCAGCTCCGGATAGTGACGGAAGATGCCGTTCTCGCTGAACGGCAGGCGGCGCGACGAGGCCAGGTAGGCGGCGATGTTGGGCAGGGCCGCCACCCGTTCGGCCACGGCCAGGACCCGCGGGATCTCCGGGGCGAGACGATGCATGGCGTTGGGGAAGGCATAGGTCAGGCCGGCCACCACCTGGAACAGCGATAGGTCGACATAGGAGCGCCGCTCGCCTACCAGCCAGGTATCACCCGCCGGGTTGTAACCCAGCACCCGTTCGAAATAGCTCAGATAGGTACGGATTCGCTCGCCGGCAAAGGCCTTGGCCCGGCGCCGGGCTTCGTCCTGCTGCTCTTCATAGGTCAGGGAGATGGCCACCGGATGGTGGACATCGTGGGCCTCGGCGGTGAGGTCGGTGATGGTCAGTTGCAGGCCATGTACCCAGAAGCGCGACTCCTCGTCCGGCGGCACCAGGTCCAGCTGCGGCCCCAGGTACTGGAGGATGTTGGCGACATGGGAAACGACCTCGTCGCCGGCCTTGAGAAAGGGCGGGGCGAAGGGTGGGCGGTGGGTCTGCTTGCCTTGCAGGTAGTCCTCCATGGCGGGCACGCCCAGGCCTTCGTCCTCCGGGGCGTTGCCCACATCCAGGTAGTCCGCGCCGGCTTCTTCGAGCGCCAGGCGGACGAATTCGCCGCGGCCCTGGATGCTGGGCCAGTAGTGCAGTTCATAACGCATGGAAACCTCCGTCGTCTGCTGGGAATACGGGTCCAGGAAGGCTGACTCCCTGCGGGGTTCGGAGGTTTTCCCGCCGCGCGGCTTTCACGACGAAGCGCACAACCAATTCCCATCGCTGAGACTCCTATCAACCAGCGGCTAGCAATGAGGACGGTGGGATGACGGTCAACAGCAAGCGGACGGCTTCATGCGCATAGGCATTCTCACCCACGTGAAACACCCGGTACGCCAGCCGTTCGCCGGCGGTCTTGAGGCCTTCACCTACGACATCACCCTGCAACTGCGCGAGCGTGGCCATGGGGTGACCCTGTTCGCCAGTTCGGCCTCGGCGCCGGAGCTGGAGGTGGTACCCATCCTCGACGACGGCAACTACGGGACGGACGGTTGCCGGCGCAAGCGCAACGTGCTCAGCTCCGAGTACCTCGACGAGCACCACGGCTATCTCGACTGCATGCAGCGCATCGACAGCCATGGCTTCGACGTCATTTTCAACAATGCCCTGCACTATGTGCCGGTGACCATGTCCGGGCTGATCCGCACGCCCATGCTCACGGTGCTGCATACCCCGCCGTTCTTCGAGTTGATCAACGCCATCGGCGAATTGCACAAGCGCGGTGGCGGTCATTACTGCACCGTGTCCCAGGCCAATGCCGACAACTGGGCGCACCTGGCGCCGGCCTGCCACGTGATTCCCAACGGCATCGATCTCGACGCCTGGCGGCCACGCGGTACCCCAATCGGCGACCATGCGCTCTGGTTCGGTCGCCTGGTGCCCGACAAGGGGCCGCACCTGGCGCTGGACGCCGCACGGGCGGCCGGTGTGCCCCTGCGCCTGGCTGGCCAGGCCACCGACGAGCGTTACTTTCGCCAGGAGATCGAGCCGCGTCTGGGTGACCAGGCCGTTTACCTCGGTCATCTGGACCGCACCGCCCTGGCCGCCGAAGTCGCCCAGGCCCGCGCCTGCCTGGTGACCCCTTGCTGGGACGAACCCTTCGGCCTGATCGTCGCCGAGGCGCTGGCCTGTGGTACGCCGGTGGCGGCCTTCGCCCGCGGTGCCCTGCCGGAACTCCTCACCGCCGAGACCGGCGCCCTGGCCCCGCCGGGTGATGTCCCGGCCCTGGCCACAGCCCTGCGCGAGGCCCTGTCGTTGTCCCGCGAGGCCTGCCGAGCGCGGGCCGAGGCCCAGTGGAGCCATCGCCTGATGATCGATCGCTACGAGCGCCTGCTCGCCGATGTCGCCGCCGGTCGGGTGGCCCGTGGCTAGACCGCCCGTGGCTGAGCTGAACATCGGCTACTACGCCCACCATCACGGCGCCGGCCATGTGACCCGAGCCCTGGCCATCGCCGCCGCCTTCGATGGCCCCCTGACCCTGTTCGGCAGTCGCCTGCCCGAACAGGTGGAGCTGCCCAACGTCCAGCTCTGCCCGCTGCCGCCCGACGTGGCCCCGGGTGTCGAGGGCGAAGCCTTCGCCTGCCTGCACTATGCGCCGCTGGGAGTGGCAGGGCTGCGCGAGCGCATGGGCCTGCTGGTGGACTGGTTTCGCCGCGCCTGGCCCTGTCTGCTGGTGGTCGACGTCTCGGTGGAGGTGGCACTGCTGGCCAGGCTGTGTGGCGTGCCGACGATCTATCTGCGTCAGCGCGGCAGCCGCTTCGATGCCGCCCACGAACTGGCCTATGCCAGTGCCAGCCGGTTGTTGGCACCCTATCCGGAACATCTGGAAGAACCCGCCACTCCAGCCATCTGGCGAGCCAAGACCTGCTATGCCGGCAGCCTGTCGCGCTATGCCGGGCAACGACGCGACAGCCTGCGCGAGCCCGGCACGGTCACCGTCATCGCCGGCCATGGCGGCACCGCCTTCAGCCGCGCGCGACTGGTCGCCGCGGCGCGCGCCTGTCCCGCCTGGCGCTGGACGGTGCTGGGTCCGGTGGCGGAGGACGCCACCGTGGCGCCGGCCAATCTGAGTTTCCTCGGCAGCGTCGCCAATCCCGCGCCCTGGCTGACCCGCGCCGAGCTGGTGGTCGGCTCGGCGGGTGACAGCCTGGTGGCGGAGCTGGCCGATCTGCGCTGTCGCTTCATCTGCCTGCCGGATGCCCGGCCCTTCGACGAGCAACTGTCCACCGGGCGCCTGCTGGCCATGCAGGGCCTGGCGCTCACTGGCGAAACCTGGCCCGCTGACGATGACTGGCCGGAGCTGCTGGCCAGGGCACGCGGGCTCGATCCCGAGCGCTGGGCGGCGGTAGGCGATGGCGAGGGCGCCCGGCGCGCCGCAGCCTGTATTCGAGAAGTCGCCCAGGAGGTGCTGACATGATCGTCCTGACCCTGGTCCATGGCCGCGAGCGGCAACTGGCCAACCTGATCCGCGGCCTGGAGCTGGCGCCGACCCCGCCCGCCGCCCTGGTGGTGGTGCAGATGAACGAGGCACCACGCGCACTGCACAGCTCGCGCTTTCCGATCCAGGTACAGGCGGTCGAAGGCGACGGCATCCTGCCCCTGGCCGCCGCGCGCAATGCCGCCGTGGCCGCTGCACCCGGCGAGGCGCTGGTGTTTCTCGATGTGGACTGCATCCCCGCACCAGACCTGCTCGATGCCTATCGCCGGGCGCTGGCCGCGCGCCCCGACGCCCTGCACCAGGGCTTCGTCCACTACCTGCCGGCCGGCGTCGCGGAAGGTGACTGGACGCCGGAGGCGCTGCTCGCCTCGGGCGTCGTCCATCCCCTGCACCGGGATCGACCGAGCGGGGAGATGATTCCCCATCCGCTGTTCTGGTCGCTGAATTTCGCCTGCACGCGCGCCACCTTCAGCCGCATCGGCGGTTTCGACGAGGGCTATCGTGGCTATGGCGGCGAGGACACCGATTTCGCCTTTCGTGCCCGTGACGCGGGGGTGCCCGTCTATCAGGCCGAGGCGCGCGCCTTCCACCAGTACCACCCGACCTATCACCCGCCGCTCAACCACTTCGCCAGTATCCTGGAGAATGCCCGGCGCTTTCAGGCGCGCTGGGGGCTCTGGCCCATGGAGGGCTGGTTGCGCGAATTCGCCGCCGCCGGCTTCATCCATTTCGATGAACGTCGCGGGATAGAGGCGCTCCGGGTGCCCACGGCCGCCGAGATCGCCGCCTGCCGGGATGCCTCCGGTTCCGGCTTCTGACGACGGCGCGCAACCAACCCGGCTGCCGCCACTCTGAAGGTAGGGCGGTCTGCAAAAGCCGCCGGGCGCAGGCCGTGCAGGCCCGCTCCAGGAATCCTTCGTGAGGAATGTTCGTCAGGAGCCGTTATGTCCTTGTTTGCCTTCAGCCTGCGCGGCATTTCGCCGTTCACCCTCGTCAAGCGTGCCGTCCAGGAATTCGTGGCCGACGACATGCCCACCTATGCGGCGGCGCTGGCCTACCAGATGCTGTTCTCGCTGTTTCCCTTCCTGCTGTTCCTGATCGCCCTGATCGGTTTCCTGCACCTGCCGGACTTCTTCACCTTCCTGCGCGAACAGGCTGCCTACCTGCTGCCGGTCACCGCGCTGGACACGGTCAATCCCATCATCGACCAGCTGCAGACGCAGAAGGGCGGCCTGCTGTCCTTCAGTATCATCGTCGCCCTCTGGTCCGCCTCGGGTGGCTTCCGCTCGCTGATGACCGCCATGAACAGCGCCTACGACGTGGTGGAAAGCCGCCCGGCCTGGAAGCGCATTCCCCTGTCGGTGCTGCACACCATCGGCCTCGCCGGGCTGTTGCTCAGCGCTGCCGCCCTCATGGTGCTGGGCCCCCAGGTGATGAACTGGCTGGCCGCCTATGTCGGGCTGGAAGACTACATGGTCACCCTCTGGGCGCTGATCCGCTGGCCGCTGGCCGTGGCCCTGCTGATGATCGCCGTGGCGGCGCTCTACTACGTCACCCCGGACGTGAAGCAGAGCTTTCGCTTCATCACCCCGGGCTCGGTGCTGGCAGTGGTGGTCTGGATCCTGGCGTCCCTGGGCTTTGGCTACTACGTGCAGAACTTCGCCAACTACAACGCCACCTACGGCAGCATCGGCGCCATCATCGTGCTGTTGCTGTACTTCTATCTGTCTTCGGCGGTGCTGCTGTTCGGCGCGGAGATCAATGCGGTGATCGAACACCACAGCGACGAAGGCAAGGAAAAGGGCGAGAAGACCCCGGGCGACGGTGGGTTGGAAGCCGACGAAGAGATTCAGGCGGGTCAGGACGAGGGCGCCCAGCGAGAAGGCGTCCTGGGTGAGGCGCGGGTGGTGAAGCGCCCGGATGGCCGAACCTGAGTGGTAGGGTGGATGACGGCGTCGCCTTATCCACCGTTCCCCTGCGGCCCTGGTTGTGGAAAACGCCAGGCGGTTTTCCCTTCCGCGGATCTGGGCGTACGGGCATGGCGGCCATGGGCCGCGCCAGTGTCGTAGGTTGGGCTGAGACGGCTTCACCGTCGAAGCCCAACATGGCCAGCACCTTGAGGCGAGACCTGTCAGGCTTCGCTGCGCTCAACCCAACCTACGGCGACCCGTGACCACGATAGGTCAGCCGTCGGCAGAGTGGATAATGGCTTCAGCCTTATCCACCGCTCACACCTCGTCGACCCTGTGGAAAACCGTGCCAGGTCTCCACCAGAGGACGGACGAAAGAGGCCTTACTTCGCCTTGCCCTGATTGGCCACCGCGGCCATCTTGGCGGCGACCTCGTCCGGGTCGGCCAGGTAGTAGTGCTTGGTGGGTTTGAGGTCTTCGTCGAACTCGTACACCAGCGGTACGCCGTTGGGGATGTTGAGGCTGACGATGTCGCTGTCGGAGATGTTGTCCAGGTACTTGATCAGGGCGCGCATGGAGTTGCCATGGGCGACCACCAGCACGCGCTGGCCACTGCGGATGGCCGGGGCCAGGACTTCGTTCCAGCAGGGCAGGACGCGTTCGACGCAATCCTTGAGGCACTCGGTGCGCGGCACCTGATCCAGCGACAGACCGGCATAGCGCGGATCGGCGGCCAGGGCCTGCTGCTCCTCGACGCTCTGCTCGGGCGGCGGTACGTCGTAGCTGCGGCGCCAGACCAGGACCTGCTCTTCACCGAACTTGGCAGCGGTCTCGGACTTGTTCAGACCGGTCAGGCCACCATAGTGACGTTCGTTGAGGCGCCAGTCGCTCACCACTGGCAGCCACATCTGGTCCATGCCTTCCTGCACGTGCCACAGGGTGCGCACGGCGCGCTTGAGCACCGAGACGTGGGCCACGTCGAAAAGGAAGCCGGCGTCCTTGAGTGCCTTGCCGCCCTCGTGAGCCTCGCGGATCCCCTGTTCGGTCAGATCCACATCCGCCCAGCCACTGAAGCGGTTTTCCAGGTTCCACGCCGACTGGCCATGGCGGATGAATACGACTTGCGACATGCGACCTCCATCTTGGGATTCATTGTTTGGCTCACGCCTACGCGAAGCTGTGCCAAACATACCGCAGATGGAGGCTGCCGGCATGGGCATCACGGAAACCGTGATGCGTCCGGCACTCGCAGGGAGCCTTAGGCCACCAGGGCGCGACGGGTACGGGCGATGACCCGCTCCAGGCCGTCGGCAGCGTTGTACTGCTCGGGGTAGAGGCGCTCGCTACGACAGGCGACACCGCGCTCGTCGATCACGGTGAAACTGAAGCCGCCCTTGCGCGAAGCCGGGGTGGTGATGCATTGAAACGGCGCGAAGGCCGCTTGGAGGTGTTGCATGGCCGCAATGGCCTGATTTTGAATATTCATCTAACTATCCTTGGGATCCACGCTCAGTCGGCGCGGTGAAATAACTCCAGCAACCTCGTACCCATAACGGCCGACGGCTGAATCTCTGGCTGGAGGAAGGCAGCGTGTGGGCGAGACGCCCAGGCATGCAGGTAAGTACTTGGGAAGGCAGGCAACCGGCCGGGCACGAGATTCAGAGGCCAGGGCGGCAGATCCTGAGCAATCGAGGGATCGATTCGATCCGGATGACGCTTATTTCGCGCTGCTACAACGAGCGGAAAGGCGTCCAGCGATTGGGGTCAGCTTGGTACTAACCCGATCAAGCTAGCAGGATCGATGCCAGCCGCGCAAGCCCGCTGGTCGGCGATGGGCTTGATGGTCTTCAGGTCTGTACGAAAGGTCGCTGGGCGAAATCAGATGGCGTAACGACCACTAAGAGTGGAGACCCCGCAGGGGTGCGCGCCTGGGTCGAATGGCTGGACGAGGTGTTCGCCGCCGTCGCGCCGGCTTGGCTAAGGCGGTGAGATCATTCCGTGAGAAAGGCTGTAGCCGGGTACTGTCCGCAGGCAGCGGCCGTCAGGCCATGACGTTGCAGATAACGATCGACTCGCCAGCGACCCAGCGCATAGCCGAGATGGCGGGGCAGGTCGCCACTGCCGAAGAACCAGCGGGCATGGTCGTATGGTTGGTGCAGTTCGGCACTCAGGTCGTCCCAGTATCTGGCCATTTCCTGGGGGGCGGCCTGGGCACAGAAGGGCAGCTGGCCGGTCAATTCACCTTCGAACTGGCAGGCGAGGCCTTCACTGACCAAGACCTCGCCCAGTGTGGACCCGTAACCCGGACCGGCATGCCGCAGGCAGTGGTGCAATTCGTGGCCGAGCAGGGCGGTGAAGCTGTCAGGGAAGGCTTGCTGCAGGCGCGGGCTGTCGGGATCCAGGGTCAGAAACACCCGCTCGGCGTCCGGACTGTAGCCATTCAGACCCAACTCCGGGATCACCCAGGCGCCCGCCTGCACCACCACGTCTACCCGTTGCTCGGGCAGGTGCGCAGCGATACGGGACAGGGCATCGGTGAAGGTCTCTTCCAGGATGGCGCGCCAGGAGTCCAGGCGACCATTGGCGTTGAGCAGGTGTAATACGCAGGTCATCCAGGCATCTCCGGGGCGGCCTGTCTTTATAGACGAGGTCGCACCCCTTCGTCCGCTACTTACCCACCTCGCGCGGCTCCGGCTGACCGTGACCGAAGGCCTGGCCCAGGTCATCACCGGAGGTGGTGCGCGTATCGTCGGTACGCCACTTGGCGACCTCGGCGGCGCTGACCGGGGCGGCGTCGTTGCCCCAGCTGGCGCGGATGAAGCTGACCACGTCGGCCACCTGGGCATCGTTCAGGCGCCAGCCGAAGGGCGGCATGACGATCATCGAGGGCGCCGTGTGCAGGCCGGGAAGGGTGCCGCCCTTGAGCACGATGTTGATCAGCGAACTGGCGTCGGCCGTGCGCAGGACCGGATTGCCGGCCAGTGCCGGGAACACCCGGTCGTAGCCCTGGCCATCGGTGCGGTGGCAGGCGGCGCAGTTGTCCACATAGACCTGGGCCCCGCGGGCGCTGTCGTCACCCCGCCAGAGCGCTGCGGCGGCACGGCCATCGGGCTGGAAGGGCGCATCGTGCGGATCCTTGGGCGGCAAGGCCTTGAGATAGCGGGCGATGGCACGCAGGTCGGCGTCGCTCAGGTATTGCAGACTGTGCTGCACCACCTCGGTCATGCCACCGAACACGGCGCTGTCGGCGGAGCGACCGGTCTTGAGGAACTGCACCAGCTGGTCTTCGCTCCAGTTGCCCAGGCCATCGCGATGATCGCCACGCAGATTCTTGGCGATCCAGCCTTCCAGGGGTGCGCTGCCGGCCAGGAAGTCCTTGCCATCGGCAGGCGAGAGGGCCTTTTCCTGCATGGTGAAGGCGCGTGGTGTGTGGCAGGCGCCACAGTGGCCGAGGCCTTCCACCAGATAGGCGCCGCGCGCCACCACCGGATCCTGGTCCGGGGCCGGCTGGAATTGCACCACCTCGGGAGCGAACAACTGGCGCCAGATCGCCAGGGGCCAGCGCATGGACAGCGGCCAGGGGATGTCGCTGTCGCGGTTGGCCTGGGCGACCGGGGTGACCCCGTGCATGAAGTAGGCATAGAGGGCGCGCATGTCCGCCTCGGTAACCCGGGCATAGGAGGGGTAGGGCATGGCTGGGTAGAGGGTATGGCCCTCCTTGGCGATGCCCTGGCGGATGGCGGCGTCGAAGTCGGCGAAGCGGTAGTCGCCGATGCCGGTCTGCCGATCCGGGGTGATGTTGGTCGAGTAGAGGGTACCGATGGGCGTCTGCATGGGCAGGCCGCCGGCGAAGGGCTGGCCGCCCGGCGCCGTGTGGCAGGCCACGCAGTCGCCGGCGCGGGCCAGGTATTCGCCTTGCTTGACCAGCGCCGGATCGGCGTCTTCGGCGGCCTGGGCCGTCATGGCCAGGCCGGCGCCCAGCAGCAGGGTCGCGAGGGTACGGAAGATCATGGGCGCGCCTCTCATGCCTGCACCAGGGGGCCGGGGTTCTTCAGGTACTGCTCGCGGATGGCCCGCGCCGACCAATAGGTCAGGGCCGCTACCAGGCCGGTGGGGTTGTAGCCCAGGCCCTGGGGAAAGGCCGAGGCGCCCGGCACGAAGACGTTGTGCACGTCCCAGCTCTGCAGGTAGCGATTGACCGCGCTGGTCTTGGGGTCGGTACCCATGATGGCGCCACCGTTGAGGTGGGTGGTCTGGTAGCTGGCGGTGTTGAAGTGCCCGCCGAAGTCTTTGACCGAGACGCTGATGTGCTCGGGATTCATGGCCTCGGCGATCTTCTTCATCTTGGCGGCCATGAAGCGGGTCATGCGGATGTCGTTGTCCTTCCAGTCGAAGGTCATGCGCAGCAGCGGCTGGCCATAGGCGTCCCGGTAGGTGGGGTCCAGATCCAGGTAGTTGTCACGATAGGACTGGTGCGCGCCATGGGCGTCCATCGACAGCTGGTGGTTGTAGTAGCCGGCCTGGGCCTTTTTCCAGGCACTGCCCCACTGCGGGGTGCCGGGTGGATTGGCTGCCCCGGCGATGGGCCGGGTGCCGGCCTGGTTGACCCACATGGGCGAGCCGCCGACGAAGCCGTGGGGGCCATGGTCGAAGTTGTCGGCGTTGAAGTCGTCCACCGCCACGCCATTGCCACCGGCGCCGATGAAGGGGTTGGTGTGGTGCTGGTCCTGGCGGAAGAAGGCCTTGATGGTGGCCATGTTCTGGTAGGCGAAATTGCGCCCGACCACGCCTTCGCCGGTCCTGGGATCATAGGGCTGGCCGATGCCCGACAGCAGCATGAGGCGCACGTTGTTGAACTGGAAGGCGGCGAGGATGACGATGTCGGCCGGCTGTTCCAGCTCCTGGCCCTGGGCGTCCAGGTAGGTCACCCCGGTGGCCTTCTTGCCGGTGCTGTCCAGGTTCACCCGCAGCACATGGGCCTGGCTGCGCAGCTCGAAGCGCGGCTCCTGCTTGAGCGCCGGCAGGATGTTGAGATTCGGCGAGGCCTTCGAATACATGTAGCAGACGTAGCCGCTGCAGTAGCCGCAGAAGTTGCAGGGGCCCATCTGGCACCCATAGGGATTGGTGTAGGGGCCCGAGGTGTTGGCCGACGGCAGGTTGTAGGGGTGATAGCCCACCTCGCGCGCGGCCTTCTCGAACAGTTGCGCCGAGACGGTGTTCTTTTGCGCCGGCAGCGGGAAGTCGCTGGAGCGATCCGGGGCATAGGGATTGCCACCCTTGCCATCGCCCACCACCTGGCCCTTGACGCTCCAGGCGGTGCCCGAGGTGCCGAACACCTTTTCGGCGAAGTCGAAGTAGGGCTCCAGCTCGGCGTAGCTGACGCCGAAGTCCTGGATGGTCATGCCGTCGGGGATGAATTTCTTGCCGTAGCGTTCTTCATAGTGGCTGCGCAGGCGCAGCTCCACCGGATCGACCCGGAAGTGCACGCCCGACCAGTGCAGGCCCGCGCCACCCACGCCATCGCCGGGCAGGAAGACGCCCAGCTGGCGGTTGGGCAGGGCGACGTCGTTGACGCTGTGGCGGATGGTGACGGTTTCCTTGGACACATCGACGAACAGCTTCTTGCGGATGCTGTAGGTGAGTTCGTCGATCACCTGGGGATAGGAGCCGTCGGGATAGGTGTCACGGTAGCTGCCGCGCTCCAGGGCCACCACGTCCAGGCCGGCCTCGGTCAGTTCCTTGGCCATGATGGCCCCCGTCCAGCCGAAGCCGACGATCACCACGTTCTTGCTGGGCAGTACCTTGGCCATCAACCGCGCTCCCCGCGAATGGAGACCGGGGGCAGCGGATAGCGTTCGTCACGCTCCACCCAGTCCATGAAGTCGGCGCGGGCTCCGGGGAAATTCACCAGTTTCCAGCCGACCAGTTCCTTGTTGCCGCCGTGCAGCGGATCGCAATAGAAGCCTTCCTTGGTGTTCTGCAGCAGCTGGGCGAAGAACAGCTTGGCTGGTACGCCGTCCAGGGCGGCGTCACCGCTTTCCAGGGCCTTGAGGGTTGCGTCCCGCTCGGCGGGTGCAAGCTCGGCGAATACCTTGCCGTGTTGCTGACGGGTCCAGCGGTCCACTGCAGCGATCCCCAGGCGATAGAGATCCTGGGGCGCCAGGCGACTCTGATAGCCCATTTCCGGCGCGGCATCGACGGCGAAGGGGCCCTGCATGTACCAGAGGCCACCGCGGGCATAGGCGGTCTGCATCTGCCGATCGATGAACTCCGGCGCACCGGCTTCCAAGGCACCCGGGCCCAGTTCGTCCGCCGGAATCAGCCGGGCCACAGCCGCCTGTACGAAGGCCCACTCCTCGGCGGTGAAGAACACTGGCTGGTAGTGGTCGGCGCGCGGACTGCTGCCGGGCTTGTTTTCCGGCGTGGGCGCTGCGAGTGCCAGACCTGAGGTTGCACCGCCCGCCAGGGCGACCACGGGAATCAGGCTCAGGGACTTGCGCAGGAAGTCGCGACGGGCCGGGACGGAATCGTCTGCGGACATGATCAGGGTCTCATCAGGTGCCCGACGTGATCCGCAGGGCTTATGGTTAGCTAGCTAATATGTTGGAATATTACCAACATCTGTCCGCCGCGGTTACATTTTGTCGCAGCTGTGCAGAGGCTTGGCAGCCATTCAAGTTCCCTTCACCCGTGCGGCGATGCGCAAAAGCCTCTTTGTTGGCCTTTGAAGTCCTGATTTCGTCAGTCCGAGCAGCTGCGATGGACCTTTACCGTGGAAAGGATATTTCTTGAGGAGATTGAGGCCTTCGTGCTGCCTCGCCGGGTGGAGGCAGTAGCATCCTCGTCACAGGCGGTTACCTGAGGTTCCACCTTTGTCGGCACCATGATGGTGCAAGTTGCACAAAGTGATACCTAACGAAGCAAGGTGGAAGCGCAGCGGCACATGAAAGAAATCGTTTTGCACATCAAATAGTTAGTGCAATAGCTAGGCAAAGTGCCGCTTTTTCGCGACTTTGCGCGAAGCGTTGCACCCTTTGAGTTCATTTTGTGCCGATTTCAGCGGGGGTGGCGCGCAAGTTGCACTTGGGAGGCTTTCCGTTGTCAGGTAACACCTTATGTCCAACGTAGAATGCAACCTCTCTCCGGCGCTCAAACCGCGCCATGTGACCATGTTGTCCATCGCTGGAGTGATCGGTGCCGGTCTGTTCGTCGGCTCCGGTCATGCCATCGCCGCTGCCGGTCCGGCCGTGCTGCTGGCCTACGCCCTGGCCGGCACCCTGGTGGTGCTGGTCATGCGCATGCTGGGTGAAATGGCGGTCGCCTCGCCCGATACCGGCTCCTTCTCGTCCTATGCCCAACAGGGCATCGGCCGCTGGGCCGGCTTCACCATCGGCTGGCTGTACTGGTGGTTCTGGGTGCTGGTCATTCCGCTGGAGGCCGTGGCTGCCGCCGCCATCCTCAATGCCTGGTTCCCGGCCATCGCCACCTGGCAGTTCGCGCTGATCATCACCGGCATCCTGACCGTGACCAACCTGTTCAGCGTCGCCAAGTACGGCGAGTTCGAATTCTGGTTCGCTCTGCTCAAGGTCATCGCCATCGTCGCCTTCATCGCCCTGGGCGCGGCGGCGCTGGTCGGTGCTCTGCCCGGTCGCGAGGTCAGTGGCCTGAGCAATCTGATGGCCCATACCGGCGGCTTCATGCCCAATGGCTTTGGCGCGGTGCTGGGCGCCCTGCTGACCACCATGTTCAGCTTCATGGGCACCGAGATCGTCACCATCGCCGCGGCTGAATCCAAGGATCCGTCCCGGCAGATCAGCAAGGCCACCAACTCGGTGATTTGGCGGATCGCGCTGTTCTATCTGGTCTCCATCTTCCTGGTGGTGTCCATGGTGCCCTGGAACGATGCCCAGCTGCCGATCGTGGGGTCCTACCAGCGCGCCCTGGAAGTGCTGTCGATTCCCAATGCCAAGCTGATCGTCGACTGTGTGGTCCTGGTCGCCGTGGCCAGCTGCCTGAACTCGGCGCTCTACACCGCGTCGCGCATGCTCTACTCCCTGGCCCGCCGTGGCGATGCCCCGGCCAAGATGGGGCGTGCCTCCAGCGCTGGCGTGCCCCGTACCGCGGTGCTGGCCAGCACCGCCGTGGGTTTCCTGACCACCATCGCCAACTACACCATGCCCGAGGCGGTGTTCAGCTTCCTGCTGTCCACCTCCGGTGCCGTCGCCCTGTTGGTCTACCTGGTGATCGCCGTGACCCAGCTGCGCCTGAGACGCAAGCTGATGGCCCGGGGCGAGCGTCTGGAATTCCGCATGTGGCTGTTCCCCTGGCTGACCTGGGCGGTGATCGTCTTCATCGTCGGCGCCCTGACCGTGATGCTGTTCAGCGACGCCCACCGCTTCGAGATCCTGGCGACCGGTCTGCTGGCACTGGTGGTCGTGGCCATCGGTACCTGGGTGGGTCGGCGTCAGCCTGCCGCCCCGAGCCTGGCCGCTGCCGCGCGTTGACGGTGAGAGGCTTCCGGCGCCCACCGGGCGTCGGAAGCGCTCCTTTCTGGAGCATGACGGCGTTTCCAGGCTGGACAGTGGGTGCGGTAACAGGTAGAACAGCAGTCCTGTTTCGTTGGCCTTGGGCCAACTGTATAGCTCGAATTTCCGCGATGTTCCTTCTGGTAACCAATTTTTGCACTGCAATGGTGCAAAGCGTTACAGAATGACCCAAATTGCAGCAGTACAGTTGCAATTGTGTGCTGAGTGATCCGCGAACCTTTCCTTGTACTGTTACTGGTGGTAGCACTCGCCTGGCGAGACAATGGCGCCATTCGATGACCAGTACCCGTCACAAGCGGGAAGGAAAACCACCATGGAACGCACCTTCAGTTCCTCGCTGTACAACGCCAAGCCCAGCAACCGTGTGCCCGTTGCCCTGCGCGTTATCTCCACCCTGTCCACCTGGCAGCGTCGCATCGCCAGCCGTAACGAACTGGCTCGCCTGGACACCCGCATGCTGGCTGACGCCGGTATCACCGAGGCCCAGCGCTACCAGGAAATGCACAAGCCGTTCTGGCGCTGAGCCCGGCTGCTGCACAGTTTCCACAGACCCCGCTTCGGCGGGGTTTGTTTTGTCTGCGTCTCGAACGCCAGGCAGCAAAAAGCCCCGGCATGCCGGGGCTTTTGTTACCGCCAGAAAGCTGGGCTTACTGCATGTTGTTCTGGTTGCGCGCGTCGACCTTGTTGGGCTTCTCGCTCTTGAAGGGGACTTCGGCACCACCATCAGCACCGCCCTTGACGGTGGTCTTGCCCGGTACGGCTTCGGTAGCCGAACCATTGACGGCCGTGGCGCTCTTGGAGGTTTCGGCCGCGAAGACACCCGTGGCCATCGACAGCATCACAGCAGCGGTAGAGGTGATCAGCAGCTTTTTCATGAGTTCGGCCTCGTCGAAGTAAACCTGGGAATCTGGTTGGGCCCGTTCCAGTGGAGAGACGGGCATCAGCTGCGAACGGGCAGGTCCACAGCGCTCGTTGTAGTTGACTGCGCCCTGGAATGCCGGGTTCCAGAGCATTTGTGAACATTTGTGGGCAAGTTGCCGCTCTGGTACCGACCATTTGCGCAGGCGGCCCCGCCGTAGCGCTTCCCAAGCAGCGCCCAGCGCCGGACAATTCGTCGGACGAACCCCCCGCGCCGCCTGTGGTCAGTTCGCAGATCGCGCCTCTTCCACCGATAAGGATAATCATGAGGGCTCTCCGCCTTGCTCACCTCTGCCAGGTAACGGTCGCTCTGGCCCTGGTAACGCTGTTGCCAGGCTGTTCCCAGGAGCGACCGCCCACCGAGGAACCGGCGCGGGTGGTGGTGACGCAGCTGAGCCCGATAAAGGATGCCCAGCGCATTCCCTTCACCGGTGATATCCAAGCGCGGGTGCAGGCACCGCTCGGCTTCCGTGTGAGCGGCAAGATCAGCGAGCGGCTGGCGGACGTCGGGGATCGGGTACGCGAGGGCCAGATCCTCGCGCGGTTGGATCCCCAGGATCTGCGCAACAACCTGGCCGCCGCCCAGGCCCAGGTGGAGGCCCAGGAAGCCCGCGCCTGGCTGGCGCGGGTCGATTTCGAGCGCCAGGCCGCGCTCTTGCCCAAGGGCTATACCAGTCGCAGCCAGTACGACCAGGCCCAGGCCACCCTCGATGGCGCCCGCAGTGCGCTGCAAACCGCCGTGGCCCAGCGCGACGATGCGCGCAAGCAGCTGGGCTATACCGAATTGCGCGCCAGCGCCGCTGGGGTGCTGACCGCCCGCCATGCCGAAGCCGGTCAGGTGGTGCAGGCCGGCGCGGCGATCTTCGACCTGGCGGTGAGCGGCGAACTCGATGCCGTCTTCGATCTCTACGAATCCCTGGCCCGCGAACTCCAGGTCGGCCAGCGGCTGCCCGTCGCCCTGCAGGCGCAACCGGCGATCGCGACCCAGGGCACCCTGCGCGAGATCGCCCCGACGGTGGCGAGCAGCGGCACGGTACGCATCAAGGTACAGCTGGACCGGCCACCCGCCGCCATGACCCTTGGCGCGGTGGTGAATGCGCAGCTGGAGGGCGTGGCCGAGCAGGGCTTCGCCCTGCCCTGGACGGCGCTGAACGGCACCACCGATCAGCCCGCCGCCTGGCGCCTGAACGAAGACGGCCGGGTCAGCCTGCAGCCGCTGCGCATCGAGCGCTACACCCGCGACAGCATCATCGTCAGCGACGGCCTCAAGGCCGGCGACCGCATCGTGGTCGCCGGCGGCCAGGCCCTGAGTCCCGGCCAGAAGGTCGAGGTCGCCGAGCGCTCCGCCTTCAACGAGGTGCGCCCATGAAGCCCCTCCTGCCGCTCTGCCTGCTGCTGGTTCTCGCCGGCTGTTCCGACGACGAGGCGCCACCGCCGCCGATCCGGCCGGTAGCGACCCTGACCCTCAGCGCGCCGCAGCCCCAGCGTGAGGTGTTCGCTGGCAGCATCCAGGCGCGCTACGAGAGCGTGCTGGGCTTTCGCGTCGGTGGCCGCATGACCCGCCGCCTGCTGGACGTGGGTCAGCCGGTCCGCCGCGGCCAGTTGCTGGCCGCGCTGGACCCCACCGATCAGGACAATGCCCTACGCAGTCGCCAGGGCCAGAGCGCCGATGCCGACGCCCAGTGGCGCGATGCCCGCAACGATGCCCGGCGTCAGCAGCAGCTGTTCGACCAGGGCGTCGGCTCGCGCTCCCAGCTGGACCAGGCGCTGACCCGCCTGCATACCCTGGAGGCCGCCCGCGAACAGGCCCAGAGCGCCGAGCGGCAGGCCCGCGATCAGCGCAACTATGCCGAGCTCTACAGCGATTTCGACGGCGTGATCACCGCCTGGCAGGCCGAGGTCGGCCAGGTGGTGTCCGCCGGTCAGCCGGTGGTGCGGGTCGCCCGCCCGGACATCCGCGAGGCGGTGCTGGACCTGCCGGCCCAGGCCATCGGCCAGTTGACCCCAGGTCGTGTCCTGACCGTGCGCATGGCGCTGGATCCGAGCGTGGCGGTGCAGGGCCAGGTGCGCGAGATCGAGCCCCAGGCCGATGCCACCACCCGTACCCGGCGGGTGCGCCTGACCCTGGACGAGCCACCGGCCGCGTTGCGCATCGGCAGTCTGGTACAGGGCGAACTGGCGTCGCCACCGGCCGCGGGCCTGTCTCTGCCGGCCCAGGCGCTGCGGCGCCAGAATGGCCAGACCTCGGTCTGGGTGGTGGCGGGCCAGGGCGAGCAGGCGCAGGTGCGCCAGCGGCCGGTCGAGGTGCTGCGCGAGGCGGACGGCCTGGCATGGATCGGCAATGGTCTGAGCGCCGGTGAGCGGGTGGTGATAGCCGGGGTCAACAGTCTCGAGGAGGGACAGCGGGTGAAGGATCAGGAGGGCGCTCGGCCATGAAAGGCTTCAACCTGTCGGACTGGGCGCTGCGCCACCAATCCTTCGTCTGGTACCTGATGTTCGTCGCCCTGCTGATGGGCGTCTTCTCCTACATGAAGCTGGGCCGCGAGGAAGACCCGTCCTTCGCCATCAAGACCATGGTCATCCAGACCCGCTGGCCGGGGGCGACCACCGAGGAGACCCTGCGCCAGGTCACCGAGCGGGTGGAAAAGAAGCTCGAAGAACTGGATTCGCTGGACTACACCAAAAGCTTTACCCGGCCGGGCCAGTCCACGGTGTTCGTCTATCTGCGTGACACCACGCCGGCCAAGGCGATTCCGGATATCTGGTATCAGGTGCGCAAGAAGGTCTCCGACATCCAGGGCGAATTCCCCCAGGGCATCCAGGGACCGGCCTTCAACGACGAATTCGGTGACGTCTTCGGCAGCATCTATGCTTTCACCGGCGACGGCTTCAGCATGCGCCAGCTGCGCGACCAGGTGGAGCAGGTGCGCCGCGAGATCCGCAGCGTGCCGGGCATCGGCAAGGTGCAACTGATCGGTGCGGAAAACGAGGTCATCTACCTGGACTTCTCCACCCGCAAGCTGGCCGCCCTGGGGCTGGATCAGCGCCAGGTGATGCAGAGTCTGCAGCAGCAGAACGCGGTGACGCCTTCGGGGACCATCGAATCCGGCGCCGAGCGCATCAGCGTGCGTACCAGTGGCGAATTCCGCTCCACCGCCGATCTGGCCGCGGTCAATCTGCGCATCGACGATCGCTTCTATCGCCTCACCGATCTGGCCGACATCCGCAGCGGGTATGCCGATCCGCCCAGTTCGCTGTTCCGCTACAAGGGCCAGCCGGCCATTGGCCTGGCCATCGCCATGAGCAGCGGTGGCAACATCCAGACCTTTGGCGCGGCCCTGACCGAAAAGATGCAGGAGCTGACCGGCGCCTTGCCGGTGGGCATCGGCGTGCACGTGGTCTCCAACCAGGCGCAGGTGGTGGAAAAGGCCGTCGGCGGCTTTACCCAGGCGTTGTTCGAGGCGGTCATCATCGTGCTGGTGGTGAGCTTCATCAGCCTTGGCGTGCGCGCCGGCCTGGTGGTGGCGCTGTCGATCCCCCTGACCCTGGCGCTGGTGTTCGTCTTCATGGAATACAGCGGCATCACCATGCAGCGGATTTCCCTCGGCGCCTTGATCATCGCCCTAGGCCTCTTGGTGGACGACGCCATGATCACCGTGGAGATGATGGTGACCAAACGGGAGGAGGGCGAGTCGCTGCACCGCTCGGCGACCTTCGCCTACGAGTCCACCGCCTTTCCCATGCTCACCGGCACCCTGGTGACCGTGGCCGGTTTCGTGCCCATCGGCCTCAACTCCAGCAGCGCCGGCCAGTACACCTTCACCCTGTTCGCGGTGATCGCCGTGGCGCTGCTCTTGTCCTGGATCGTCGCGGTGTTCTTTTCGCCGGTGATCGGCGTGCACATCCTGCCGAAGAAGGTGAAGCAGAAGGATCATGACCAGCCCGGTCGCCTGGCGCGCTGGTCCGACGGCCTGCTGCTGGGCGCCATGCGCCATCGCTGGCTGACCATCATCCTCACGGTGCTGCTGTTCGCCGCGGCGCTGTTCGCCATGAAGTTCGTGCAGAACCAGTTCTTCCCGTCTTCGGATCGGCCCGAGCTGCTGATCGATTTCAACCTGCCGCAGAACGCCTCCCTCGACGCCACCCGCGCGCAGATGGACAGGTTCGAAAAGACCCTGGCCGACGATCCGGACGTGGCCCACTGGAGTTCCTATGTCGGCCAGGGCGCGGTGCGCTTCTACCTGCCGTTGGACCAGCAGCTGGAGAATCCCTTCTATGGCCAGGTGATCCTGGTGGCCAAGGATCTGGAAGCCCGCAATCGGCTGCTGCCCAAGCTCAAACAGCGCCTGCGCCAGGACTTCGTCGGGCTGTCCGGCTACGTCCAGCCCCTTGAAATGGGCCCGCCGGTGGGGCGGCCGATCCAGTACCGCATCAGCGGCCCGGACGTCGCCGAGGTACGCCGCCAAGCCCTGGCCCTGGCCAGCGTGCTGGGCAAGAGTCCGCAGCTGGGCGACTTCCTCTACGACTGGAACGAGCCGGCGCGGATGCTCAAGATCGAGGTCAACCAGGACAAGGCGCGGCAGCTGGGTTTCTCTTCCCAGGACGTGGCGCAGATCCTCAATGGCGTGGTGACCGGCACCCCGGTGACCCAGGTGCGCGACGACATCTACCTGGTCAACGTGGTGGCGCGGGCCAGCGAGGCCGAGCGGCGCTCGGTGGAGACCCTGGAGAATCTGCAGATCATGACGCCCCAGGGCGTCGCGGTGCCGCTCAAGGCCTTCGCTCGCATCGACTACGCCCTGGAGCAGCCGCTGGTGTGGCGCCGTGACCGCCTGCCCACCATCACCCTCAAGGCGTCCATTCTCAGCGAGATCCAGGCACCGGACCTGGTCAAGCAGCTGCAGCCGGAGGTGGATGCCTTCATCGCCAAGCTGCCGCCGCGCTATCAGGTGGCGGTGGGCGGCACGGTGGAGGAGAGCAGCAAGGCCCAGGGCCCCATCGCCGAGGTGGTGCCGCTGATGCTGTTTCTCATGGCTACCTTCCTGATGATCCAGCTGCACAGCATCCGCAAGCTGTTCCTGGTGGCGAGCGTGGCGCCCCTGGGCTTGATCGGGGTGGTGCTGGGGCTGATCCCCTTCGGCCAGCCGCTGGGCTTCGTCGCCATCCTCGGGGTACTGGCGCTGATCGGCATCATCATCCGCAACTCGGTGATCCTGGTGACCCAGATCGACGCCTTCGAGCGTGACGGTCGCTCGCCCTGGGACGCCGTAGTGGAAGCCACCCGCCACCGCCGCCGGCCGATCCTGTTGACCGCCGCCGCGGCCAGCCTGGGCATGATTCCCATCGCCCGCGAGGTGTTCTGGGGGCCCATGGCCTATGCCATGATCGGCGGGATCGTCGCGGCGACGCTGCTGACCCTGCTGTTCCTGCCGGCGCTCTATATCGCCAGCTACCGCATTCGCGAGCCGGAGCGGAAGGGCTGAGGCAGCGGGCCTGGCCCAAAAGCCGGGCAAAAAAAACGGCCTTCCGACCGACGTCTCCAGAGGAGACGTCGGTCGGAAGGCCGCAAGGAGCTATCCAAGGAGCCACTGCCGGAGGGAAGGATTCGCGCGGTCAAAATGTCGAATCCACAGCAGCTCACCGCACCACTATCGGGCGTGTGACTTTTTCAATAAAGTGACAGCTTGACGAAACTCCATTGCGAAAAAGGCAATAATGGATATTTTCCAAGGCATGCGCATCTTCGTCCGGGTGGTGGATCTGGGCAGTCTCACGGCTGCCGCCCACACCCTCGCCCTGTCCACCGCCCAGGTGTCGCGCCTGCTGGCGGAACTGGAAAGCCACCTGCAGACCCGTCTGTTGCACCGCACCACCCGGCGGCTCGCACTGACCGAGGCGGGCGAGCGCTATCTCGAACGCTGCCGGCGCATCCTGCAGGATGTCGGCGAGGCCGAAGCCGAAGCCAGCGGTGCCCATCTCAAGCCCCATGGCCATCTGCGCCTGCATTCCATGACCGGCCTGGGCACCCAGCTGCTGGCACCACTGGTGTCGCGCTTCTGCGCCCGCTATCCCCACGTCGAGATCGTCATGACGCTCTCGCAGAACCACCCGGCGCTGCTGGAGGATGGGCATGACATCGCCATCACCCTGGACACCGAGCTGGCCGATTCGGATTTCGTCGCCCAGCGTCTCGGTGGCGTCTATAGCGTGGTCTGCGCGGCGCCCAGCTACCTGGCGCAGCGTCCGGCGCCCAAGGTACCGGCCGATCTCGCCGAGCACGACTGCCTGCGGCTGCTGGATCCCAACTTCTCCGAGCGTTGGGTCTTCGCTGGTCCCGAAGGCGAGCTGCAGGTGGCGCCGCGCTACGTCTTCCAGGTCAACGTCGCCGAGGCCCTGGCCAGCGTGGCGCGGCAGGGCATGGGCATCTGCCTGCTACCCAGTTACATCGCGGTCAACTACCTGCGCGATGGCAGTCTGGTACGGCTACTGCCCAACTTCCGCCTACGCGAGCGCACCATCCATGCGCTCTATCCCTCGCGGCGCTTTCTCGACGCCAAGATCAAGACCTGGATCGACTTCCTCAAGGAAGAACTTCCCGAGCGCCTGCAGGTAGAAAATCTGGTGCTGGAAGACCAACGCTACTGGGCTAAGGACTAAGCCATGGCTTGTTGCAGGTTTTGTAATAGTGAATTAGTTAGCATGCTATTTATTAGGCTGCATTCATTACCTAGAATGGTCCCGTACCCCGATGAACACGACCTTTTTAGGAGTTCGCCATGAAACGTTCTCTGTCCGCCCTGTTGCTGACCCTTGCCACTCTGACTGCCGCCCAATTCGCTGCTGCCGACGACAATCCCAGCCTGAGATACAAGCTGGTTGATCAGAATCATGCCGCCATGCAGCACTACGGGGATCAGGCTGCTCCCGCCGCCAACCTGCGTCGCTGAGCCACTCAGTTTTCGAAAGACCACCCCTCTTTGCTCCTTTGGTCTTTCTCCGCCGCACCCTTTGGGTGCGGCTTTTTTGTATCTGCGGCACACTGAGCTTCTGACCTTGTCGAGGTGCTCATGACCGCCACCCCCGCTCAACGACTCGCCCACCTGCGCGCCTTCCTGGCCGAGCAGGGCGCCGATGCCTGCCTGATCCCCAGCGCCGATCCCCACCTGTCCGAGTACCTGCCCGAACACTGGCAGGGGCGGGCCTGGCTATCTGGTTTCACCGGCTCCGCTGGGCTGCTGCTGGTGACCCGCCAGGCCGCCGGCGTCTGGACCGACAGTCGCTACTGGGAGCAGGCCACCCAGGAGCTGGCGGGCAGCGGCATCGACCTGATGAAGCAGGTCGCCAGCCAGCCCCAGGCCCACCTGCAGTGGCTGGCCGACCAGGTGCCCGAGGGTGGCACGGTGCTGGTGGACGGCCAGGTGCTGTCCCTGGGCTCCGCCGCCGCCCTTCGCCGGGCACTGGAGCCCAAGGGCATCCAGTTGCGTACCGACCTCGATCCCCTGGCGGCGATCTGGAGCGATCGCCCCGCGTTACCGGCCGCGCCGCTCTATGCCCATGCCGCGCCCCATGCGCCCCAGCCGCGCAGCGCCAAGCTCGCCCAGGTGCGCCAGGCGCTGGCGGAGGCAAAGGCCGACTGGCATTTCATCTCTTCGCTGGACGACATCGCCTGGCTGCTCAACCTGCGTGGCGCCGACGTGCCCTACAACCCGGTGTTCCTCGCCCATCTGCTGCTGGGTAGGGACAGCTGCCAGCTGTTCATCGACCCGGCCAAGGTGCCGGCGGAGATCCGCGCGGCCCTGGCAGCGGATGGCGTGGCGCTGGCCGACTACGCCCAGGCCGCCACCGAGCTGGGCCTGCTGCCAGCGGACAGCACCCTGCTGGTGGACCCGGCGCGGGTCACCCTGGGCCTCGCCGAGGCCGCACCGACGAGCGTCAAGCGCCTGGAACAGATCAATCCCTCGACCCTGCTCAAGGCCTGCAAGACCGCTGAGGAAGTGGCCCAGGTACGCACCGCCATGGAGGAGGACGGTGCGGCCCTGTGTGTCTTCTTCGCCCGTTTCGAGGCCGCCCTGGCCCGCGGCGAGCGCCTCACCGAGCTGACCGTGGACGACTGGCTGAGCGAAGCCCGCGCTGCCCGGCCCCACTTCGTCTCCCTGAGCTTCGCCACCATCGCCGGCTTCAACGCTGGTGGCGCCCTGCCGCACTATCGGGCCACCGAAGAAGCCCATGCCGAACTCCAGGGGGACGGCCTGCTGCTGATCGACAGCGGCGGCCAGTACCTGGGCGGCACCACCGACATCACCCGGGTGGTGCCCATCGGCACCCCCAGCGCCGCCCAGAAGCGCGACTTCACCCTGGTGCTCAAGGGCATGCTGGCGCTGTCGCGGGCGCGCTTTCCGGCCGGGGTCGCCGCGCCCATGCTCGACGCCCTGGCGCGCGAGCCGATCTGGGCTGCCGGCATCGATTACGGTCATGGCACCGGCCATGGCGTGGGCTACTTCCTCAATGTGCACGAGGGGCCGCAATCGATTTCCTTCTATGCCACGGTCACCCCGCACCATGTCCTGCGCGAGGGCATGATCACCTCCAACGAACCGGGCATCTATCGTCCCGGCCAGTGGGGCGTGCGGCTGGAGAACCTGCTCCTGTGCACCCGCGCCGAGACCACCGAATTCGGCGACTTCCTGGCCTTCGAGACCCTGACCCTCTGTCCGCTGGATACCCGCTGCCTGGATCTCGCCTTGTTGCGCGCCGACGAGCTGGACTGGCTGGATGGCTATCACGCCGAGGTCCGCCGCCGCGTGCTGCCGCTAGTGGAAGGCGCCGCCCGTGACTGGCTGCTGGCCCGTACCGAACCCGTCGCGAGGACTGCCGCATGAGCAGCAACGCCCAGCAATTCGCCAGTGACAACTATTCCGGCATCTGCCCGGAGGCCTGGGCGGCCATGGCGGCGGCCAACGTCGGTCACGAGACCGCCTATGGCAACGACACCTGGACGGCGCGCGCCGCCGATCGCTTCCGCCAGCTGTTCGAGACCGATTGCGAGGTGTTCTTCGCCTTCAACGGCACCGCGGCCAACTCCCTGGCCCTGGCGGCGCTGTGCCAGAGCTACCACAGCGTGATCTGCTCCGACACCGCCCACGTCGAGACCGACGAATGCGGGGCGCCGGAATTCTTTTCCAACGGCTCCAAGCTGCTGCTGGCGCCGGCCCACCAGGGCAAGCTGACCCCGGGTGCCATCCAGCAGATCGCCACCAAGCGCGCCGACATCCACTTTCCCAAGCCGCGCGCGGTGACCGTCACCCAGGCCACCGAGGTGGGCACCCTCTATGGCCTCAACGAACTGCAGGCCATCAGCGCCACCTGCCGCGACCTCGGCCTGCACCTGCACATGGACGGCTCGCGCTTTTCCAACGCCGTGGCCGGCCTGGGCTGCACCCCGGCCGAGGTGACCTGGAAGGCTGGCGTCGACGTGCTCTGCTTTGGCGGCACCAAGAGCGGCATGGCGGTGGGGGAGGCCATCCTCTTCTTCAACCGCGACCTGGCCGAGGACTTCGAGTACCGCTGCAAGCAGGCCGGCCAGCTGGCTTCGAAGATGAGATTCCTCTCCGCGCCCTGGCTGGGCGTGCTGGAAAACGACACCTGGCTGCGCCACGCCCGCCACGCCAACGCCATGGCCCAGCTGCTGGCCGGGCGAGTGCGCGACGTGCCCGGGGTGGACTTCATGTTCCCGGTGGAAGCCAACTCGGTGTTCCTGCAGCTGTCCGAGCCGGCGCTGGAATTCCTGCGCGGTCGTGGCTGGCGCTTCTACACCTTCATCGGCAGCGGGGGTGCGCGTTTCATGTGCTCCTGGGACACCGAAGAGGCTCGCGTGCTGGAGCTGGCCGCGGATATTCGCCTGGCGATGGGGGGTTAGGTTGTACCGCCATGGCGAGGCGGCCGCTGCTAACGCGTACTCGATTCTGTAGGAGCGGCCCATAGCCGCGATCAAACCTGGCATAGGGTGTATCGCGGCCATGGGCCGCTCCTACGGGATTCGCTGCTTTCTCATCCATCGGTACCCATTCCCATACGGAAAACGCTGCGTGGTTTTCCACGCTACGGTGTTCACCAGGGACGCCGCCCGCCCCAACCGTTACCATGGCCGATCTCTTTCCCGTCTCCAGCGATCCATGGCCAAGAAGTCCAGCAAAGCCCTCACTGCCGCGGTCAATCCTGGCGCCCCCACGCTCATCGACGTGGCCCGGGTCGCCGGGGTGTCGCCAATCACCGTCTCGCGGGCGCTGAATCGACCGGAGATCGTCAGCGAGGCGGCGCGGGAGAAGGTGCTGGCAGCCGTGCGGGTCACCGGCTACGTACCCAATCTGCTGGCCGGTGGCCTGGCCTCCAATCGCAGTCGCCTGGTGGCGCTGTTCGTGCCGACCATCGTCCACTCCATCTTCGCCGAGACCGTTCAGGCGTTGATGGCGCGGTTGTCCCAGGCGGGCTACCAGACCCTGCTGGGCCTGACCGGCTACAGCGCCGAACAGGAGGAGCAACTCTTGGCCGCGGTGCTGGGGCGCAAACCCGATGGCATCGTGCTCACCGGTACCCTGCACACCGCGGCCAGTCGCCAGCGCCTGGCCCAGGCCGGCATCCCGGTGGTGGAGTCCTGGGACCTGGGCGAAGACCCGCTGGACATGCAGGTGGGCTTCTCCCATGAAGCGGTGGGCCGGGCCCAGGCCGAGCACCTGCACGCCCGCGGTTATCGGCGCTTCGCCGTGGTCTCGGTGGACGACCCCCGCGCCTTGCGCCGCTGCCGCAGTCTGGTCGCCCGGCTGGCCGAGTTGGGCTTGGCGGAACCGCCGCTGGAAATCCTGCCGGCGCCAGCCCTGGTGGAATCCGGGCGGGCGGGGTTGCGCCAGTTGCTGGCCCGCGACGAGGGCTTCGACGTGGTGGTCTGCAGCTCCGACACCGTCGCCCAGGGAGTGATGGCGGAAGCCGCGAGTCGCGGGCTGCGCCTGCCCGAGGATCTGGCGGTGCTCGGCTTCGGCAATCTCTCCAGCGCTGCCCAGATGCACCCGGCGCTGTCGTCGGTGAGCGTCGAAGGCGATCGCATGGGCACCCTGGCGGCAGAGGCGCTGCTGCAACGGTTCAACCAGGGCGAGCGGGCCCGGGACGCGGTGCGCATCGACACCGGCTTCCACATCATCGACCGCGCCACGACCTGACCACCGGCGTCGAAGTCGTTAGACGTCATACTTGTATGGTTGCGCAATCATAGCTTAGTCTTGGACAAACGCCGGGGCTGAGTCAGGTTGTCGCATCAAGGCATGATTGCGCAATCATCCAGCATTCCGCGCCTTCAATAAAAACAATCACGCAAGAGGGATCCCCATGGATGCCACAAGACCCACCCGGGTGCGTTACCTGATCCTGTTGATGCTGTTCGTGGTGACCACCATCAACTATGCCGATCGCGCCACCATCGCCATCGCCGGCTCCAGCCTGCAGAAAGACCTCGGCATCAGCGCCGTCACCCTCGGCTATATCTTCTCCGCCTTCGGCTGGGCCTATGTGGCCGGGCAGATTCCCGGCGGCTGGCTGCTGGATCGCTTCGGTTCGAAGAAGGTCTATGCCGGCAGCATCTTCTTCTGGTCGTTGTTCACCCTACTGCAGGGCCTGGTCGGCGGCCTGCCGGTGGCCTGGGCGGTGACCACCCTGTTCATGCTGAGATTCCTGGTCGGCTTGGCCGAGGCGCCGTCCTTCCCGGGCAATGCACGCATCGTCGCCGCCTGGTTCCCTACCGCCGAACGCGGCACCGCCTCGGCGATCTTCAACTCGGCGCAGTATTTCGCCACCGCGCTGTTCGCGCCGATCATGGGCGGCATCGTCTTCCACTTCGGCTGGGAGCACGTCTTCGTCATCATGGGCGCCCTGGGCATCCTCTTCTCCGGGGTCTGGCTGAAGTACATCCACAATCCCAAGGAGCATCCGCGCATCAATGCTGCGGAGCTGGCGCACATCCGCGACAACGGTGGTCTGGTGGACATGGACAACGGCGCCCGCCAGCAGGGCGGCGGTCCCAAGTGGCACTACATCACCCAACTGCTGACCAACCGCATGATGCTGGGCGTCTACCTCGGCCAGTACTGCATCAATGCCATCACCTATTTCTTCCTGACCTGGTTCCCGGTGTACCTGGTGCAGGAGCGCGGCATGACCATCCTCAAGGCCGGCTTCATCGCCTCGCTGCCGGCGATCTGCGGCTTCATCGGCGGGGTGCTCGGCGGGGTGATCTCCGACTACCTGCTGCGCCGCGGTCACTCCCTGACCTTCGCTCGCAAGCTGCCCATCGTCTGCGGCCTGCTGCTCTCCACCAGCATGATCTTCTGCAACTACGTCGATGCCGACTGGATGGTGGTGGGCTTCATGACCCTGGCCTTCTTCGGCAAGGGCATCGGTGCCCTGGGCTGGGCGGTGGTGGCCGACACCTCGCCCAAGCAGATCGCCGGGCTGTCCGGCGGCCTGTTCAACACCTTCGGCAACCTGGCCTCCATCACCACCCCCATCGTCATCGGCTACATCATCGCCGCCACCGGTTCCTTCAAGTGGGCGCTGGTCTACGTCGGCGCCAATGCCCTGGTGGCGGTGTTCAGCTACCTGTTCATCGTCGGTCGCATCCAGCGCGTCGAGCTGCGTACCGCCGACGGCGAGATCCTGGGCGCGACCCAGCCTGACCCGGTCCGGGCCTGAGCCCCGGCAGAGGATAAGAAAATGCACCTGATCGATCACCGTGATTCGCCGCGCTACATCAAGCTCCACCCCCAGGACAACGTCGGGGTGGTGGTCAACGAACCCGGCGTGGCCGCCGGCACTGCCTTCGCCGATGGCCTGACCACCGTCGAGGCCATTCCCCAGAGCCACAAGGTCTCCCTGGTGGACCTCAAGCAAGGCGCCGAGGTGGTGCGCTATGGCGAGGTCATCGGCTACGCCCTGCAGGACATCCCGGCCGGCAGCTGGATCACCGAAGCCCTGCTGCGCATGCCGGAGCCGCCCGCCTTGGACAACCTGCCCAAGGCTACCGCGCCCGGCCAGATCGGCGAACCCCTGGAGGGCTACACCTTCGAGGGTTTCCGCAATCCGGACGGCAGCGTCGGTACCCGCAACATCCTGGCGGTGACCACCACCGTGCAGTGCGTGGTGGGGGTGCTGGATCACTGCGTGGAGCGGGTGCGCAAGGAGATCCTGCCGCGCTATCCCCATGTCGACGACGTGGTGCCGCTGTCCCACAGCTATGGCTGCGGCGTGGCCATCAATGCCCCGGATGCGGTGATCCCGATCCGCACCCTGCACAACATCAGCCGCAATCCCAACTTCGGCGGCCAGGCGCTGGTCATCGGCCTGGGTTGCGAGAAGCTGCAGGCCAGCCAGCTGATGCCGGGCGACGACCTCACCGCTGGGCAGAACGAAGAGGACTGGCTGTTTCGCCTGCAGGATTCGGCCAACGGCTTCGCCGGCATGGTCGAGCAGATCATGGGCTTGATCGAGGCGCGTCTGGAGGTGCTCGACCAGCGCCGCCGCGAGACGGTACCGGCCGCCGAACTGGTGGTGGGCATGCAGTGCGGCGGCAGCGATGCCTTCTCCGGCATCACCGCCAATCCGGCCCTGGGCGTGGCCGCCGATCTGCTGGTGCGCGCGGGCGCCACGGTGATGTTCTCCGAGAACACCGAGGTGCGCGACGGCATCCACCTGCTGACCCCGCGCGCCGCCACCCCCGAGGTGGCCGATGCGCTGATCCGCGAGATGGACTGGTACGACCGCTATCTGGAGCGGGGCATGGCCGATCGCAGTGCCAATACCACCCCTGGTAACAAGAAAGGCGGCCTGAACAACATCGTCGAAAAGGCCATGGGGTCGATCGCCAAGTCGGGTACCAGCCCCATCGCCGGGGTCATCGCGCCCGGTGAGAAGATCCGCGGCAAGGGCCTGTATTTCGCCGCCACCCCGGCCAGCGACTTCATCTGCGGCACCCTGCAATTGGCAGCCGGCATGAATCTGCACATCTTCACCACCGGTCGCGGCACCCCCTATGGGCTGTCTATGGTGCCGGTGATCAAGGTCTCGACCCGCACCCAGCTGGCCGAGCGCTGGCCCGACTTGATCGACATCGATGCCGGGCGGGTGGTGAGCGGGCGGTTGTCGCTGGAGGAGATGGGCTGGGAGATCTTCCAGTGCTATCTGGACGTGGCCAGCGGTCGCCGCCAGACCTGGGCGGAGCGCCATCGCCTGCACAACGACCTGGCGCTGTTCAATCCCGCTCCGGTGACCTGAGCCACAGGGCAATAAAAAAGGGCCGATCCCTAATGGGATCGGCCCTTTTTCGTGGCGCCGGGAAACTAGCGCTGGGCGGTGGCCGGCGTCAGTTGCAGGTTCGGCAGCAGATAGTGACCGACGATGAACAGTGAGCCTTTGTCGCTCAGGTGGCCATCGTCGATCTGCAGCAGGGTACGGCCATCCGCGGCCCTTACCCGGCAGGCATCCTCGACACAGAGGTGTTGCACCAGGGAGATGTACTCCAGCCCCGCCGGGAGCTTGGCCTGGCGCATGGCCTGGTCGGTGGCGAGGACATGGCGATCCAGGGCGGAGTCGGCGATGTGGTCATCGGTGGAGCCCCAATGGCGGATGGCGATGACGCTGGGCAGCGACGGACTCCACTGGGGAACGGGGCCAAGCAGCACGATGCGCTTGACGCCATAGCTGTGCAGGCGCTCGGTGATGGCCTTCCAGTCGGTCTTTTCATGATCGGCCTTCTGCGCCATGACCACCACGTCCGGGCGCAGGCGCTGGATGGCTTCCAGGGCGGTGCGATTGGAGTAGTTGCAGGTCACCCGTGTCTCGGTCTGCCGACCCAGGTCGTCGGTGAGGCGCGGCTTGCAGCTCGCCGAGGCCACCTGATAGTAGGGCAGGCCGGCCGGCAGCAGGCTGCGCAAGCCAAAGGACAGCGCCTGGGCATGGGAGTCGCCCCAGACGAAGAGGCCGCCCTTGCCCTGGGCATGGGTGCAGCTGGGATCGATGGCGTCCTGATGACGCTGGGTAAAGGCCGAATAGGCGTCGCACTTGAGCCAGTAGAGATCGTGGAGATTCTTCTGGCGATCCAGGTACTCCTGGACGAATTGCGCGCGATCCGACTGGCTGATGCTGCGCAGTGGGGTGATGGCGCCGTCGGTGGCATTCACCGCGCCCGCACTGAGGAACAGGGTGGCGAGCAGGCCGGTGCCGGCGGCCAGGGCTGCACCGCTCTGGCCCTTCCGGCGCGAGGCCCGGGTTTCCACCAGGGTATAGGAGGCCCAGCCCAGGGCGAAGGAGGCGGCGATGCCCAGCAGCAGGTGCGGCGTCTGGTCGAGCAGGCCGGCATAGCTCATGAACACCACCACCGGCCAGTGCCAGAGGTAGAGCGAATAGGAGAGGGTGCCGGTCCATTGAGAGAAGCGGTTGCCGGTGACCAGCGAATCCTGGCGTGCGGCCAGGATGATGGCGGCGGTGCCGAGCACCGGGATCAGCGCCAAGTAGCCTGGCCAGACATCGCCTTCGGCGAGCGTCAGGAAACCCACCGCCAGGGCGATCAGCCCCGCGCCTTCCAGCAGCCGGCGCGAGCGAGCGGCGAGCTGCAGCGGGAAGAGATAGGCGGCGCCACCTACCATCAGCTCCCAGGCGCGGGTCGGCAGCAGATAGAAAGCCGCTTCCGGCCAAAGCAGCGAGGCGGTGACGGCGAAGGCGAAGCCGACCGCCGTGGCGAGCAGGATCAGCACCCGCAGGGTCTTGAGCGATACCACCTTGGACAGCAGCACCAGCACCAGCGGATAGATCAGGTAGAACTGCCATTCCACCGACAGCGACCAGGTGTGCAGCAGCCATTTTTCATGGGCGGCTGCGGTGAAGTAGCCGGCTTCCTTCCAGTAGACCAGGTTGGAGACGAAGCCCAGGCTGCTCGCCACGTGCTTGCCCAGTTCGCCATAGGCGTTGGGCAGCAGGAAGAACCAGCCGGCGATCAGCAGTACGGCGCAGAGCACCGCCAGCGCCGGCACGATGCGGCGGACGCGGGACAGATAGAAGGCGGACAGGCGGAAGCGCTGCTGTTCGAGGGCGCGAAAGATGATCCCGGTGATCAGGAAGCCGGAGATGACGAAGAAGACGTCGACCCCGGCGAAACCGCCCGGTAGCCAGTCGGCATTGAAATGGAAGAGGACGACGGCGATCACGGCGATCGCGCGCAGCCCATTGATGTCTTTCCTGAAGTCCATGAGCGGCATCCGGGCGGCAAGGGGAAGGCGGGAGAGGGGCGTCGGGCTAGGCGTGGGGGGCCAGGGTTTCCGGTGCCGGGCGGACCAGGTGCAGGCCGGGATCGGTCTTGGGCTTGAGCAGCAGATAGCCCAGGGTGATACCGATGAAGAGGTTGGCCACGCCGATCTCGAAGAGGTCGGTGGTCCAGCCGATCAGGCAGAGGCAGAAGGCGATGGCCAGCAGGGTGTGGCTTTCGCGATCGCGGCTCAGGTGCAGGCGGATGAACAGCGGCAGTTGCAGGCAGTAGAGGGCGATGCCGACCACGCCGAACACGCACCAGAGATAGACCACGCTGCTGTCGCAGTTGACCATCAGGTCCATGCCCGGCACGGGAAAGGCGGCCATGGTGCTGCCGAACATGCCGAAGCCGGCGCCGGTCAGGGTCCAGCCGGGCTCGCTCATGACCTCCACGACGTTGGGCCAGGTGTTGACCAGACGGTCGTAGAAGGAGGCCAGGCCGCTGTCGCTGGTGACCACGTGGGGATCGAAGTCGCGGATCAGGCTGAGGATCGGCAGCAGCAGGCCACCGACCACGCCGAGCAGCAGCAGCAGGTAGGTGGACCACTGGAAGCGACGGCCCAGCATCAGCACCAGGGTGAAGGCGAAGGCGGCGGCGGGGGCCTTGCTGGTGGTCAGCAGGATGCCGAAGAGACCGGTCAGGGCCATCAGCAGCCAGAGCGTGTAGGAGCGCGCGAAGTAGGAGAGATAGAGGCAGTAGACGGCGATCAGGGCGGCCAGCACGTTGGACACGCGGGCGAAGCCGGCGATCCGGTCGGCCTCGCCCGCCATCCAGTTGGTGTTGCCGGCGATGTCGTTGCCACCCAGGGTGTAGCTGTAGCCCTTCCAGGGGACCGAGGTGTACTTGTCCAGCAGGATGCCGATGAGCGAGGCGATCAGCAGGCCCAGGACCACCCGGCCGAGCAGGCGCCGCTGTTCCAGCAACTCACGGCCGCAGAGCAGGCCGAACAGCAGCGGGCTGTAGACGAACAGCGAGAAGAAGACGTTGTTGATACTGGCGCCGTGCAGCAGGGCCAGGGCCGCATAGGCCGGGATGCTGAGCAGGGCCACCCAGAGGATGCGCGGCAGCTTGGCGGTGGCCAGTTGCAGGGCGAAGAGCGCCAGGCAGGCGATCTTGGGGAGGTAGATCAGCGCCGAGGCGCCGGCCATGTCGAGGTAATAGCGCAGGGCGCCGGAAAAGGTCTCGACGAACAGCAGCGAGATGGCGGTCCAGACCGCGAGGGTCGAGTAGCGCCAGGACAAAGCCTGCTGGAACGCCGATTGCGGGGGGGCGACTACGGCCGACATGATCATCATCCCTGTGTTGATGCCGAAACAGCCGGCCATGGGTGGCCCGCTGCGCTGACGTGAAAAGCGCGAAAGGGGTAACCAGCAGAGGGTTCGCCACCTTGGCGTGGTCCCTGGGCTGGATGAGGTCTGCCAGCGAAAGGCAGGCACGCTACCGCCCATGGCGGTCAGAAACGGCCACGGACGACAGGTAAAGAAAGCAAGACGCGGGGGATGATAGCGGAGGGCTTCCGGCGCCTGTCAAACGACGACAGACCGACCGGAAATCCTCAACGCGGATATCAGAAGCAGGCCACAAAAAGCCCGTTAATTAACCATCCGCCAGGTCAGGGGATAGCGGTAGTCGCGGCCCTGGTTGGCCTTGATACCAGCGATCACCGTCAGCACGAAGGCCACGCAGGCCACCAGCAGCATCAGCGGAAAGCCGATCAGCACCCACACCAGCAGCCAGCAGATCATGTGCAGCAGGGTGACGGTGAGCTGGAAGTTCAGCGCCTCCTTGCCCTGGCGGTCGATGAAGGGATCGTCCTCGCGCTTGAACTGCCAGACCACCAGCGGACCTATGACGTTACCGATGAAGGGCACCACGAAGCCCAGGAAGGCGGCGTAGTGGCAGAGCATGGCCCAGCGCCGGGCTTCGGCACTGGGGGCGGGGACGAGATCGTGCATGGCTTGACCCTTTTCGTTACTCGCCGCGCAGGGCGGCTTGCTGGAGCTCGAACAGGTCGCGCAGACCACCCTGGGCCAGTTCGAGCATGGCGTTGAGTTCGGCCGGCTGGAAGGGCGCGCCCTCGGCGGTGCCCTGGACTTCGATGAAACCGCCGGCATCGGTCATGATCACGTTGAGATCGGTCTCGGCGGCGGAGTCTTCCAGGTAGTCCAGGTCGAGCACCGGGGTGCCCTGGTAGATGCCCACGGAGATGGCGGCCACCATCTGCTTGAGCGGATTGCCCTTGAGGTTGCCGCGGCGCTTGAGCGCGCCCAGGGCATCGACCAGGGCCACGCAGGCACCGGTCACCGAGGCGGTGCGGGTGCCGCCATCGGCCTGGATCACGTCGCAGTCGATGTAGATGGTGTTCTCGCCCAGCTTGGACAGGTCGACGGCGGCGCGCAGCGAACGACCGATCAGCCGCTGGATTTCCAGGGTGCGACCACCCTGCTTGCCCTTGGCGGCTTCACGCTGATTCCGCTCGCCGGTAGCGCGGGGCAGCATGCCGTATTCGGCGGTGAGCCAGCCCTGGCCCTTGCCCTTGAGAAAGCGCGGCACCCCGGCCTCGACGCTGGCGGTGCAGATCACCTTGGTATCGCCGAATTCCACCAGAACCGAACCCTCGGCGTGCTTGGTGTACTGACGGGTGATGCGGATGGGGCGCAGCTGATCGGCGGCGCGGCCACTGGGACGCTTCATTGCGGGCTTCCTGTAAGGCATGGGTATCAGGTCCATAGTATAGAGAGCGTCCGGCTCATGCGACACGGATGCATTGGGTCGCTCCGATCAGGTGCGCTAGAATCGTGCGTTTTACATGCGTGGGCGCTCTGGATCGCCCCAGATCCACGCATCGTCAGACGAGGATCCTGCCATGGTGCACAGCATGACGGCGTTCGCCCGGGTCGAGCGGCCGGGGCCCCAGGGCACCCTGAGCTGGGAGCTGCGCTCGGTCAATCACCGCTACCTGGAGCCGCACCTGCGGCTGCCGGAGACCTTTCGCGAGCTCGAATCCGGTGTGCGCGAGGCGCTGCGCCGACGGTTGTCGCGGGGCAAGGTGGAGTGCGTGTTGCGCGAGGCGCGCGACGAAGACGCGGTCCTGCGCGTAGACGCCCGCCGGGCCGCGCAACTGGTGGCGGCCGCTGAAGATGTCGCGGCGCTGATCGCCCGGCCGGCCAAGCTCGATCCCCTGGCCGTGCTGGCCTGGCCGGGGGTGCTGGCAGGCGCCGAGGTGGATGACGCCGAACTCGGGGCCCAGACCCTGGCGCTGTTCGAGGCGGCCCTGGATGAATTGCTCGAAGGCCGGCAGCGCGAGGGACGCGAACTGGCGCGCCTGATTGAGGAGCGGCTGGTCCAGGTGCTGGCGGAGGTGACGACGCTCAGGACGCTGCTGCCCGAGCTGCTGGCACTGCAGCGCCGGCGTATCCTCGAGCGCTGCGCCGAGGCGGGCGTCGAATTCGAACCGGCGCGACTGGAGCAGGAACTGGTGCTGCTGGCGCAAAAGAGCGACGTGGCCGAGGAGCTGGATCGCCTGGAGACTCATGTGGCCGAGGTACGGCGGGTCCTGGCGGGCAGTGGCGCGGCTGGTCGGCGGCTGGATTTCCTCATGCAGGAACTCAATCGCGAGGCCAACACCCTGGGCTCCAAGGCCATCGACGCCCGCGCCTCCCAGGCGGCCATCAATCTCAAGGTGCTCATCGAACAGATGCGTGAGCAAGTGCAGAACATCGAATAGGCGAACCTCCATGACAGCCCTTCCCGGCACCCTCTATATCGTTTCCGCGCCCTCCGGCGCTGGCAAGACCAGCCTGGTCAAGGCCCTGCTGGACGCCCTGCCCGACATCCGCGTGTCGGTCTCCCACACCACCCGCGCCATGCGCCCAGGCGAAACCGACGGGGTGAACTACCACTTCGTCGATTGCGCGACCTTTACCAACCTGCTCGAGCACGGCGATTTTCTCGAACACGCCGAGGTGTTCGGCAACTATTACGGGACCTCCCAGGCCGCCCTCGAGCGTGACCTCGCCGAGGGTCACGACCTGATCCTGGAGATCGACTGGCAGGGCGCCCAGCAGGTCCGTCGCAAGCTGCCCCACGCCCAGTCGATCTTCATCCTGCCGCCCAGCCAGGCGGCGCTGCGCCAACGTCTGGACAATCGCGGCCAGGACAGCGCCGAGATCATCGAGCGGCGCATGCGCGAGGCGGTCAGCGAGATGAGCCACTATGTCGAGTACGACTACCTGATCATCAACGATGACTTCGCCAGTGCCCTGGAAGACCTCAAGTCGATCTTCCGCACCCGCCAGCTGCGCCTGGATCGCCAGCAGCGTCGGCATGACGACCTGCTGGTGGATCTGCTGGGCTGAGTGCGAGGATGAAGTTGTGAGATACCGAACCCGACCAGGCGCCTGACCGAGTACTCATCAGATGGTCGTCGAGAATGAAGAGTTTGATCGAAAGTCCCTGCGTAAGGTTCAGGGTAAACAAGCTGCTTGGACCGAAGTCGCGGTCGATTGCGTTGCCTTTGCCAATAGCGCAGGTGGTCGTCTCCTCATTGGGTAGAGGACTCTTGTGATCTGCCGCCAGCCGAGCAACGCATAGCTCCGGTCTTACTCGATCAAATTAGAAAACGCATCCAAGAGCTGACGGTGAACGTAGCTGTGGTTCCGCGGCTGGTTGTGGCAGAAAACCAGAGTGAGTACATCGAACTCAATATCGCCAGATCCTTTGGTATCGCGTCGACGACCGATGGGCGCTATTTCATGCGGGTGGGTGATTCCTGTGTTCCCATTGTGGGAGACCAGGTACTGCAACTGCTCAATGATAGGCCTACGCTGCCTTGGGAAACCCTGACGCATTTGAGGGTTTCTAGAAGAGAGATTGATCCACTGCAGGTCGCTTTCATAGTCGGTGGTCTACGCCGTTCTGATCGAGTGAAGTCAGGGCTTAAGGAAAAATCCGACAGTGAACTGTTGGAACACTACGGACTGGTCGATGGGGACTACCTGACCAACTTGGGTGTGTTGTTTTTAGGGCATGCACGAGATCGAGCAAAATTGGGTAGCGCGCCTCTCGTGCAAGTGCTCAAGTACGACGAGCTGGGAAATAAGATTAATAAATGGCACTGGTCCGATTATCACTCTAATCCAATAGAGCTGGTAGAAGCTATTTGGCGAGAAGTGCCTGATTTCCGAGAGAGCTATGAGCTGCCCGATGGTTTCTATCGTCAGCATGTGCCTGCCTTCGATGAGCGAGTCGTTCGCGAACTGCTCGTTAATGCCTTGGTCCATAGACCTTATACACAGCGTGGCGATCTATATTTGAATCTCTATCCGGACAGGCTGGAGGTGGTTAATCCAGGGCGTCTACCTCTAGGTGTTACACCTGCTAACATCCTTCATGCCAGCAGGCGTCGTAATGATCGGATGGCAGTGCTTTTCCATGACTTGCAATTGATGGAAAAAGAGGGTACGGGGTTTGATCTTATTTACGATGTGCAGTTGTCCAATGGTCGTCCAGCACCTGAGCTGTATGAAAGGGTAGATGCTGTTTGTGTAATCATACGACGCCGTATTGTTCGTCCGGAAATGATAGGTTTGCTAAAAACGCTTGACGAGCGCTTTATGCTGACGAGACGCGAGCGCATCACTCTCGGACTATTGGCGCAACATGAAGGGTTTACCTCTACCGAATTAGCGGCTTCTCTCGAATTGTCAGCGACAGATGAACTAAAGCCTTGGATAGGCCGTCTGCGAGACTTGGGACTTGTTGAGGAGACGGGGCGGACAAAAGCGAAACGCTATTATGTGTCGCCTACCTGGCTGCGCGGTAGCGGTCTAGAGGGTGTTACTACTCTGACTCGTATAGAACCCCATCGATTGAGAGCGCTCATCATTGAGGATCTCGGACGATATCCGGGCTCTTCGTCCTCTGAAATCAATCAGCGTATTGGCGTTGAAATCTCTGATCGGACAGTCAAGCGAGCGCTTGATGAGCTTATCCAGCAGTCACAGGTGCGTTTCGAAGGCGAGCGTCGCTGGCGTCGATACTGGCTAGGTGAGTCGTCCTAAAGGACAAATGTCTGGGAATGGAGCGTTGGATTTGGCAGCTGTCTCTTAGGATCTTGTACCACACCCCGATTTACCTGGTTTTGATAAAGGACAGCGAGTCACTTGCATCGCGGCCTGTCCGATAGTCGGCCCAGGCCCTGCTCGTAGCCAGACCTGGGCCTGACTACGAGCCTTGGTTTGCCCAGTGCTCTGTTCCTACAGCTTGATCCAGGTCGCCTTGAGCTCGGTGTACTTGTCGAAGGCGTGCAGGGACTTGTCGCGACCGTTACCGGACTGCTTGAAGCCACCGAAGGGGGCGGTCATGTCGCCGCCGTCGTACTGGTTGACCCAGACACTGCCGGCGCGCAGGGCGCGGGCGGTCTTGTGGGCCTTGGAGATGTCGCGGGTCCAGACCGCCGCGGCCAGGCCGTATTGGGTGTCATTGGCGATCTGTACGGCTTCCTCGGCGGTGTCGAAGGTGATCACCGAGAGCACCGGGCCGAAGATCTCTTCCCGGGCGATCTTCATGGCGTTGCTCACGCCGTCGAAGATGGTCGGCTCGACATAGACGCCGCCGGTCTCTTCCAGGGTGCGCTTGCCACCGGCCACCAGGGTGGCGCCTTCGGCATGGCCGGCTTCGATGTAGCGCAGCACGGTTTCCAGCTGGGTGGTGTCCACCAGAGCCCCGACATTGGTCTCCGGATCCAGCGCATGGCCGGGCTTCCAGCCCTTGAGCGCCTCGATCACCAGCGGCAGGAATTCTTCCTTGATGGAACGCTCCACCAGCAGGCGCGAACCGGCGGTGCAGACCTCGCCCTGGTTGAAGGCGATGCCGCTGGCGGCGGCCGCGGCGGCGTCCTTGAGGTCGGGCGCATCGGCGAAGACGATGTTGGGGCTCTTGCCGCCGGCTTCCAGCCAGACCCGCTTCATGTTGGATTCGCCGGAATAGGCCAGCAGCTGCTTGGCGACCCGGGTGGAGCCGGTGAAGACGATGGTGTCGACGTCCGGGTGCAGGCCCAGAGCCTTGCCGACCTCATGGCCGTAGCCCGGCAGCACGTTGAACACGCCGGCGGGGATGCCCGCCTGCTGGGCCAGTTGGGCGACGCGGATGGCGGTCAGCGGCGACTTCTCCGAGGGCTTGAGCACCACCGAGTTACCGGTGGCCAGCGCCGGGCCGAGTTTCCAGCAGGCCATCATCAGCGGGAAGTTCCAGGGCACCACGGCGGCGACCACGCCGACCGGCTCGCGGGTGATCAGGCCGAGCTGGTCATGGGGCGTCGGGGCGACCTCGTCGTAGAGCTTGTCGATGGCCTCGGCGCTCCAGCGGATGGCATTGGCCGAGGCGGGCACGTCGATAGTGAAGGCGTCGGCGATGGGCTTGCCCATGTCCAGGGTTTCCAGCAGCGCCAGCTCTTCGGCATTGGCCAGCAGCAGGTCGGCGAAGCGGATCAGCACCCGCTTGCGCTGGGCGGGCGCCAGGTGCGCCCAGGTGCCTTTCTGGAAGGCGGCGCGGGCGGCGGCCACGGCCAGGTCGGCATCGGCGGCGTCACAGCGGGCGACCTTGGCGAGGAAGCGTCCGTCCACCGGACTCAGGCAATCGAAGGTGGCGCCGGCGGCGGCATCGACATAGGCGCCGTCGATGAAGGCGCGACCTTCCAGGGTGAGACCTTGGAAGCGCTGCTCCCACTCGGCGCGGCTGGGCAAGCTCATGGGTGACTCCTCGCGGTTGGCGGTGAGCAGCCACCCTAAACCGGCCCGGGAGGGTTATCAATATATTTGACAGTCGGCCGCCAAAGGCGCCGAAACGTGCGTTTTATCGAACGCTGCGCTGACGTTGCCGACTCAAGGTCAGGGCCGGCCGCGCCGTGGCCAGGGCGCCGCGCCGTTGCCGTGGCTGAAAGCACTGCTGGGTGAGCGGCGCCGCGACACTGGCGTCCAGGTCGTCGAGCCAGCCGTCGACGGCGTCTTCCAGGGCGGCGACGGTGAGCTGCCCCAGCACCTGATGGGCGATGAGATTGCCCAGGCTGGGCGCGGCCGGTTCGCGAGCGGCACCCCACCAGGCGGCGAGGCGCTCCTGGAGGCCTTCGAGCAGGCGATGGAGGCGGTAGGCCGCGGCCAGCAGCGCCAGGCTGGCGGACGGCGCCTGGGCCAGGGCCGCCGGGGCGAAACCGGCCAGGGCGCGTTCCAGCACTCCGGCCAGGGGCGCCTCGAAGGCCACCGCCCGCGCCTGCAACAGCAGGGCTTCCAGGGCATCGGGCACCTTGTCGACATAGGCGCTGGCGAAGCGCTCCAGGGCCGGACCGCGCGTGGCATCGGCGCTGGCAGTGCGCGCCGCCTGGTCGGCGAAGGTACGGCTGGCCTCGCCACTGTCCCGAGCGCGCACCTGGGTGGTCTGGATCACGAGGCGCAAGGCGGCGGTATTCATGGCAGGGTCCTGCAGGGGTGAGCTGTGTTGGACGCCTGCAGCAGGAGCGGGTCACACCGTTCGTCCGGTGCCAGCGGCACCTCAGTGCCGGAGCATGAAGGTGTCGTATTCCAGGTCGTCCAGCACCCGGTCCAGGCGGTGCAGGCCGAGCAGCACGCAGCAGGCCAGGGAGACGGTGAAGCCATAGCCGAAGAAGCTTGGGCCCAGCTCGATGCTGAGCAGGGTCAGTGCCAGGTTGAGGCCGAGAAACAGGGTGCAGAGCATCAGCACGGTGTCGCGCCGGTCCAGGTAGAAGAAGACGTTGAGCAGCGCCATGAACACCACCTGGATGCTCACCCCCACCACGTCGATGTAGAACAGCGGCAGGTAGTAATGCGACATGCCGAGCCAGGCCAGCAGCTGCGGCGCCAGCAGGAACACCAGCACCAGGGTCAGACCCTGGACCTTGCAGATCTCCAGCAGGCCCTGGCGGATGGCCAGGATCATCTGTTCCTTGAGCTGGCTGATGTGCTGCAGGGTCTCGCCGCCGCGCACGGCGTTGAACACCCGCTCGTACCACTCGGCGAAGTCGGTCTCGATGCGCACCAGGAACACCGCCATGCCGGGGATGATCGCAAGGTAGGCGAGAAAGATTGGCAGATCGTAGAGGATGGAGGCGCGCAGGGGGCCGATGACGGCATCGGAGGTCAGCGGATTGAACCAGAAGACGAATTTGTCGACCCAGATGCCCAGGTTGTAGAACAGCCCGGTGACCAGCAGGCTGACGAAGATCTGCTTGCGGTCGAGGAAGTCGAAGGCCACCAGGCGATCGGCCGGGTACTCGCGGATGATGTCGTAGAGAAACATGAACAGCAGCGCGGCGTGACCCAGCAGCAGGGCCATCAGCAGGCCGTCCATGCCCAGGAAGCGCAGCACGAAGGCGGCGGCGATCATGATGGCGTAGCCCAGGGTCATTACCACCAGGATGCGGTTGTAGGCCTTCATCCCGGACAGGAAGATGATCACCAGCCAGAGGTCGCAGAGGGTGACGAAGTTGGCCAGCACCAGCAGCCGGTAGGCGAAGGGCTGGTCGAACAGGGTGGCCAGCAGCAGGAAGCCCAGGCCGCCGGCCACCAGGGTCACCAGCAGCAGGATGCCCACCAGGTTGGGCAGGATGCTGGTCTGCTTTTCCTCGAACAGCCGATCCGAGACGAAGCGGGTGAAATACAGCTGCAGGCCGCCGGTGAGGATCAGCGAACTGGCCATGAGGTAGGTCACCGTGACCAGGAACTGGCGGATCAGCACGCTGGGGGTGACGATGCCGGTGGCCAGCACGCCGATCAGCATGACGCTGATGATCGACAGCACCCAGGGGCCGGAGCTGATCAGGCCGGCATAGACATAGGCGCGCAGGGTGGCGGTGTAGGAGTCGCGCGCGAGGATCTTGCGCAGTTCGAAGCCGATGCCGGCCATGTCAGACGACCCTCCCGATGGCGTCCTGGTAGAGCTCGCGATAGCGTTCCAGCATCAGCGGCTCGGTGTAGTAGCGATTGACCCGGGCCAGCCCGGTGCGCTGCGCGGCCTGCCAGCGACCGGGATTGCGCAGCAGGGCGAGGATGGCGCGGGCGGTGGCCTGGGGATCGGCGATGGCGACCACGCTGCCGCCGGTGCCCAGGGCGCGGTCCTCGGGGAGCGAGCCCTCGATCAGCTCGCGGCAGGAACCCACGTCGCTGCTCACCACCGGCACGCCGGCGGCCCAGCCTTCGAGGATCACCAGCGGCTGGGCCTCGCTGATGGAGGTCAGCACCATGAGGCCGAGCTTGGGCAGGATGTTACCGATCTTCTGGAAGCCAAGGAATTTCACCTTGCCCTCCAGACCCAGGCTGGTGACCAGGCTGTGGCATTCGGCGGCGTATTCCTCGTCTTCGTCTTCCGGGCCGACCACCCAGGCCTCGGCCTCGGGCATGGCGCTGATCACCCCGCGCATGGCACGGATGAAGGTCTTGACGTCCTTGATCGGCACCACCCGACCCAGCAGCCCCACCACCGGCGGCACGCCTTCGGGGCGACGCTCCAGGGCGTCCTGCCACTGGGTGAGGCTGATGCCATTGGGGATCACCCGGCAGCGCGCGGGATCGGCACCGTCCTGGATCTGCCGGCGGCGGTTGCCATCGTAGAGCGAGATGATCGGATCGGCGGCCTTGTAGGTGAGCAGGCCGATACGCTCGAAGAAGCGGATCCACAGCCGGCGGATATAGCTGACGTCCACGTCCAGTCCGGTACGCAGGGCCTCGTCCGGGCCTTCGGCGATCCACTTGGCCTGGGCCAGGTCGATCTTGCGCTCCTTGGTGTAGATGCCATGCTCGCTGAGCAGGAAGTTGCAGCCCCAGCGGCGCTGCAGGATGGCGCCGAGCATGCCGGCATAACCGGTGGAGATGGAGTGGATCATCCGTGGCCGGGGCAGGCGGCGCGCGGCTTCGGCCAGCATCAGCAGCGGCGCCTGCATGGCGCGCAGGGTCCAGAGGTAGTCGACGAAGGAGGGATCGGTGCAATAGCGCTCGTAGCCCTCGGTGATGGCCTCCCAGCTGGCGCGGCTGTACATGAAATCGTCCAGGGTCACCTTGCCTTCGGCGAAGGCGTCCACCAGGGCATCGCCCTGGGCGGCGCTGGGTTCGTCGGGGTGGTGCAGGAAGGCGTGCAGATCGCGCAGCAGCTGTACCGGCGCTTGGCGTCGCGGGCTGATGGGCGCTGCCTTGGGCACCCAGGAGCCAGCGAGGAAGTGCTCCTCGATGTGCACCACGTTGGGCGGGATGGCGTAGTGGCGCTTCTCGTAGTTCTCGCGCTGGCCACCGATGAAGAACACCGAGAAGGTCAGCTCCGGCAGGCCGAGGATCAGCTGGTTGACCCAGCTCGACACCCCGCCGCGCACATAGGGCCAGGTGCCCTCCAGCAGCAGGCAGACATCGGGTGTCACGGTCGCGGCGGTGGCGTCTTTCATAACCAGTACTTCACCAGGGCGGCGAACGGCGGCCGCTTCTTCAGATCCGCCGGCAGGCTGTCGAGCAGTGCCGGGATGACCGCGTAATCGCGGCGCAAAAAGGCGATTTCGGCGCGGAAGGGCGCCAGCTGGGCCAGGGGTACGCCCGCCGCTTCGGCGGCCTGGAAGAATTCCAGGGCCCGTTCCGGCTCGCCCTGTTCCAGGGCGATGCGCCCGGCCAGGATGCGCAGTTCTTCGTTTTCTTCACCGGCCAGGGCCAGCTCGATGTGTTCCCGCGCCTGACCCAGCACGTGGCGCAGGACGCTGCCCTGGGCCAGGCCCAGATAGGCCAGCTCCCAGTAGCCGCGGGCCAGGGTGCCGTGCAGCGCCGGCTGGCGCTCCGCAGGCGTGCTGGCCAGTTCGCCGAGCTGGGTCTCGATGCGCTGGTTGATCTGGCTTTCCTGCTGGTCGAGCATCGAATAGGCGAGCAGCCGGACGTCGTCGGCCGGATCGCGCAGGGCCAGTTTGAGGATGGGGATGGCATCGCGTCCGGGCATGCGCCGGGTGGCGAAGAGCGCGGTCAGGCGCTTGTCGGTGCTGGGCGCATGGCGCAATACGTCCTGCAGGCCGCCATCGCTGAACAGCATCTCCTCGCGCCGCTCCAGTGGGCGGAACGGCAGATTGGGCACGCTACGCGCCTCCCAGGCGATCTCGCGGTGCTTGCGCGGCAGATAGAGCGCCGGAAACACCGCGGCGATCACCCCGACTGCACCCAGCAGCGGAATGAAGAAGGCCAGGGCAAAGAGAAACAGCGGACTCCAGGGCAGCGGCCGTTGGTAGCGTCGCGGCAGCAACAGCCAGGCACCGCCCGCCAGCAGAGCACTGCCGGCGGCATGGGCGGTGGCGAAGGCCAGGGCCGCCGCCGCTACCGGCAGATTGGCGAACAGCAGCGCCCAGCTGCTGGCCTCGAAGGCGAAGGCGCCGCTAAACAGCCACTTGCTGTTCATGCAGACCACACTCGTTGAACAGGAAGACGCGCAACTCCTGGGCGCGGGTCTTGGGCAGCAGCTCGTGTTCGTGGCTGCGCACGCCCAGGCTTTCCAGGGTGCTGTCCTGGCCATGGCGCTCGGCCAGCAGCTGACGCAGCCGGCGGCGATAGCCTTCCAGGCCGTCGGAGGAGGTCAGCGGCAAGAGCACCAGCAGGCAGGGGTGGCCGGCCTGATTGGTCAGGCGCAGTTGCAGGTCGAGACCGCGGCGGCTGCCTTCCAGCAGCGCCAAGGCGCGCTCGCCACCGTCGGCCTCGGTCATCTCGAAGCAGAACAGGCAGGCGGGCAGGGCGTGCTGCTGGGCATCGCGCAGCGAGCGCTTGAGGTGCTGGGAAAATTGCTGGGCGTCGTCGTCGGCCAGGGCCAGCGCCTGGGGATCGCTGCCCAGCAGGTCGGCGATGTGGCCGGCGAGGATGGTCAGCAGATTGAGGGTGCGCTCGTTGAAGGAAAAGAACGGCATCTGCTCGATGGCCAGCACCGCCAGCAGCCGCTCCTCGGTGTCCAGCAGCGGCACGCAGGCCTGCAGCGCCGAATGCTGGGTCTCGCCGCGCTCCAGCAGCGCCTGGCGGATGCTCAGGGTCTCACCGCGCGCCAGGGTCAGGCGCACCAGCAGGTCGTCGGGATCGATGCCAGGCATCTCGCCCTGGCTGGCGAGGGCGCGACGATCCACCCGGCCATTGGCGTCGACCCGGTAGAGGCCCGCCACGCGCAGCGAACCGTATTGGGTCAGCAGGCCGACGATGGGTTCGGCCAGGGCCTGCAGGGCATCCTGCTCGCGGGGCACCTCGCGCAGCTGGCGCCGCAGGTCCAGCAGCGAGCTGCGCAGGCTGAGGTCGTTGCCGGCGACGCGCTGTTCCAGGCGATCGTGGGAGATGCGCAGGAGGTGGTGGGCGCGGGTGAATTCGTCCAGACGCAGCTGGCGATAGTCGTTGGCCAGGTCCAGGCGTTCCAGGCGGCGATCCCAGAGATCGCGGAATTCGCCCACCAGCATGGCGCTGAGCAGCACGCCGACGATAAAGGACGGCGGGATCTCTTCATAGGCCGGATAGCCCTGGCGATGCAGATAGAGCAGCGCCACCACTAGCAAGCCGGCACTTACCAGGCCGCGCATGAAGCCATAGCGCACCCCCATGAGGATGGGCGCGAACACCACCCAGGGAAAGGCCAGGCCAACCATAAGGGGGTCTTCCGGCACTAGCCAGAAGCCCAGGCCCAGGGCGGCCGCCGTGACCAGCAGGGTCTCCAGCCAGGACAGGCGGCCACTGGCGCGCGGCGCCAGGGTGTAGTCCTTGTGGACGGATTGCAGGGCCATCAGCGCAACTGCAGCTCTTGCGCGGTGCCGCGCAGGACCTTTTGCGCGGTGGCCGCCAGGCTCTCGCGGGACCAGCCGGAGCGGGCGCCGCTGTTGCTCCAGACCACCCGGCCGCTGGCCGGCTCGACCACCTGCAGGGTCACGCCCACCGCCGGCTCGCCGTCCAGACCGTTCTTGTACTGCCACTCGTCCACGCTGCCGGTGAGCACGTATTGCAGATTCTGCTGCCGCGCCCAGTCCAGGGCCGCGCGCTGGCGGGCTTTCTCGTCGTCGGTGGGGTTGCCGCCCTGGCTGTCGTCGTAGACCTGTGGGCGGATGCCGCGCTCGCCGAGCACGCTGACCAGGATCTGCGCCGCGCGATCGCCGGCCATGGGCGCCTGGGCATAGTTGGCCAGGGGCACCAGGCCCCAGCGGGCATCCTTGGGCAGGGCCTCGCCGCTGGGACGGGTAAAGCTCGAGCAGCCGGCCAGCAGCACGGTGGCGACACTGGCGACGAGCAGACGCGTGATGTTCATGAGGTCTCTCCCTTGAAACGGCCTAGCGACCGATTCGATTGCTGTATTGAATGCCCAGGGTGCTGCCGGCCTGACCGCCGCTGCCCTGGGGCGCGGACTGGTAGCCGGCGGTGAACGCCAGTTCGTCGTCGCCGAGCACTGCCATGCCCAGGCCGACATTCAAACCGTAGTTGAATTCGCGCTCGGTCCACTGCCAGCCGACCAGGGTATCCACCAACCAGCTGTACTGGGGATGGGTGCGGTTGAGCGAACCGGGAATGCCACGCCGCCAGCTGCTGCCGACATAGAGCTGGCCATAGCGATCCTGCAAGAGCTGGGTACCGCCCAGGGCCTCCAGGTCGGCCACGGTGACCTCGCCGTTCTCGCCACTGCCGGCCAGGGGCTGCAAATAACGGGTGACGCTGGCGGGCAGGGTGCTGCGCGCCTTGTTCTGCTGATAGGTGATGCCGCTGCGCACCTGCCAAGTCGGGCCTTCGAAGAAGATCATATGGCTCAGCTCCAGGTTGAAGGCGAAGCCGCTGCCCAGGGCATCGCCGTCGCGACTGGAATAGCGATTGTGCGCCGCCCGCCAGCTCAGCTGGTCGCGTGGCGTGAGGTTGTGGCGACCGGCCAGGCTGACGCTGTCGCGCCGGCCCAGGGCGCGCAGATAGCCGCTTTCGTCGGGTTGCCGGTGCCAGTCCAGGGCCGCTTCGATCTCGGTGTTGCCATCGATACGCCAAGTGCGGGCGACGCCCAGGCCCAGGCGATTGCTGTCCGACCGCTGACTGGCGTCCACGGTGGTTTCCAGACCGCCGTCGGTCAGATTCTTCAGCACCTTGAGCAGCATCTGGTGCTCGTTGCCCAGGGCATCGGACTTGAGGCCGTCGCTTTCCACGCGATTCTGCTTGAACTGGACATCGGCGTAGACGTCATCGCTGAGTCGCCGGGCGGCGCGTACCTCGGTGCCCTGCTCGACCAGGCCGCCATAGTCGCGGCGTTCCCAGCCGGCCTGGACCCCATTGGGGGTGCGTTCGGCCTGCTCGGTGGCCTGTCGCAGCAACTGTCGCTGGATGACCTCCGGCGGCTCGTCGCCGGCCGCCGTCAGGGCCGCGGCCTGGGCGTCGCCGGCATGGCCGAGGCGCTGCAGCACCTCGACGCGCTGGGCCGGATCCAGATCGCCGGCCGCCAGCAACTTCTCCAGCTCGCCGCGATTCTGCCGGCGCAGGACCTCCTGCAACTGCTCGTACTGGCGCACCTTCAGGCCACGGCTCTTGGCCCAGGCCAGCCATTCGCTCTTGAGGCCGTCGTCGTTGTTCTGACTGAGGGCGTCGAGCCACTGGTCGAACCAGAGCTGCAGCATGCTTGGCGAGCCGTCCTGCCAGGCGCGCGCCTGGGCCAGGGCTGCCTGGGGACCGCGCAGGCTGGAGAGCAGTCGCAGATAGGTGGCATAGCGCTCGGGGGTGGCGGGCACCTCGTCGTTGGCCAGGTGCGGCGTGACCGCCTTGCGTAGCCGCAACGCCGCGTCCTGGTGGCCGGCGGCGTCCAGGGCATCGGCATAGGCGGCCTGGACCAGCCAGTCCTGGGCATGGGCGTCCAGATAGCGGCGATACCAGCCCAGCGCCTCTTCCGCCTGGCCCAGCAGCACCAGGCCACTGCCGAAGGGCAGCCAGAGCACGTCGCTGTCGCGGGCCCGGCCCTTCCAGTCGCGCAACAGGGTGGCCAGTTCGGTCTGGCGATTCTGGTCGATGAGCAGCCACAGCAGGCGCTCGCGGAAGCGGTCGTCGTCCGGGAAGCGCTGCAGGGCCCGGCGATAGCCTTCTTCGGCCTGGGCGATGCGCCCGCGTTGGAAGTCAAGACCCGATCGCGCCAGCCAGACGGCGGGATTGTCGGCCGATGCCGGTTCGCGGGCGGCGCTGGCCAGCAGCCGCTCCAGCGCGGTGGCATCCTTGAGTTGCTCGGCCCATTGCAGGGCTTCGGTCAGGCGCCGCTGGTCCTTGCGCTTCTCCCAGCTCTGTTCCAGCAGCACCAGCGCCTTGCGCGGCGCCGTGCGCCGGTACAACTCCAGCAGCCGATCCTCGTCGTTGGCCATCAGCCCCTTGCTGCTGGCGGCCAGGCGTTCGAAGGCCACCTGGGCGTCCGCGTCGCGCTCCAGTTCCCAGGCCAGTTCCGCGCGCTGCCGCCAGTAGTCGTCGCGCTGGCGCTGCTTGGCCGGGACCCGTTCGAGTACCGCCCAGGCCTCTTCGGGCTTGAACAGGGTCCACAGGGTGTCGGCCCAGGCCAGGTACTCCTCGGTGGTCAGCGGGAAGCGCTTGCCAAAGGCGGCCCAGCCTTCGGCTTCGGCCTCGCCCTGTTCGGTGCGGGCCAGCAACTGTTGCAACCGTTCCCACACCAGGCGCTGCTTCGGTTGGCGCTTGATGTAGCCGCGCAGCCAGCGTTCTTCCGCCTCGGGATCACCCAGGGACTCGTAGGCGAAGATCAGGGCATCCAGTTCGGTCTTGTCCAGCTGGCGCTCGTGGGACACCCGACCGAGCAATTCGACCACGGCATCGAAGCGAAAGGCCCGGGCGGCCAGCTTCCAGGCATGATCGCGACGGGCGGGGTCATCCTGGCGGGCGAGCAGGCGCAGCCAGAGGTCGAGTGCCTCGTCCACCCGTCCGGTCCATTCACCCAGCTGGGCGAGCTCCGCGAGCAGTGGCTCATCGTCAGGACGCAGCGCCAGCAGTTGATGACCTTCCTCCCAGGCGCGTTCGGTGTCACCGCGCGCCAGGGCCAGCCGGTAGGCGGCCTCCAGGGCGGCCGGATCGTCCGGTTGCCACTCGCGCCAGCGTTCGATCAGGCGCTGGGCCAGATCCAGGCGTCCGCTGCCCTGGGCCGCGGCAACCCCGGCCTGCAGCCAGGCCAGACCACGGGCATCGTGCTGCAGCCGAGGCAGTTCCTGTTCCAGCAGGGCGGCGGCTTCGGCGCCCTGGCCGGCGGCCAGCCAGGCATCGAAGGCCTGGTGCCGGTAGCCCTGGCGCTGCTCGGCCGAGTCGGCGAGATCGGCCAGGCGCAGATAGAGGCGGGCGGCTTCCTGCTGACGACCGCTCGCCAGATTCCAGCGCGCCGCCTGTTCCAGCCATTGCTGGCGTCGGGGTGGATCGCGGCGCGCCAGTTCGACGAAACGCTCTGCCGCGGTGGCCGGATCGGCCAGTTGCAGGGCGCGCTCGGCCACCCGTTGCAGCTGGGGCATGCTCAGGGTCGCCACGTCGAGGGCGCTCAGCCGTTGCGCCAGGCGTTCGCGGTCGGCATCGGCCAGACCCTGCGGCTGGGCTTCCGCCTGCAGGATGTCCAGTTCCAGGGCATAGAAGGGCGTCGACGCCAAGGGTTCCGGCAGCAGTTGCAGCTGACGCCGCGCTTCGTCGATGCGCCCCAGGGCGATCAACTGGTCGATCAGCTTCATGCGCAGCCCGGTATCGTCCGGGGTCGCCTTGAGCAGCACCTGGGCGTAGCTGATGGACACCTGATCGGCCGGCTCTTCGCCCGGCAGGAACACCTGCTTGCCGTGAAAGGTCAGCACCAGCACCAGGGCGGTGAGGAGCGCGACCCCCAGCAGCGTCCAACCACTCAGGAGCCGGGTTTTCTTAGCCGCAGACGATCTCACCGTCACTCACTCGTGTTAGCGGAAGTTTGAACGTCCAGAGTCCGGCCTGTCCCGGCTGGCCCTTGTAGCGCTCGCGCCCGACCCGCACCTCACAGGCCGAAGCCGCTCTTAGGGTCAGCTCCAGCGGAAACTGCCCGGCGAAGGCGAAACGGATACGGGTCGGCGACAGGTACTCCCATTGCTGCAGCGGAATATTGGCCTCTTCGAGCGCGGGGGTGGGATCGCGACTGTCGCGCAGCACCAGCTGGGCGCTCTCGCCGGCCAGGTGGACATAACGCCCCTGCGGCAGGTCACGCACCCCGGCGATGCCCTTGGAGCGCTGCAAATCCGGCCAGCCCAGGCGCGGATCCAGGCGCAGGGTGCGCAAGCCATCGAGGGCCTTGATCGACCAGCTGCCGTCGTCTTCGCGGGCGAGACTGGCGGTATAGAAGCCGTGCAGTCGGCTCAGGTAATCGCTCATCCACAGCGACAGGGGACGCTCGGCGGCCATGCCCTGGTAGATCTCCTCCATGACCTTGAGCGAGGCCTGCTTGGTGCCCGAGTAGAAGTGATAGTAGAGATGCAGCCCACGCAGACGGCGGGGGTGCTCGGTTCGCTCGAAGGTATAGAGCAGGTCGCGAAAGCCGTAGTAAGGGCCGCGCCAGAGATTGGTGTAGACGTTCTCGTTGATGATCGGCGCGTAGAACTGCAGGCCGCCGGGAGTGGGGCGGATGAAGGGATAGAGGCCACTCACCGAGGGTTGTGAACGGGTGATATGGGAGTTGCCGCCATTCACGTTGAGCAGGCCGTTGTCGTAGGCGAGCTTGAGGGTGGCCGCATCGGGCTGGGCGTCACCGGACCAGAACACCATCTTCACCGGCTTTTGCGGGGTGGTCAGGCGCTCATTGATATAGCGGGTCGAACCCACGATCTCCCGGGTGAAATCCACCTTGTCGTAGCCGGGAATCTGCATCATGTAGCCGTACTGGGCTTCGAAGTTCTCGCTCTGCTCGGCCACCGCTGGTTGCCAGAAGAATGGATGGCTGAAGGTATGGGTGGCCACCTCCACCTTGGGATCGGCGAACAGCCGGCGGGCGATGGGCTCCAGCTGCGCGGTCAGCTCCGGATAGCGGCCCTTGGGCCCGACCTCGCCCTCGATGATCGACGCCGAGGTCAGAAAGGGATGCGGCTGGATGAACTGTTCCAGGACCACCTGGCCGGCATAGGGTGCGCCGGGTACTTCGGCCTTGGACACGAAGGCGTCGCCGTCGATATGCACGGTGGCGATGCGGCGGCCGTTTTCAGTGGTGGGGTCGGGTACCGGCAGGGGCGGCAGCTGTAGAGTCTTCGCCGTGAAGGCGAAGGGGTCGATGATCCAGCGACTGGCCTCGGGGCCGTCCTCCATGACGTAGGGGCTGAAGACGAAGCCGCCCCAGGGGGCCACGCCCATGGGCACGAAGCTGCCATCCTGGCCCGTGAGGCTGACCACCGGCGTCGGCCCGCCTGGCAACGTCTGCACGGCCGGCAGGCCACGGGTGCGCAACTTGACCGGCGCCTCGAAGTTGCCGGCGAGGGCGGGGTCCGCCACCTTGAGGGTCAGGTTGTCGGGCAGTGGCTTGCGACTGACGCCAAGGCCCAGTCGCTTGAGCAGGGCCTCGTTGTCCAGCGGCAGGCCGCCGAGGATCAGCAAGGGCGTCTTTTCATCCAGGCGCTGGCCGATCCAGTCGCTGAAGGCTCGCGAATTGGGTGGCGAGCCGCTGGTCATCCACACCACCACCCCGGCGTAGAGCGCGCCAGGCCAGGCCGTGGGCAGCGGTTTGGAGGCATCGAAATAGTCCAGCCGATAGCCCTGGTACTCCAGGGCACTGCCCAGGAAGCGGTGCACGGCCGACTGGCGCAAGGCGCCTTCGCGGCCATCGTAGAGCAGCGCCAGCCGCCGCGGCTGCAGGGCCACCGAGCTGATGCCCAGGGTATTGAGATCGGGGGTGGTGATATAGGGCACATAGCCTTCGTCGCGCAGCCGCTTGGCAAGGCGCCGGGCTTCGTCACGCTGTTCCGGCGGCAGGTATTCGATGGCGATGACCGGGATGCCGGCACTGCGCGCCGCCTCGATCCGCGGCTTCAGCCATTCGCGATCTCCGGCGCTGACCGGTCGATAGGTTTTCTTGCCGGCATCCCAGCCCGCATAGATGGACTCCACCGCCATGGCGGCAGCCACGCCGGGCAGCTCGGGTTGCACCTCGAAGCCGCGATTGAAAAACAGTTTGAGCGATGGCTGACGACGGTGTAGTTCGGCCAGCAGGCTCTGCAGCGCCAGGCGCTGGGTTTCGCGCTGGTCTTCGGCCACCAGCTGGAAGCTGTCGAGGGTATCGAGGAACAGTCCGGTGTAACCGGCCTTGGCCAGCTGGGCGGCGCGTTCGAGCAGATGGGCCCGCCAGACCGGCGTGGCCAGATTCATCACCTGGCTGCCCCAGGCCTTATTGGCCACCGGGCTGGCCCCCGCGCTGAGGCCGGCCTTCTCCAGCGCCGCCGCGTCGCCGGCGAATTCGCCGATGGACAGATAGGCGAAGGGCTGGGCACCGCCGTCGCGCAGGGCGCGGACATCGGCAGCACTGGCATGGCCGGGTTCGAGCACCACCCAGTCGAACTGGGCGAGTTCGGCCACTGGCGGTTTTTCCGCGTACCAGAAGGCCACGCTGGCGGGCGCGGCCAGGGCCGTGCCCATGAAGGACAGATAGCCTAGCAGCCAGACCGTCAGCTTGCGCCACCCACCGAAGCGGGACCCTGCCCTTGTTGCCTTGCCTGACGCCACACCCAGTCCTTAAACGTACCCAACTTCGGTATCAGGTTAGCTACATTACGCAAAAGCGTGACGAAAAACTGCCCGTGCCAAGCCGAGCGGCAGCAATTACCAGGTTAATAGGTATCGAAACAATTGATGGCCGCCAGGCAAGCGCGTCTAGGCAGCGGCTTTCAAGTGTGGCGATGGGGAGAGGTGTAGCGCAGGAAGGCAGGAGGGGGTGTAGCCGAATGTCAGGAGAATTGCCGTCATGCGCGGCGGTAACCGGCATGACGGCAAGCGAGCGCTATTACTTGAAGCTGCTGTTCAGGCTGGCGCTGGAGGAGAGGACGTTGGTGGAGCCCAGCAGTTGGCTGACGAAGCGGTTCCAACGGGTGATACCGGCCGGGCCGACGAAGACCACGTCCTGCGGCTGCAGATGGAAATTCTGCGCCAACACGTAGGCGGTGGGGTTCTTGGCCGCCAGGTGGAAGACCTGGGCGGTGGCACCCGGAGCCTTCAGGTCTTCCGGGCCACGGATGACGTAGACGGCATCGGCATTGGCGGTTTCCTGCTGGATGCCACCGGCTTGGCTCAGGGCTTCCATCAGGTTCAGGTTGGTGATCTTGTAGCTGACCGCGGACGGCGTGCGGACTTCACCGACCACGTAGACCTTGCGGGCGTCGTTATAGGGCAGGTGGATGCTGTCACCGTCCTTGAGGTAGATGCCGTACAGCTTGGAATCCTTGCGGTTCAGGCTGTCGGTATCCAGGCGGTATTCCTTGCCGTCGCGCACCAGGGTCACGCCGGTCAGGTCGGCACCACCGGTGTTGGCCACGCCAACCTGGCCCAGGGCTTCCACCAGGGTGATGGGCTTGGTGGTCAGGGGAATGGCGTCGCCCTTGTTCACGGCGCCGGAGATGGTGACCTTCTGGCTACCGAACTTCAGCACGCTGACGTCGACCTGGGGATTGTCGATGAAGGTGGCCAGACGACGGGAAATGTCGGTACGGATCTCTTCCAGGGTCTTGCCGGCGGCGCGCACGGTGCCGACGTAGGGATAGAAGAGGGTGCCATCCGGACGTACCAGGCGACCGTTGGCTTCCAGCTGCTGCTGGGCGCCGGACGGAGCGGTCAGTTCGGGGTGATCCCAGACGGTGATGTAGAGCAGGTCGCTCGCACCGACGCGGTAAGCCTGCGGCTTGTAGTCCAGCAGGGGCTTGAGGTCGGGAGCCTTGGTCAGGGCCGCGGAATCCTGACTCATCAGCAGCGAGCTGGTGATCGGGATCAGCTGGACCTTGGTGCCCTGGATGCTTGGATCGCTCTTGAGGTCGTCCTGGTCCAGGTACTGACCCGGGGAGTAGGCACAACCCTGCAGGACGATGCCAGACAGCAAGGCCAGAGCGGTAAATTTGGTTTTCATGTCATTCGTCCTTGATTGCTGATTGAGTGTGAGCAAGAGGAATAAATCGGAAGGTAGAAGCAACGAGCCGGTTATTCATGGTGTTCCTTCGCGAGACGAGGCACTTCTCGACAGTGGACCGGTTTCCATGCGGCTAGCCTGCCCAGTGTGCGAGAGAACTCGAGGTCTCAGCTTTTAGTTGTACGAGCACCTGAGTCTGCTGGTCTAGGACTGGCCTTTAGCCATCGAGTTCAGCGCCCCCAGAGCGGAAAAAGGTGACGCCGTTCGAAATCTGTCACATCTCCCTCAACGAGGTCCTATGACCTGGCAGTCATGCCGGTTCAGGTGTTTTTCCAGCAGCGCCGTCTGGGGCTTTTCCACGCCGTTCTTCGGTTCGATGGCCAGGGGATAGTCGCCCCAGCCCGGACCGGCCGCCCAATAGGCGCTAGGTACGCACTGCTCGCCCAGATAGCTCAGCAGATTGTCCATGGCTTCCAGCCACTGTGGGTGTGCAGGTATCCCATATTCGCCAATGAAGCCGCGCAAATTGTGCTTTTTCAGCCACTCGATGAAGGGCCGGGTTCTTTCCACCCCGATCATGGGATGGACACCCTTGGTGCCGGAGGCATAGTTGCCGCTGGAGTCCTCGTCGAAGTAGATGTGGGCTTCGTAGATCAGGTTGTCCGCCGGATCCTTGATCAGCAGATCGCCGTTCGCCTGGGGCCAGCGCTGGGCGCTGGACCAGCTGTCACCAGCGATGAAGATCGGCGTCTTCATGTCGACGCTGCGGATGCTGTCCACCGCCGTCTGCGCGGCCTGAGGCCAGAGGCCTTGGGTGTCATGGGGTTCGTTCATGACGTCGTAGCCGTACAGCGCCGGATGCTTCTGGAAGGTGGTGGCCAGGCGCTTCCAGGCATCGGCATAGCTGGCATAGGGCACCTGCGGCGAGCCGATCAGCTGACCGCGATAACGCGCGTAGTTGTGCATGTCCAGGATCACCCGGATGCCGTACTTGTCGGCGAAATCCAGAGTGCGCTGCAGCAGGGCGACCTGGGCCTGGTCCAGCTCACCGCCCAGCTGGGGCTGCACCCGTTCCCAGAGGAAGGGGAAGCGGATGAAGCGGAAGCCCTTGGCCGCGTAGCGGCGGAAGTAATCCTCGGTGGGATAGAAGTAGTTGGTGCCTTCCACGCCAGGCAGGACCTGACCCGCGAAGCCGGCGGCCGACATGTTGATGCCGATCAGATCCACCTTGGCTGTCGCCGGCGCTGCCTGCGCCTGGCCATAAAGCGCCGCGGACAGTAATACGGTGGCCAGCAGGCCACCACCGATACGACGTTTCACTCGTGACACGGACAGCACCTCTCGTGTATTGCGGACGTTCGTCTAAGCAGAGCGCCCTCAGGGACTCTGCTGATAGACGGGTGTGGGTTGCAGCGGCGGCGTGCGTCGAGCGAAGTATTCCAGCGCCAGGTAGTCCACGGTTACCCGGATGGTCCAGGCAATGGCGGCGCCCATGATGGAAAAATGCTGGATGCACACCACCAGCAGGCCCAGATAGGGCAACAGCTCGGCGAGATGGATCATCGCGGTGGTCCGCGAATGGCCCCGGGCCTGAATCTTGGCGAAGGGAATCTGCGCCAGGGCGTTGAAGATGAAGCCTACCACCAGAATACGCAGGATCTGCGCGGCATCGCCGCCGTACTCCGGACCCATCCACACCGTCATGATCCAGGGCGCCAGCACCAGGATCGGCAACACCATCGCCAGGCTGATCAGCAGCAGACCCCAGAACGCCTTGTTGGCCTGGCGCGCGGCGTCTTCGCCGCTCTTGCTCAGGAGTGGGAACACCACCCGGGCCACGGCATTGGGGATGATCAGCATCCGCGACACGGCCTCCGCAGGAGCGGTGTAGAAGGACACCCGGCTGGCGCCGACCATGTGCGACAGCACGAAGCGGTCGAAATAGACCATCAGCGGACTGATGATGTTGCTCACCGTCATCCAGCTGCCGAATTTCAGCAGTTCCTTGAACACCTCGACCTTGAAGGTGCGGATGCCTTCCGGGAAGTCCTTGTGCAGCGGCCAGTAGGCCAGCGCCATGGACATCACCCGGGCCAGCACCAGGCCGATCACGGTGGCGGAAAAGCTCGGTTCGATCAGCACCGCGATCAGCGGCGCGATCGCCAGCAGACTGTTGGAGAAGGTCCGCAGGATGTTGAATTCCCCAAAGCGCTCGTTGCCCTCCAGGTAGGCGAACCAGACCGTCGCCAGCAGGAAGGGTGGTACGCACAGGCTCAGCCAGCGAAAGCCGGCCACGGCATTGTCGAAATGCTCGGGCGAGACGTGCAGCAGACTCACCACCTTGCCCGCGCCGAACCACAGCAGCAGCGTCGCCAGCAGGCTCAGACCGATGACGGCGCCGGTGGCCGTGCCCATGACCAGTCGATTGAGCCCCTTGTCGCCGTGGTGCATGGCGACGGCGCGGATCACCGCGCGCGACAGGCCGGCATCGAACAAGGTGGCATAGCCGACGATGGCGAAGGCCAGGGTGAACAGGCCGAACTGCTCGACACCGAGCAGACGCGACAGCACGCCCATGGTGGGCAGCGCGATGGCACTGGGAATGACGACACCCAGGATGTTCCAGGTGCTGTTTTTGATCATCGACATCGTGGGGGTGAAAACTCCTTGGGGCCGCCCGGCGGACGCCGGGCGGCACGAGGGATCAGACCGAACGAGCCAGCTGGCTGCTCGGACGCGGGTAGGGGCTGCTGACGTAGGTCTCCTGGACGGGTGCGGAACTGTAGTGATGCAGGGCGCGCAGCGCCTGGATCACCATCAGGTAGCAGATGGTGGCCTGGAGATACTCGAAGAAACCGGCCAGCGGCCAGATCACCAGCTGGGCCAGGGTGGCGGTCACCACGAAACCGGTATCGGGGTGCAGCATCTTCGCCCAGCGATAGTAGAGGAACAGCGACACCGGGATGATGATGAAGGCCAGGAAGCCAAAGCGGAACACGGTGCCGAACACGCCTACGTCGGACAGGAAGAAATACTCGCCGAAGTAGGGAATGAAGCCGTTGTTCCACATCAGCGACAGCGAGCCGCTGGGCAGCCAGTGGTTCTGGCTGAGGTGGGAGAAGATGTAACCGATGGTCTGCTCGCGCACGCCATCGGTGGGGCCGTCTTCCACCGACTGAGCGTAGAAATCCAGATTCAGCCCCAGCACCTTCATCAGGTCCGGGAAGATGAAGAAGGGCGACAGCAGCAGGGCGGAGACGCAGATCCAGACGATCGACTTGCTCTTCAGGCAGAACACGGTGAAGCAGAGTGCCAGCACGATGAGCTGCCGGGTCTGGGTGCCGAACACCAGGGTCAGCAGGAAGAACATGGCCAGCACGATGTGCACGGTCTTGCTGCGCGCCGAGCCGTCGATCGGCGAGATGCCCTTGTTCCAGGTCTGGATACAGTAGAAGTAGGCCAGGCACAGGGCCGGAGCGCCGATGGAAGAACGGTCCGGACGGTCGAAGGAGGACTGCTTGTCACGCAGATCCGGCAGCGCGCCGAACTTGAACATCCAGGCCATGGCCGCTGCCAGCAGCGCCGTGATCAGCAGGGCTTTCTCGAATTGCGAGGCGCTCATGTTGCGCCCGAGGAACATCAGGGTGGCGAAACCGAAGCTGAACAGGATCCGCCGCTCTTCGATCAGGCCGTAGAAGATCGGCTGACCGTAGAACAGAAAGGAAAAGATCGCCGGCAACCCGATGAACACCACCGACGAATAGACGGCGTAGGTCATCAGGATCTTGAATTCGCGCTGCTGGGTGCCAATGCTGGTCAGCAGGTAGAAGAAGGTGAAGGCCATGCAGATGGCCAGATACAACTCGTTCAGATAGAGGATGCCGACCGGGTTGTGCGGGCTTTCGCCGAACACGTCCAGGTGCAGGATCAGCAACGGGATCAGGAGAACGAAGGAAACGGTACTTTTACGGAGAATGCTCATAGACCTACCCATCCAGACGGGACCACCGGACTGCTTGTCCGGTGGTCATCTTCCTTGCGGCTGAGAATGCTGCGGGGGCAGCGCCTCAGGTGCGGCGACTGCTGCGTTCCTTGAGATAGATGGGCAGGATGCTCAGGGCATCGTGCACGTAACGCTTGGCCAGCCGCTTGGGCTCCGAACACATCCGGTGCAGCCATTCCAGCTTGGCCTTCTGCATCCAGCGCGGGGCACGCTTGACGGTGCCGACGGCGAACAGGATGGAGGCGCCAATGCACAGGCCGACGCCGGTACGCTTGCTGCTGTCGATCTGCCGTGCGAGCTTTTCCTGGCGCGGCGCCCCGACGGCATAGAGGATGAACTCGGAAGGGTTCTGCATCACGAAGTCGACGCATTTCTGCGTCTCCAGCGGATCGTTGATGAAACCCATCGGCGGGTTGTAGTGCGCCAGCTGGATGTGCGGATACATCCGGCGCAGCTTGCCCACGTCATTCTCGCTCGAACCGATCAGCACCACCGACAGGCGCTCGTCGTTGGCCTTGCGCAGAATGCTCAGGGTGAGATCGCTGCCGGTGATGACCTCGGGCACGGCGACGCCCAGCGACTTGAGGATAGGCATCAGGATCCGGCTGTCGCAGATGCGTTTGCCGGCGCGCTGATAGGACTCGCGCATGTCCGGATTGCTCTGCAGCTGCACGACATGGTCGATGTTCGGTGTGACGATGTAGCTGTAGGGACGATGGATGTCCTGGCTGATCGAGCTCATCAGCTCGTCCTTGGTACCGGTGAAGAAGTCGATACCGAAGGCTTGGTTGCTTAGGTTAGACATGCATCGTCGCTCCCTTGAAGGCACCCTTGACGCCGGACCAGGCCAATTTCGGATTCTTGAATTCCTTGAGCACGGTGATGCCGGACAGGAGCACGGCGGACACCAGCGCATAGGGAGTGCCATGGAATTTACGATTGAAGCGGGTCGCCGCACGATTACGGAAGTAGTGATAGAAGGCGCTGCGACCGCCCGAGCTCATGGAGCCGTAGTGATAGAGCTGGCTCTCGCGTGAGACCTTGAGCACGACGCCCTTGCGTTTGGCCTGGTGCTGCCAGTCCACTTCCTCGGAATACATGAAGTAGGCTTCGTCCATGAAGCCGATCTCGGTCAGCAGGCTGGCGCAGAAGGCCATGCTGCAACCCATGATGTAATCGGGTTCACGGTCCAGCTGGGAAATCTCGCTGACGTCGATGTCCTTGCCCAGCAGCTTGGACTTGCCCAGCAGTGGATAGAGGATGCCGCCGCCATAGCATTCCAGGCGCCCGGTCTGGGAGCTCAGGATCACCGAGCCGACGATGGTCTTGGGCGCGCGCTGCAGCTCGGCCAGCAGCGGGGCGAAGGCATCATCCTTGACGTAGGCGTCGTTGTTGACGACCCAGAAATGCTTGACCGCTAGATTGTCCAGCGCCCAGCGCATGCCGTAGTTGTTGCCGCCGGCGTAGCCGTCGTTGCGCGGGCTGGCGAGCACGGTGACCTGGCTCAGGGCGTTGTCGGCCTGCCAGCGTTGCAGGACGTCGATGGAGCCGTCCTGGGAATCGTTGTCCACCACCACCGCGTGATCGATGGACGGGCAGTGCTTGAGGATGCTCTCCACGCAACTGATGGTTTCGTTGGGGGCCTTGTAGTTGAGCACCATGACTACGTTCATTGGCGTGTTCCTATTCTTCAGAATCATCAATCCGGTACAGCGTCGAGATGCAAGGCTGCCAAGCGTGGCTGGGTTCAGGAGGAAACCCTTCGAAATCGCTGTGTGAGGTAGTTTCTTGTTCGATGCGCCTGTACGAATACTGCCGCGATCCCTGAAGGGATCGGCTGGACGGCGATCAGGCCGTCCAGCCGGGGTAGTGCATCAGCTCTTGGCGTTCTGCTCGTAGGAGTAGTGGTAATTGCCATAGGAGCCGTAGTTACTGGCCTTGCGCTCCACGGCGTTGAAGATCACGCCCTTGAGCGGAATGCCGTTGAGGTCGAAGCGGCGCTTGGTCGCCTCAAGCTCCTTGACACTGTTCACGCCGAAACGTGCGACGATCAGGCTGGTACCGGCGTGACTGCCGATGATGCCGGCCTCGGTCACCGCCAGGATCGGCGGGGTGTCGATGATCACGATGTCGTACAGCTCGCTGAATTTCTTCAGCACGGTGGTGAAGCGGAGGCTCATCAACAGTTCCGACGGATTCGGCGGGAACTGACCGCAGGAGACGAAATCCAGGCTGCCGACTTCGGTCTTCTTGATGGCGTCGTTCAGGGCGATGCGGCCACTCAGCAGATCGGACAGACCGTCCTGCTGCTTGGTGTTCATCAGCTTGTGCAGATAGCCCTTGCGCATGTCGCCGTCGATCAGCAGGACGCGCTGGCCGGACTCGGCGATCACCGCGGCCAGGTTCGAGGACACGAAGGACTTGCCGACGCCCGGGCTGGGACCGGAGATCATCAGGATGTTGTTCTTGGCCTCGATCATGGCGAAGTGCAGGCTGGTACGCAGGCTGCGCAGCGCCTCGGTGCTCAGATCGGTCGGGTGGGTGAGAGCGGTCAGCGAGGATTCGCCCGGCTGCTTGGTGCCCAGTACCTTGGTGGTGTCCGCCTGATTCTTGCTGTAGGGGATCGAAGCGTAGACCGGCAGACCGATCTGCTCGATGGCTTCCGGCGTCTCGACGCCGCGACGCAGGGTGTGACGGGTGTAGACGATGGCCAGGCCGACGATGCCGCCCAGGATGATGGCGACGGCGATGATCAGCGGCTTGTTGGGGGCGGACGGGTCATCGACGTTGGCGTTGGCGTTGTCGATGATGCGCACGCTACCCACGGTACCGGCGCGAATGACTTCTAGCTCCTGAGCCTTGTTCAGCATCAGCGCATAGGTCTGGCCGGTCACTTCGATGTCGCGGTTCAGGCGCAGCAGTTCCTGCTGGGTTTCCGGCAGTACTTCGACGCGCTTCTGCAGCTTGGCCCGCTCAGCTTGCAGCTGACCCAGCTGGCTCATCAGCGCCTGGTAGGCCGGGTGCTGACGGGTGAACTTGCGATCCATCTCGGTGCGCTTGAGGTTCAGCTCGGAGATCTGGTTGTCCAGCGCAACGGTCTGTTCCAGGACGCCCTTGGTCTCGCTGTCGATATCGACCGACTTCTTGTTGGTCTGGTAGTAGTTCAGCGCGGACTGGGCCTTTTCCAGATCGGATTTCACGACCGGGATCTGGGCACGCAGGAATTCCAGGCTCTGGGTGGACTCGGCGGCGTTGCGATCGATGTTCTGCTGAACATAGATGTCCGCGACTTCCTGGACGATGGCCTGGGCCTTCAGCGGATCCGCATCCTGCAGACCGACACCGATGATGCCCGACATCTTGCCGCGCTCACCGGCGACGATGCGACCCTGGTATTCCTGGATGGTCTTGGAGAAACGCTTCTTCATGATGGTGAATTCGGTGCCCGGGCGAGCCTGCAGCGTGGCGACCTTGATCTGGTAGCCCGCATTGCTCACCGGCTGGCCGAGGCCACCGTGCAGCACCACTTCGTCATCGGCATTGAAGACGGTGAAATTCTGGTTGTCCTCGACCTTCAGCTTCATCGGCTTGTCGAGGTTGCTGTCAGGCACTTCCAGCTGGTCGAGGACCAGTTTCTCACCGCCCCAGGCAAAGCTGTTCAGACCCAGCAGGGGCGAGGCCACGTCGGTCTCATTCTGCGGCTCGAAACGACGCGCGACGAAGTTGCCAATCAGCGGGAAATAGCGCGGCTTGACCTCGATATCCAGCTTGAGGTTCTCGATCGCCTTGCCGATCACGGAGCGCGACTTGAGCAGCTCGATCTCGGTCACCGCCTCGGGCATGGGCGGCGGCATGCCGCTGGTCTGATCGGTCAGTCGGGTAACGCCCTTCTTCTCCATTTCGATCTGGATCATGGCGTTGGACGAATACATGGGCGTGGCCAGGATGGCGTAGCCAATACCGAGCGCGGCGAAAATACCGATTACCGACAGGAGTTGCCATTTGTAATCGATCAACATACCGAAGAGTGCGGAAAAGTTGATATCCGACTCATTCTTAACTTCGGGAGTAAAGCGAGGCATCGTGGTCATGAAATTCCTTCTTCCCTATTTGATGTATGGAAGCCAACTGTTTACACAGCGCGTCAAAAGTATGTGGACATTTTGAAACATCTCTTTAGAAAGGCGATAAGGGTCTGGTACTTCTTGATTGCTCAACCATTTCCCGATCAGAAAAACCTTACCCCTGACTTCAGGAGCAATACTTTCGACGGAGCGTGAGTGAAACTCTTCCATGGTCAAAATCAAATCCGCCTTGCGCAGCATCTCTGCATCCGCTTGGCGAGCTTGGTGGGTGGTGAAATCTATGCCGTTTTGCCGTAGTACCTCTTGTGCGTTCTTCTCGATGCCATGGCCAACCAGTGCCCTGATGCCAGCGGAACCGACCTGGACGTCACGGCCTTCCAGCGCCTTGGCCAGTAGTGCTTCTGCGACCGGGCTGCGGCAGATGTTCCCTTCGCATACAACCAATATCGACTTGATCATTCTTCAAAACCTTCCTGTTGTCCGGACAACAGGTATCGACGGCAGATAGCCAGCGATGCCTGTCTCCAGGGATCGCTTGCTGCCGATGTAATTAGGGTCGGGAGTCCAGGCTCCAGATCGTCGTGCTGAGGGGCGGGCCAATGGCCCCGGCCGGTCTCAGTATGCGTTCTTATTGATGAAGCCTTTGAACAGCGTGAGGAAGATGATCTTGACGTCCCACCAGAAAGACCAGTGGTGGATATAGTCCAGATCGAACTCGACCCGCTTCTGCATCTTGTCCAGGGTATCGGTCTCGCCGCGCCAGCCATTGACCTGAGCCCAACCGGTAATGCCGGGCTTCATCTTGTGGCGGAGCATGTAGCCCTGCACCAGCTTGCGGTATTGCTCGTTGTGAGCGACGGCATGGGGGCGGGGACCGACGATGGACATTTCGCCGCGGAGTACATTAATGAATTGAGGCAATTCATCGAGAGACGTACGTCGTAAAAATGCACCAAACGGGGTGATGCGGGTGTCATTCTTGGTCGCCTGGGTGACCTTGGCGCCATTTTCCATGACCTTCATGCTGCGGAATTTCCACACTTCGATCGGCTTGCCATCCATGCCGTAGCGCTTCTGCTTGAAGAAGATCGGACCGGGCGAGGTGATCTTGATGCCGATGGCGATGGCCAGCATGGGCAGGGAGATCATGGCCAGGATGATGGAAGACAGCACGATGTCTTCGATCCGCTTGACGATGTGGCTGGCGCCATCCATCGGGGTATCGAAGATGCTGATGCTGGGCAGGCCATCGAGGCTTTCGCTGCGGGCATGCAGCAGGTGGAACATGAAGATGTCCGGGATGATGTAGACGGACGCCGTGGTGTCGCTCAGCTCCTGGACCAGCCAATTGATCTTGCTCTGATCGGCCATGCCGAGCGTGATGTAGACCTTGTCGACCTGGCCGGAGCGGACGTCCTGCATGAGCCGGTCGAGACCGCCATTCAGCACTGGGCTGGGCACGCCTTCTTCACCGGTGTCCTGGTTGTCGCTGTAGAACCCGGCGATGCGCAGGCCCATCCAGGGCGCGGTGCTGATGGTGTGCGCCAGGCGCTGGGCGACCATGCCGTTGCCGGCGATGGCAACGTTGCGGGTGTTGATGCCGGCTTTGCGCAGGGAGTGCATGATCGAGCGCAGCAGCACGCGATAGCCGCACAGCGTACCCAGCGTCAGGCCCAGCCAGCCCTGCATCACGCCAGGCGAGAGGTAGGACTGGTCGAAGAAGAAGTAATCGACCATGAACACGGTCGCGAAGGTCAGCACCCAGTAGGTGGCGATCTTGAGCAGTTCATCGGTGATGCGTTCACCGCGCCAGGAACCATAGACGTGGTTCAGCTCGGTGAGGAAATGGAAGATCAGCAAGGACAGGAAGATGACGACCCAATGCTCGGGACGCATGCCGGTTTCCGACGCCCAGGTACCTGCCACGTAGGCGCTCAGCGTGATCACGGCGAGGTCGAGCAGGCGGTGTGCGAGCGAGATTGCCGAGGAATTCGTATGCAAAATGCCGCGTTCTTTCAAATTCATGGTTCCATCCTTGTGCGTATACCGTGCACGAACTTTCAACTGGGCGAGGCAGCTACCAGCGTCTGAAATGTTCACTATGGCGCTCTAGGACCGATGACTGGCCACCGATCGCTAAATGCCATGATGGCTGTAGCGACGTTAGGACTCGGCACTGATTAAGAGGTTCACACGGTAGAAAGGCGGGGAGGCGCTGTCGAGCAAGCCCAAATCAGGGCAAATAGCACGCCAGACGAGGTGCGGCAGGAGAGGGGATGTAAAGAAGGAGGGAGTGCGTCACAGTGCGGGCGGACGGCCGGCACACTTCTCTCGTCGCAGGGTGCGATGAGCGGTTTGTCCGGGCAGCAGAAGGGAGGAAAACGTTCCGTCGGACTTTAATGCGGGATACGGGATTTGTGCGCTGCTTCACCAAACAATGAGACAGCCAGACCCGTCAGGTCGGGTGTAGGCCAGTCCCTGGCCTGGAGCACGCCTCAATGGCGATGATGGGACTGAAAGCTCAAGGGGGAATTGACGGGGAGGGTGGAGATCTTGGAATGCCAGGCTGAATTCCTTGCGTTGTCGTGCGAGAACAGCAAGAAGGACCAGCTGACGAGGAGGGAGGCCACCGCAAGCCAGGGCAGCTGGGCTTGGGCGAAGACGAGGCAACCGGCGACGCCGGTCCAAACGGGCAGGTAGTAGCGCATTTTTGTTATTCCTGCTTTTTTTGCGAGATTGCAACCTAACTATTGTGCAGACTTTGTGAGAAGTCCATCACCAAAAGGTATTTTTTACATTTCGTCGCGCAGATTCCGACAAACGTGCAGGATAGAGCGGCTGTGAGCCTAGGCCGAGTGGGGTTTTTCCGCCGTCAGCAGCAGGTTGCGCGGTGTCAGGTGGGCTGGACAGAAGGTCCCCAGCGTCACTCTGTAACCTTGCTCCTGTAGGAACAGCGCCTGATCCAATACCAGCCAGAGCTCCAGGGGACGGCGGAACAGGCCGCGCAACAGCTCGAGATTCCGAACTTCCGCCAGCCGCTGGAAGCCTCGCCTTTCCCAGAGCGGCCAGTCGATTCCGTTCGGCAGCAGCAGATCCTTGCGTCTTGCCAGCTCTTCACCGAAGGCGGCGAAGGGTTGGCGCAGCCAGTGGCTGGGCAGTGGCGGCGTATTGAGATAGACATCGTGCCCCGTGACCTCGCGTTGCAGCAGATCGAAGCCCAGCCGTCGCGCCATGGACAGGTCTCTATCCCGGCGTACCCGTTGCCCGCCGGTGATGGTTTCACAGAGGGCCAGACGCAGGGCTTCCCGGTCCAGCCGCAGTGCCGAGGCCTTCGCCGGCGCGGACAAGGGGCCATACACCTCGGCGGAGATGCGGTCATAGCAACAGGGCGCCAGGGCCAGTTGCTGACAGCCGCGCGCTGCCGTCACCCTGAGCAGCTGGGTGTGCAGGTCGCCGCAGGCATGCAGGGCGACGGGTGTGTCGCGGCTGCCAAGCTGGTCGCCTGCCAGCCTTTGGAGCACATCGGCCTGATAATGGTGCACGGAGGCCCGGGCCCGGTGGCTGAGCCTTGCGCCTTCCACGACGAGGGCCGCATCGACCTCCAGGCAGACCGCTGGCGCACCCTGATAGGTCAGGTGCCTGGCCAGGTGGCCCTTGCCCGCGCACCAGTCGACCCAGCGCCGCACCGGTTGCTGGAAGTCCAGCTTGCGGCTGAAGGCCTCGATCTGCAGCCACTTGCGCCCCGGTACGTCGACGTCTTGCCTGCCGGACAGATTGCGGCCAGGAGCGTCTTGGTGTTCGGGGACCTGAGTGAGCGCCAGCGAGGTCTTGGCCAGGGAGCGGAAGGGTTCAGGTGCAGCCAGGAGCTGAGGGGTATTATGGGCCGCCTCCGCCGCTTCCAGGCTGCGGGCGCGCAACCAATCGGCCAGTTCCGGGCAGCTCGACTCCCAGGGCAGCTCACGCTCGACGAAGGGTCTGGGCCGCCACAGGTGCTGATGCCGGGTCAGGAAAAGATCCAGGGCGGTGAAGCGGTCTAGAAAGTCGGCAGCAAGCATGATGGCATTGGGCAATGACGGGATTGGCAGAAAGGCTGAGCCTGGCCACTATTGTCACTTTGCCCGGGCACGCTTGGGTATCGAAATCTCCAGTGTCTGGCCCAGCGGCGGGTTACCCGGGCTGATCCGTTCTCCGCGAGTTTCGACCTGTGGCTTGCGGCGCCTGAGCGGCGAGGCCGAACGGCGACCGTGGGTCAGTTGGATGAATCGATTTATCTCAAAGCCGGACATCTGGTCGTGTGACCACTACTTGTCGCGCTAACATTGTCTGTTCGGTTTATCCCAGAAGGAAAATTCTATGAAGCCAACCTCCCCGCACAAGCTGCGCTTAGCGTTCAGAGCCCTGCTGAAATCGGACAGCTGCTACCACACGGCGTCCGTCTTCGATCCCATGTCGGCGCGCATCGCCAACGACCTCGGTTTCGAAATGGGCATCCTCGGCGGGTCGGTGGCTTCCCTGCAGGTGCTCGCCGCTCCGGACTTCGCCCTGATCACCCTGAGCGAATTCGTCGAACAGGCCACTCGCATCGGCCGGGTCGCCCGGCTGCCCATCATCGCCGACGCCGATCACGGCTACGGCAATGCCCTGAACGTCATGCGTACCATCACCGAGCTCGAGCGCGCCGGGGTGGCTGCCCTGACCATCGAGGACACCGTGCTGCCGGCCGGCTATGGCCGCAAGTCCACCGACCTGGTGAGCGTCGAAGAGGGCATCGGCAAGATCAAGGGTGCGCTGGAAGCCCGTATCGACGAAGCCCTGAGCATCTTTGCCCGCACCAACGCCACCGAACTGAGCACCGCAGAGGTCATCTCCCGTACCAAGGCCTATGAGGCGGCGGGCGCGGACGGCATCTGCATGGTCGGGATTCGTGACTTCGATCATCTGGAAGAGATCACCCAGCACCTGAGCGTGCCGGTGATGCTGGTGACCTACGGCAATCCCCAGCTGCGCGACAACGCTCGCCTGGCCAAGGCCGGGGTGCGGGTGGTGGTGAATGGTCATGCCGCCTACTTCGCGGCGATCAAGGCGACCTACGATTGCCTGAGAGAGCAGCGCGACATCACCGCGTCCGACCTGTCCGCGTCCGAGCTGTCCACCAAGTACTCGACACTGCAGGAGTATCGAGTCTGGGCGCGGGAATTCATGGACGTGAAGGAGTAACGATCAGGCGGTGCTCAGCGAACTCGGCTGCAGACCCTTGCTGGGAAAGGGCGTGACGATCTCCAGATCCAGATCGGCGGGCAGATGCAGCGCGGCAACCCGGGCTTCGACGAAGGCACGCATTTCCTGACGGAAACGCTTGGTGGCGAAGCGCTCGGCATTCTGCCGGCACGCCTGTTGGCTGATCGGCGTCTCCAGGGCTTCGAACTGGCGCACGGCGGCGCACAGCGAGGCGACGCTCTGCTCCGGATAGAAGACGCCGGTGGGATGGGGCGCATCCAGGCCGCGTACGGTTTCCAGCACGCCACCCCGGCCATAGGCGATGACGGGGGTCCCGCAGGCCTGGGCTTCGATGGGGGTGATGCCGAAGTCTTCCTCGGCGGCGAAGACGAAGGCCCGCGCTCGGCGCATGTGGTCTAGCAGGCAGTCGAAGTCCTGGTAACCGAGCAGGGTGACGTTGGGACCGGCGACCTCCTTGGCCTTCTCGAATTCGGGGCCGGCGCCGATCACCACCAGTTTCTTGTCGGGCATCGAGCTGAAGGCTTCGACGATCATGGGCATGCGCTTGTAGGGCACCATGCGCGAGGCCGTCAGGTAGAAGTCGTCCTTGCCGCCGCTGGGCGTGAAGCGACTGATGTCGACCGGCGGATAGATGACCTTGGCTTCGCGGCGATAGGCCTTGCTGATGCGCCGGGCGATGAAGTGGGAGTTGGCGACGAAGGCATCCACGCCGGCGGCGGTGCGCTGATCCCAGATGCGCACATAGTGCAGGATGACGCGTGCCAGCTTGCCCTTCAGGCCGCGATCGAGCCCGGCTTCCTTGAGGTACTGGTGCTGCAGGTCCCAGGCGTAGCGGATGGGCGAGTGGACATAGCTGATGTGCAGCTGGTCCGGACCGGTCAGGACGCCCTTGGCCACCGCATGGCTGCTGGAGATGATCAGGTCGTAGCCGGACAGATCCAGCTGCTCGATAGCGTGCGGCATCAGCGGCAGATAGGTCTGATAGCGCTTCTTGGCCTGCGGCAGGCGCTGGATGAAGGTGGTCGTCGCCTGCTTGCCCTGCAGCTGCGCTCGATCTTCGTCCGAAAGGAAGTCGATCACGCTGAACAGGTCCGCCTCCGGCCAGATGTCGAGCAGTTCGGCGAGCACGCGTTCGGCGCCAGCAAAGGTTACCAACCAATCGTGAACGATGGCGATTTTCATGTCGTCTTCCTTAAGCGTGAAATGAAATCAAGTGCTGGTGCTGAATCATGGAGTGCGGGTCTTTCTGGTCACTGCATATCCCCAGGGCAGCCGGGTGATCTCGATGTCGTCCGAAGCGCTGTCGAGTTCGTGCAACTTGATGGTTGGGCTTTTTGCAAAGACGGCGTCTGTTGCAGGCGTTTCGAAACATTCAGCGTTCTCCGGGCGCTCCGCGGTCTCTGCCGCGGTGTCGTCCGAGCTGCTGCGCAAAAGGTGGCAATCAGCGACCTGAAGGACGCGTCCGGACACGTTCGATTCGTCGAGCGTCAGGGGTACAGAGGAACGGCGCTGGCCAGCCATGGCTTTGCTTGTCTCTTCCATGAGTTCTTGATCGCTGAATTGTTGTTGTGGGGTCGTTTCAGGCGGCCCTGGCCGCGGACTTCGTGGTGATCGCCAGGGCGCTGTCCAGCAGGTCGGAGACCTTTCTCGCGGAGGTCTGCCAGTTGAAGCGCTGGATGTTGGCCAGGCCCTTGGCGCGGAGCGCCTCCCTGAGCGGTGCGTCCTGCAGGATGGTGCGCATCGCCTGGGTGATGCTGGCCGTCTCGTAGGGGTCGAAATAGAGGACGCTGTCCTGCAGGACTTCCGGCATGGAGGCGGTATTGGCCGAGATCACCGGGCAGCCGCAGGCCTGGGCTTCCAGGGGCGGGATGCCGAACCCCTCGTAGAGCGACGGAAAGACGAAGGCGGTGGCCTGGCGATACTGGCGCGCCAGTTCGCCATCGTCGATGCGGCCGAGCAGCTTGACCCGCGGATCCCTGGCCGCCAGGGTCGCCAGATCGCTCTGGCCGAACACGGCGTGGCTGTCGCCGACGATGCGCAATTCGACCTTGAGGTCCCGCGGCAGGGCGGCGAAGGCTTCCAGCATCCGTGAGAAGTTCTTGTGGTAGCTGGGCGAGGACACCGCCAGCAGATAGGGGGTGTCGACGCTGTCGATCCGCGGCGCCAGGGTGAAGGCGTCGGCCACGGCGTTGGGCACGACAGTGATCGAGTCGCTCGGGTAGCGATAGAAGCGCGAGATCTCGTCGCGGGAGAATTCACTCACGGTGATCAGGGCGTTCGAGCGCTTGAGCAGCATGGGAATCAGGCAGCGGTACGAGGTGCGGAATTTCCACGAGTAACTCTCGGGAAAGCGCACGTAGTTGATGTCGTGGTGGGTGGCGATCTGGTTGCTGTAGAGCAGCGGCGCCGTGCTGCACAGTGACAGCAGTAGCGGGCTGCCCTGGCTCTTCAGCCAGTTCGGCAGGTCCCATTGCTCCCAGCGCTGGCCCTGGCGGGTGCCGATGACTTCGATGCCCAGCCGTTTGGCCACCTCGGGCCTGACGGCGCCGGGCGGCGCGACGAAGCGCAGGTCGGATCTCAGCTTCGCCAGCTCCAGCGAGATGCATTCCGCGAAGCGCTGGACGCCGCGAAGATCCTGGGTGATGAAGCGGGAATTGACGATGATCATGATTCTGCCCGTTGCCGTGACCTGGGTGGATCAGTTGGAAAGCTGTGTGTGAGGGACGTGAAGCTGCTTGGTGGCGCCGTGCTGCGCCTTGCCCAGCACGTCCTCGAAGAGCGCCTGGTACTGGTCGAGCATGGTGTCCATGTTCAGCAGATCGGCCACCGCGGTGCGGCTCAGCAGACTCAGCCGCTGGCGCAGCTCGGCATCGTCATGCAGGCATTGCAGGGCGCGGCCCAGGGAGTCGCGGTCGTCGGCGTTGCAGAGCAGGCCGTTGACACCATCCCGGACGATCTCCGGCAGGCCGCCCATGCGGGTGGCGATGACCGGCTTCTGGAAGGCGCAGGCCTCGACGGCGACCATGCCGAAGGGCTCGGCCCACAGCGACGGCGCCACGAAGACGTCGATGTTCCGGTAGAAGTCCTCGGGCTTCTGATAGCCGACGAAGCTGACCTTGTGCGGATCGGCCATGGCCTTGAGCTGGGTTTCGTAGTCCAGCTGGCCCTTGCCGGCGATGGTCAGGGTCGCGTTGAGTGACAGCCGCTGGAACTGCTCGATCAGCCAGCCCACCCCCTTGTTTTCCGACAGGGTGCCCATGTAGCCGAAGCGGACGACGCCCTCGGGACTGGGTGTCGAGGTTTCGCCATTGCTGCCGGCGATCAGGCTGGCGTTGTGGATCACCTGGCGCGGAACGCCGCCGAAGTAGCCCTTGTTGACGATGGTGTCCAGCAGATAGCGGCTGACGCCGACGACGGCATCCACCTTGGCGGACTGCTCGGCGTGGGGCCGGCGCAGGGCGGCGCAGCTGCCACAGAGTTTCTGGCAGCTCTGGCCCTTCTTGAACAGGGTGTTCTTCGGGCACAGCAGATACATATCGTGCAGCACCTGCACGATGGGGACGCCGCTGGCGCGGATCTCGTCCCAGGCCGCTACCGACCAGCCGGACAGGTTGTGGCACACCACCAGGTCCGGCTTTTCCCGTTGCAGGACCTGGCGCAGGGGTGTCCGCATCGCGCTGTTGTACTGGTCGCGAAAGTGCCAGCCGAAGCGCGCCAGCGGACCGGGGCGCTGCTGGGTCAGGGGCCAGTAGAAGTTCTTCAGCCCGGCGCGATAGACGCGGACGTCGTTCACCGTCTCCTCATGCACACCCTGCTCGGGACCGGTCACCAGCACGGCGACGTCGTGGCCACGCTGCTGGAAGCCTTCCACGCTGCGTTGCAGGATGAGCTCTGCACCACCGCCCACATGGGGCGGATAGAAGCTGTTGAGAAAGAGCAGTTTCATAGCGGATAGCTGCGGTTTATCCCCAGCGCGCCGGTTTCGCCGTCCTGGACCGCCTGCCGGATCAGCGCCAGGCGCTGGCGACTCTTGTCATCACGGGCGAACCACTTGAGCAGGGTGTGGAAGACGTAGCGGTTGAGGTTGTACATCGGCCGCGAGCTGGCCCAGACGTTCTTGTCGAACCAGGCCTGGTTGCGCGCGGCGTAGTAGGCGCGGAAGTCCGAGCCGGCCTGCAGGTAGTTCTGGTAGACGTTGCTGGTGCCTTCCTTGATGTTCCAGGAGTGCTCCAGCTCTTCGAGTTCCGCCTCGGTGACCATGAACAGCTTTCCGCCGGCCTGGGTGATGCGGTAGGTGTACTCGGTGTCGTCGGAATAGAGCACCAGCTCGCGCAGGGGCAGGCCGATGCGCTCATAGAGGCTGCGGTGGGCGAGCATGCCGCCATAGGGGGCGAAGGGCAGCTCGACCAGGGCTTCCGGCTGGCCACCGCGCGGACGGCCCCAGGGCAGGCGGCGCCAGATCTTGTAGGGAATGCGTGCCACGTGGAAGCCGAAGTAGCTCGAACGCGGCTGGGTGATCATCTTGGTCGGGATGCACTGGGCGATGTCGGCCTGCTGGGTCGGCCGATAGCCGAGCACGGCGACCTTGTCGCGGCCATGGACGGCGCCGAGTTCATCGAGGCGGCGGTGCAGCACGTCGAGGGCATCGCCCAGGGGGGCGTTGTCGTCGTCCATCATCCAGATATGGGTGGTGTCGCTGGCCAGAGCGGCTTCCAGGGCCACGGCGTAACCGTTGGCGGAGCCGGTGTTCTCGCTCAGGGCGATCACCTTGACCTGACCGGGCCAGCGGGTTTCGAGGCTATCCAGCGATACCGTCGCCGCATTGCTCACCACGACGACCTGGTGGATGGTGCGTTCGGCCAGGGCGCGGGTGACCAGCTGCTCCAGATAGCCGAGGCGATTGCCGTAGGTGACGGTCACGACCGTGGTCTTGCATTGCATGAATAGACTCCTCCAAAGGGTCTTACAGTTCTTGGTCAGGCGCGCAGCCGTTGGTTGACGGGAGCCGCTGCCGACAATTGATCAAGAGCGACGCTGACCCGTTGTTCGCGTTGCAGGATGCGCAGCAGGATGATGGCCCGCTCGTTGCCATCGGCACTCAGGAACACCGCGTCCATTTCCAGCTCCTGGCTGTACTGCACCCGCACGGTCGCGCCGGGCTGGTGGGCGGGCGCAGGTTCCGCCAGGGCGGCGAGTCGCTGGCGGATGTCGTCGATGATGCCTTCGCTCACCGCCGTCGGCTGGGTGCCGAAGCTGACGATCCGATTGACGCCGCGCGTCGAGCGGATGGGGTACCAGTTGTCGTTCACGTCATTGAGCTGAATGAACAGATACCCCGGGAACAGCGACTCGCTGCCAACCGCACGACTTCTGCCGGACGCCTTGCGCTCGCGCTGGGGCCGGAAGCAGACATAGCCCTGTCTGCTCAGGTTTTCTTCGGCCCTGGCTTCCTGATTGGGCTTGGTCTGCACCAGATACCAGTGACCGGTGGGAGGGGCGAGCGTCATGGGCGAGTTCCTTCTCTAGGGGCGATCGGTTGCGGCGTATCAGGTACGGGGGCCGTATTCGTAGTAGCCGTAGACGCCATCGTCTTCCATGGACGTCGAGGCCTTGCGCTGCACGCCGTTGAGGATGGCGCCCTTGATGGTGATGCCGTTCTGGGCGAAGCGCCGGCGGGAGTTCTCCACCGCCTTGAGGGTGCTCTGGCCGAAACGGGTGACCAGCAGCGTGGTGCCGGCGAGACGACCCACCAGGGCGGCATCGGTCACCGCCAGGATCGGCGGGGTATCGATGATCACCAGGTCATAAAGGCCGCCCACTTCGTCCAGCAGACGGGAGAAGTTGGCGTGCATCAGCAGCTCTGAGGGATTCGGCGCGGACTGACCACAGCTGATGATGTCCAGTTGGGCGATACCGCTCGGGACGATGGCTTCACGCAGCTTGCTGCGACCGGTCAGCAGCTCGGACAGGCCGGCTTGCGGCTGCAGGCCGAACACGCGGTGCAGATAGCCCTTGCGCATGTCGGCGTCGATCAGCAGCACGCGCTGACCCGACTGGGCGACCACCGCGGCGAGGTTGCTGGAGACGAAGGATTTGCCGACGCCCGGGGTCGGGCTGGAAATCATGATCACCCGGTTCTTGGCTTCCAGCATGGCGAAGTGCAGGCTGGATCTCAGGCTGCGCAGGGACTCCACCGCCAGGTTGGCCGGCTGCACCACGCTCAGCAGATTGGGTTCGCCGGTACGGGTCTTTTTCTTCAGGCGACGGTTCAGGCGCTCCTGGTCCTTGGTGAAGGGCAGGGTGGAATAGACCGGCAGGCCGATCTGCTCGACGGTGTCGGGATTCTCGATGCCCTTCTGGAAGGCCTGGCGGACAAAGACCACCACCACGGAGGTCACCAGACCCAGCAGCAGCGACAGGATCAGCGCGATCTTGCGGTTGGTGGCCGGCTCGTCGAGGTTGACGTCGGCGTTGTCGACCAGGCGCACGTTGCCGATGGTGCCGGCGCGGATGATGTCCTGTTCCTGGGCCTGGTTGAGCAGCAGCTGATAGGTCTGGTTGGTGACCTTCATGTCGCGATTCAGACGCAGCAGTTCCTGCTGGGTGCTGGGCAGGGCTTCCACTTTGCGCTGCAGGCTGCGCTTTTCCACTTCCAGCTGGGCGAGCTGGTTCAGCAGGGTCTTGTAGCTGGGGTGATCGCGGGTATAGAGGCGATCGTATTCGGCCTGCTTGAGCTTGAGCTGGGAGATGTTGGTGTCGAGGGTGACGATCTTGTCCAGGACCGCCTTGGTTTCCAGGCTGATGTCCACGGAGCGGCTGTTGGTCTGATAGCTGTTCAGGGCCGCTTCGGCGCTTTCCAGGTCCTTGCGCACCGCCGGCAGCTGACCACGCAGGAAGTCCAGGCGCTGGGCCGCTTCGGCCGAGCTACGCTCGACGTTCTGCAGCACGTACAGGCGGCTGATCTCGGACAGCACGCTCTTGGCCAGGTCGGGATTCTCGTCCGCCAGGGACAGATAGATGATGCCCGACTCCTTGCCCGCTTCGCTGGTCTTGATGCGGTTCTGATAGAGCTGTGCGGTGGTGATGACGCGGTTGCGGGTCACCTTGAATTCGGTGCCGGGGCGCGCGGTCAGGGTCTTGATCTGCATGCGGTAGCCGTTACCGCTGGCCATCTGGCCGACCTGGCCATCCAGCAGCGGCTGCTTGTCCTTGTCCAGCAGGCGATAGCGACCGTTGCTGCCGGCGACCACCGTCAGGGTCTCGCCGTACATGTCGTCCGGGACATCGAACTGGAAGACGTCGATCTTTTCGCCGCCCCAGGCGAAGCCGCGCAGTTGCGGCCAGCTGTCCGCCAGCTGACCCGGCTTGTCGGCTTCGTAGGTGCGCCACAGGTAGTGGCCGATCAGCGGGAAGAAGCGTGGCTTGGCCTCGATGTCCAGGCGCAGGTTCTCCACGGTCTTGGCCAGCACCGCGCGGGATTTCAGCAGCTCGATCTCGGCCACGGCCGGCGAGGCCGAGTTGGGGCGCACCACGGTCTCGGCGACCGCCGTGAGCGCATTCTTCTTGGGTTCGATCTGGATCATCGCCCCGGCGATGTACTGCGGGGTGGACAGCACGGCATAGGTGATGCCCACGGCGAGAAAGCCCGCGGTGATACCCGCGATCAGCTTCTTGTGATCAAGAAGCGTGAGGGCCATCGTCTTGAGGTCCAGGTGTTGTTCTTCGTGTTGTTCGAACGAAGAGCGCTGCATGACGGTCATTGGGGTCCCTTCCTTTTAGCTGGATACAGCGCAGCCGGAAAACTGCTCTGTGTACGTTCAGTAGGTGACGCGTTTGGGGGCGAAGCGTCGGCCGATGTTGAGGGTGATGTTGCTTACCGCCCGCAAGAGCGCCTTGACCTTCTGGGTCGGCGGAATCGAGGACAGCGAAAGACTCAGGACCTGGCGCAGGAAGAAGACATGCAGGTCACGCTCGCCCAGCCGGTAGTAGTAGTTGGCGAGGCAGTACTGGGTGTGGAGATCCATCTGCAGGCGCTTCTGGCTGGCGCGCATGGAAAAGATCCCGTTCTCGTGCACGCGGTAGGCGGCGGGGCGGATCTCGTCCATGAACTTGCCCTTGCCGTGGGCACCCAGCAGCGACCACCAGACGATGTCCATGAGCGCAGCGGTTTCCAGCTCCGGCGGCAGTTCCCGCAGGACATTGCGGAAGCAGGCGGTCAGGGTGGACAGCGGCAGGGCCTTCTTCAGCTCGGTTTCGCTGCGGTCGTAGTGATCCTGGCCACTGAAACGCTGCGGATTGACGATCCCCTTGCTGTTGAAGGCATAGGAGGCGTGGAAGGTCAGGGCGTAGTCCCGATTGCGCTCCAGGAAATCCACCTGCAGCTGCAACTTGCGCGGGTCGTTCCAGTAGTCGTCGCCTTCGCAATAGGCGATGTAGTCGCCGCGGGCGTGCTGGAACACCGGCATGCCATAGGGCTTGCCCTGGCTATACTGGTTTTCCTTCTGCAGGATCAGGCGGATCAGCCGGGGATAGCGGCGCTCGTAGTCCTGGAGGATTTCCCGGGTACCATCGGTCGAAGCGTCATCGTTGATGATGATCTCGAAGGGAAAATCGGTCTGCTGGCGCAGAAAGCCATCGATGGCCTGGCCGATGTAGTCGCGATGGTTGAAGGTCAGGCAGACGATGCTGGCGACCGGCCGACTGCAATCCGTCGGCCAGTTCTTCATGATCTCTGCTTCGGTCCGAGCGTCCATGTCAGATACCTGCTTTGTAGAGTTGGGAAAACAGGCGCGAGCGGGTCTGTTTCGGAGAACAGAGCACATAGCTCAGCGCCATCAGCACCAGGGTCAGGCCACCGCTCAGGGCAAGGGTGGCGAGAATGGCAAACCGCTCCTGCGGTTGAATCTCTTGGTACAGCAACTTGCTCAGGCCCACGCCGATGGCGGTCACCACCACGGCCACCAGCAGGTCCTGGTTCCAGTAGCGCTGCAGATTCGGCGCGAAGCGGCCGTGGACGATCATCGGCCAGATCACGAAGGGGATCAGGCGCATGAAGAACCAGGCCAGCGCCGCGCCGTAGGCGCCGTAATGCAGGACCACCAGGATCACGATGGGCACCGAAATGGCCGCGGACACCAGGCTGTACCAGACGTGCAGGCGCAACTTGCCGTAGGCGTACTGCAGATAGAACTGGAACTGACTGAGAGCCAGCAGCGCCGAGCCCAGGGCGTACCAGAACAGGATCGGTTCGCTCCAGTGGGCGGAGACCTTGTCGCCGGTCCAGGCGAAGATCAGCGCCTCGCCATGGAAGGCCACCATGGCCGCCAGCGGCAGCAGGATGGCGAAGGCGAAGCGCGCCGCGTTGCGATAGAGGCGTTCCAGTTCGAGCGGTTTGTCCTGGGACACCAGCACCGTCATGCGCGGCAGCAGCGCCTGCACCAGGGGATTGGTCAGGGTCACGATGCCGGTGGAGATCAGCGCCACCAGGCTGAAGTAGCCGTACTCGGCCAGGGGCAGCGCCTTGGACAGTACCAGCTTGTCGAGCTGGGTCAGGGCGATCCACAGGATCGAGGTAAAGGACATGCTCAGGGCGAAGGGCACGATGGGCTTGACCCGCTGCCAGTCGAAGCCGCTCCACCAGGTGGGGTTGGGCAGCAGGCGATAGGCCTTGAGCGCATAGACCAGCATCTCGAACACGGCGACGAAGGCCTGGAACACGAAGAAGTCCAGCGGCTCCTGGGAAATCCACATCACCAGGATCAGACCGCCGAAATAGCGCACCGTGGCGATCAGTACGTTGACCAGATTCAGCCAGCCGTGCAGCTCGACGCCCTGGACGCCGCTCTTGTACAGCGTCGACAGCAGGCGGAAGGCGATCATCAGCCCCATCAGGCCGATGCAGTGGGCCACGGTCTCCGTGGGCAGGCCCTGGACGTTGAGCCAGTGGCCCGCCATCCATTCCGAATTCAGCTCGATGGCGACGAAGGCCAGGGTCGCCAGGGGGATGAAGATGAACTCCAGCGAGCGCAGCAGCTGGCCACGGGTACGCCCCGCGCCGGTCTGGCCACGGCCATGGGCGACGTCACGTACCAGCGAGGCGGAAATGCCGACGTCGAGGAGTTGCAGCCAGGTCTGCAGCACGGCGAAGAAGCCGATCAGACCATAGGTTTCGGCACCCAGATGACCGAGATACATCGGCTGGATCAAGATGCCGATCAGCAGCGCATAGGCTTGGCCGGCATAATTGATCAGGGTGTTGCGCAACACCGACACTTTCGCGGGACTGGTCATGGGAGATAGCGGGCCAGGATCAAGTTAGAACAGGAGAGGAGTCGCCGGGAAAATCCCAGCTCGGCAGCAGCTGTGCCGGGGTGATGAGTGCCCGCAGGGATTCCATGCTGGTCTTTTTCTGTTGTGCCAACAGCAGGGTGTCGATCAGCAGGTCCTGGGTCGCCTGCGGCAAGTCCGGATAGAGCGGCACGCAGAGGATGCGGTGACTCAGCTTGCGCGAGACCGGCTTGATCGCCTGAGGCTGCAGGTAGTCCAGGGTTTCCAGCGACGGATAGAAGTAGCGGCGCGGATTGATGCCGACGGCGTTCAGGGCCTTTTTGGTGTCCAGCAGACTCGGCTCGTCGCGCAGGCCCACCGGGAAGTAGCTGTAGTTCAGCTGGCTGCCGTAGGTGGGGCGCTGCAGGTCGAAGGCGCCCTGCAGGCGTCGCTCATAGTGCTGACCGATGACGGCGCGGCGGGCCAGGATGTCTTCCAGCTCGTCGAGGATGCACAGCCCCATGGCCGCGGATACCTCGTTGAGCTTGGCGTTGATGCCCACGCCTTCGATGCGCTCGGCATCGACGATGCCGAAATTGATCATGCGGCGGACACGCTCGGCGAGCTCGTCGTCTTCGGTGATGATCGCGCCGCCTTCGATGGTGTGGAACAGCTTGGTGGCGTGGAAGCTGACGGTGGTGATGTCGCCCCACTGCAGTACCGAGCGGCCTTCGAAGCGGGTGCCGAAGGCATGGGCGCCGTCGTAGACGACCTTGAGGCCGTGGCGGTTGGCGACCTGCTGCAGGCCACGGACATCGCAGGGATTGCCGAACACGTGGGTGGCGACGATGGCCGAGGTGTCAGGCTCGATGGCGGCTTCGACGTTGGCCGGATCCAGGTTCCAGGTTTCCGGGTGGATGTCGGCGAAGACCGGGCGGATCCCTTCCCAGTGCAGGGTGCTGGTGGTGGCGACGAAGCTGAACGGCGTGGTGATGGCGCTGCCGGACAGGCCCAGGGCGCGATAGGCGACCTGCAGGGCCAGGGTACCGTTGTTGACCAGGATGATGTTTCTGACACCCAGATAATCGCGCAGGCGCTCTTCGAGCTGAGCGTGCAGCGGGCCTTGATTGGTGATCCAGTTGTTGGCGTAGATCTTGTCGATATACGCCTTGAAGCGTTCCTTGTCGCCCAGGTAGGGCTTGGTCACATTGATCATGATCCGGTACCTGCTTATCGAGTCCTTGATACGTGTCGGTTCGGTCAAGCGTGTTCGGCGACGGGGCTGGCCATCGGCCGGAAGGGGACGCCGGGCTTGTCCAGCCGCTCCAGAACCGATTCGAGGGCCTCGCGACTGGCATCGTTGTGGAACTGCCAGACCCCATAGATGCGTCCGGAAAAGGACGCTTCGCTGCCCAGTCGGGGGTCGACCGCTAACCCCGAACCCAGGCCGAACAGGTGCAGGCCCTTGAGGCGCTGGCCGTGCTGGTCCAGCGGGCTGCCGGCCGCGTCGGAATCCAGACCGCCGCGCAGGGTGCGCAGGGTCAGCGGACGACCGTCCTGGCAGCGCAGCTCGGGCACTATGGGTTGGTAACCCATGCCCTGAACCAGCAGGGCGGCGCTGTCGAACAGCGTCTGGGCGCTGGCGAGGCGCTCGGCGCTGCCATCCAGTTGCAGCGTCTTCACCTTGACCGGAGTGCCGCCGATGGCCTGACCGGCCAGGACCTGGCGACCGATCTCGTGGGCTCGGTAGCGCAACCCGCCCGAGCGGTTGACCCGCTTGGAAATGGGGCAGATGTCCTGCAACGGGTCGAAGTCATAGCCGGCGGCCAGGGCTTCGGCAGCGGTCTCGTAGAACAGTCGGATCGGCGAGCGATGGACCAGGGTCAGTTCGCGCAGGCCGTCGTGGTGCAGGGCACTGGCCAGGTTGTCCAGGGCGGAAAAGGCGCTGTGGGACCCGCCCACCACGCAGATCGGACCGCCATCCTTAAGACGGGCACGATAGCGCTGGCGCAGGGCCTCGGGTTGCAGGCGCAGCAGGCTGTCGGAGCTGTCGATCGAGGCGCTCTGGGGCAGCTGCAGACCCATGGCCTGGCTGCTTTCCTCGAAGCTGGAGCGGGTCTGCTTGCCGCCCAGGTTCAGCACCAGGCTGGAGGTGCGCACGCGGCGGATGGCGCCGGCCTGTTCCAGCCAGACGACATAGCTCGAACCTTCGCAGGTGACCTCGGTGATACGGGTCTGGCGCCAGGTGGGGATACCGTACTGGCGTTCCAGCCAGGGCAGGATCAGGCCGGCGGCCTGCTGGAAGAGCTGGCCGACGATGGGCAGCGCCGGCGCTTCCTGGGCATTCAACTTGAGGTGGCGAAAGGTCGGCGAGGCCTGCAGCGGCGCCAGGATGGGCGCCAACAGGGGGTCGCGCAGACAGTCCAGGAAGACGTCGCTCACCGAGTTGGCGATGATCTGATAGTCACCCAGCTTGCCGGCACCGAGTTCGGTCCCGGCGTCGACGATGATGGTGCCCGCCTGGGCCAGCTGCTCCAGGGCGCCACGCTTGATGGCATTGAACAGGAATCCCAGGCCCGCCGGACCAGCGCCGCCAATTAGACATCCTAATGTCGCTTCCGATAGATCATTCCTTGCCATCGGGGCATCCTCTCCGTGCGCCATCAGGGCGCAATTAACGTGGTTGAAACTGGCTTTCGCCGTGCCCGGCAGTCAGCAAAAAATGCAGCAGAGCTTTTTAATCTTTATTGAGTGAATGACCGTCTGATGAACGTCGGTCAGGGCCCGCGACAGCCAGTGCAGATAACTAATGCTTGGTTGTCAGTGCCAGGACTTCGCCAACTTGCTCGAGACTGTCTAGCGAGCGCTTTCCACTCTTTTCGAACTGATCCGAACCAGCACGCAGGGCGCTGAAGCCCGCGGTAGCTTGTTTGCCCGCACCGTCATTCGCTTGCCTGTTTCAGGCAAGACCGAAGTTGCGTGAGCAAAGAGAATTAAGTCCAGTTCAGATGACATCCATGTAGTCCTGCAGGTGCTCGCTGGCACGGTGATCGTCCCTCCCTGTCCAGCGCCTGGGCATGGCTACCGCACAGGTTTACCGCGTCTTGACTGGTAACCGGTCCGGTTCGGACATGGCTACCGCACGGGTTTGCACCTGGACGGAATGAACAGAGGGTTTAGTTACCGATATCAAGGCCTGACAACGCAACGTCCAGAAACTTGAGAAACCATCGGCGAGACGCAGAGGAGGGGGAGGTAATGCTGTCTTCCCTGACCTGTACGGCAGCAGATTCAGCGCGCAATCCCAGCGCTACTTCGAATCTGCGGCAATGATTGTCAAAAGGGTTTGGACTGTCAACGCGAGGTCCGGCAGGGGAAGTTGGTCAGCGAGACGGCCATTACTGCTGTTGTTCTTAGGGAATAGACGGCCAAATGAGGTGTGCTTGGCAAAAAACCGTCGGCTCCCGAAGTTTTTGGTGAAGGGGGTCGCAAAGCATCTGCTAATGCGGGCTGCAAGTGTGACGAATATTTTGACGATTGGTTAACAGAATCGAAGGAGCAAGCAGACGGCTGGCAAGCGCGAAAAAATCAGCTTTTCATTATTTAGTATTACTATTTTTCGATCTGCCTGACCATCCCTCCAGCACGGCGGGAAGCTCGCTCAGGCTGCGGACCTCCGCATCCGGTTTGCCGGGGCCCTGCCAGGGATGCTGCAAGGGGTTGAACCAGACCGCGCGGATACCGGCGCGCTGGGCGCCCTCGACATCATCCACGGGGTTGTCCCCTACGTGCACGGTGGCCCCGGCGGGAATGCCGGTGAGGCGCAGGGCTTCGCGAAAGGGCGTGGGGTCGGGCTTGCCGACACCCAGTTGCTCGGCATTCAGGGCGAAGCGGAAGTAGTCGGCCAGGCCGATGGTCTGGACGTCCGCATTGCCATTGGTCAGCACGCCCAGGGTGTAGCGATCGGCCAGTTGCTCCAGGGTGGGGTGGACGTCGTCGAACAAGGTGACCTGCTGGCGGGCGGCCAGGTAGACCGCGAAGCCCGCTTCGGCCAGCTGGGCGGCCTCGGGTTCGCCATAGCCGGCATCGAGCAGTGCCTGGTGGATGACCCGGCGGCGCATCTCGCTGACCCGGTGCTTGAGCCCGGCGTCCTGCTGCAGCAGGCGATCGCGGATCGCCCAGAGGTGCTCCACCGGAACGCTGCCCAGCCGCGGAGCGGCATCGGCGAACCAGTCGCGCAGCAGGGCCTCCGCGGAATGAATGACGGGAGCGATTTCCCAGAGGGTGTCGTCGAGGTCGAAGGTCACGAGGCGAATCGTCATCGGCTGGCCTTGCGCTTGGCGCGGGGGTGCGCCTTGTCATAGACCTCGGCGAGCTGGCCGAAGTCCAGGTGGGTGTAGATCTGGGTGGTGGTGATGTCGGCGTGGCCGAGTAGCTCCTGCACCGCGCGCAGATCGCCGGAGGCGCTGAGCATGTGGCTGGCGAAGCTGTGCCTGAGCATGTGCGGATGCAGGTGCTGGCCCAGTTCGCGGACGCCGGCCTCGCGCACCCGCAGCTGCACCGCGCGGGGCGTCAGCCGCAGACCGCGCTGGCCGATGAACAGGGCATCGTCACGCGGGGCGGCCTGGAGCCGGACCTTGAGCCAGGTCTCCAGGGCGTCGCGAGCCTTGCTGCCGATGGGCAGCACCCGTTCCTTGTTGCCCTTGCCGCGCACCTGAACCAAGCCCTGGGCCAGGTCCACATCCGCCAGGTCCAGACCCACCAGTTCGGACAGCCGCAGCCCGGAGCTGTAGAAGAGTTCCAGCAGGGCCTGGTCGCGCAGGGCGAGAAAGTCGTCTTCCACGGCGCCGTCGAGCAGCTGCATGGAGCGGTCGACGTCGAGCACCTTGGGCAGGGCCTTCTGGGCTTTGGGCGGCGAGAGCCCGTGGGCCGGGTCCTGGCTGCAGTGACCTTCGCGAATCAGGTAGAGATAGAAGCCGCGACAGGCCGAGAGCAGCCGCGCCAGGCTGCGGCTGGAGGCGCCGGCCCGGTGCAGCTGGGCGATCAGGGCGCGCAGGCGCCGACTGTCCAGGCCGCCCCAGTCGCTCAGCCCCTCGGCTTCGACGAAGGTCAGCAGCTTGCGCAGATCGCGGCGGTAGCCGTCGAGGGTGTGGGGCGAAACCTGGCGTTCCAGGCGCAGATGGTCGAGATAGGCATCGAGCTGGATCTGCATGCTCCGCTCCCGGGCTCAGCGCACCGTACGCAAGGGGACGGGGAAGCGGGGCAGTACCCGCGCCAGGACTTCCGCCACATGGCTCAGAAACAGCGTGCCCAGGCTGCTGCGATAGTGCTGGGGGTCGGGGCTGCCGATCGCCAGGACACCATGCAGGCCCTGGTGGGAGAGGGCGGCGACGGCAGCCGAGCCGACTTCTTCCTTGGCCGAGTCACCGAACAGGAAGGCCAGTTCGTGGGCGCGCAGGACGCCACTGGTGGTCTTCTCACCACCCAGCAGGCCGCCGATCACCTTTTGCGCTTCAGCGGGGGTGACGCTGCGGCCGACCGGCAGCGGGTGCTCGTGGAACAGGATGAGGCCGACGTAGGGCACCTTGAACTCATGACGCAGGCTGTCCTCGACGGTACCGATCACCTCTTCGAGGCTGTTGGCGTCCAGCAGGCCGATGATCAGCCGGCGGGTCTTGTCGAACAGCCGGTCGTTGTCCCGGGCCACGTCCATCAGGTGGGCCAGGCGATGGCGCATCTCGCCGTTGCGATCGCGCAGCAGGCCGAGCTGCCGCTCGACCAGGGAGATGGCGGTCCCCCGCTGGTGGGGGACACGCATCTCCGCCAGCAGCTCTTCGCGATCGGCGAAGAAGTGCGGATGGTCCAGCAGCCAGTCGGCGACCTGGTCCGCGGTCAGTTCGGGGGTATCGCTCATACTCTTACCTGGCCTTCGTAGACACGGGTGGCCGGACCGGTCATGAGCACCGGTTGGCCGACGCCGTCCCACTCGATGTTGAGCAGACCGCCTGGCAACTCGATGCTGACCGGCGATTTCAGCCAGCCCTGGCAAATCCCGGCCACGGCGGCGGCGCAGGCGCCGGTACCGCAGGCGCGGGTTTCGCCGACACCGCGCTCCCAGACCCGCAGGCGGGCGCGCTGGGCGTCGATGATCTGCAGGAAGCCGATGTTGGCCTTTTGCGGAAAGCGCGGATGGCACTCCAGCTTGGGCCCGAGGGTGAGCACCGGCGCCTGGTCGACGTCGGCGACCCGCAGCACGCCGTGGGGGTTGCCCATGGAGACCACCGCCAGCTCGACCGTCTCGCCGTCGACCTGGACGGCATGGCTCAGGGTCTCCGCCTCGGCGATGAAGGGGATCTCGGCGGTCTGCAGGCGCGGTGCGCCCATATCGACGCGCACCTGGCCATCACCCTTGAGGTGCAATTCGATGATGCCGCTCTTGGTTTCGACGCGGATCTGCTTCTTGACCGTGAGGCGCTTGTCGAAGACGAAGCGGGCGAAGCAGCGGGCGCCATTGCCGCACTGTTCGACCTCGGAGCCATCGGCGTTGAAGATGCGATAGCGAAAGTCCACGTCCGGGGTGGTCGGGGTCTCGACGATCAGCAACTGGTCGAAGCCAATCCCGGTGTTTCTATCTCCCCACAGACGGACGTGCTTGGGCTGGATGTGGGCGTGCTGGCTGATCAGGTCGAGGACCATGAAATCGTTGCCCAGACCGTGCATCTTGGTGAAGCGCAGTTGCATGGAACTCCCCTCAGGCCGGCAGCCGGCTCTCGCCTGCGAAGAGTTCTTCCAGCGTCTCGCGCCGACGGACCAGGTGCGCCTGGTCGCCATCCACCATCACCTCGGCCGCACGGCCGCGGGTGTTGTAGTTGGAACTCATGGTGAAGCCATAGGCCCCAGCGGAGCGGATGGCCAGCAGATCGCCCTCGGCCAGCACCAGCTCGCGGTCCTTGGCGAGGAAGTCGCCGGTCTCGCAGATGGGACCGACCAGGTCGTAGCGGCGGGCTTCGCCCTGGCGCGCGACCACCGGCTCCACCGCCATCCAGGCCTGGTACAGCGCCGGACGGATGAGATCGTTCATCGCCGCGTCGACGATGGCGAAATCCTTGTGGGTGGTGTGCTTGAGGTATTCCACGCGAGTCAGCAGGACGCCGGCGTTGGCCACGATGAAGCGGCCCGGCTCGAACACCAGGGTCAGGCTGCGCCCGGCGATGCGCTCGCGGATGGCCTGGATGTAGTCGCCGGCCAGTGGCGGCTGTTCGTCGCGATAGCGCACGCCCAGGCCGCCACCCAGGTCCAGGTGGCGAATCAGGATGCCGCGCTCGGCGAGGCGGTCGATCAGCGCCAGGAGGCGGTCGAGGGCATCGAGGAAGGGTGGCAGGGTAGTGAGTTGGGAGCCAATGTGGCAGTCCACGCCGAGGATTTCCAGGTTCGGCAGCTCGGCGGCGCGGGCATAGACGGCCTCGGCGTCGGCGATGTCGATGCCGAACTTGTTTTCCTTGAGACCAGTGGAAATGTAGGGGTGGGTGCCGGCGTCGACGTCGGGATTGACCCGTAGCGAGATCGGCGCGACCACGCCCAGCTCGGCGGCCACCTGTTGCAGCCGCTCCAGCTCGTCGGTGGATTCGACGTTGAAGCAGTGCACGCCCACTTCCAGCGCCCGACGCATGTCGTCGCGGGTCTTGCCGACCCCGGAGAACACCACCCGGTGCGGATCGCCACCGGCGGCCAGTACCCGCTCCAGCTCGCCCCGGGAGACGATGTCGAAGCCGGCGCCGAGGCGGGCCAGGACGTTGAGCACGCCGAGGTTGGAGTTGGCCTTGACGGCAAAGCAGACCAGGTGCGGCAGACCGGCCAGCGCATCGGTATAGGCGCGGTACTGGCTCTCGATGTGCGCTCGCGAGTAGACGTAGGCGGGGGTGCCGAACTGCTGCGCCACGGCGCTCAGGGCTACCCCTTCCGCATGCAGTTCACCTGCACGGACAGCGAAGACTTCCATGGGGGCTCCTTAGAACACGTCGTGGCGGTGTTCTTTGGCGGCTTTCTGGTCGTCGGGCAGGTACAGCGGGCCTTTCTGACCGCAACCGGCCAGCAGGCAGGCGCAGGCGATGAAGAGGAGAGACAGGCGCTTCATGACGCTCAACCTATACGAAAAGATAATATTGTCCCGAGTATAACGGGGTTGAGCGACTCTTTGACACGCCCGGATGGCTGAAGCGCAGCTGCCGACAGCCGCCACGACTGGACGTCATCTGGGCGGCCCGCTACCGTGCGGCGATTCTTTCCCTTCTTTCGAGGATCGTCATGAGCCGGCTCAGCGAAGCGCAATTCCATCACCTCGTCGACCAGACCCAGCGTCAGGTCGAAGACGCCTATGACGACAGCGGTCTGGACCTCGATCTGGAAAATGCCGGCGGCGTGCTGACGATCAAGTTCGACAACGGCAGCCAGGTGATTCTCAGCCGCCAGCCCCCGCTGGTGCAGCTCTGGGTCGCCGCGCGTTCGGGTGGCTATCACTTCGACTGGGACGGCCAGAACTGGATCTGCGACAGCTCGTCCGAGACCCTCGGCGCGCTGCTGGTACGGGTGACCCTGGAGCAGACCGGCGAGAGTGTGGCCTTGCCTGGGCTGTAATGACCTGCGGTCGGTGCAGCTTGACCCGAGCCTTGAGCCCTGTGCTAGCGTGACCTGACGGCGCCTTTCGAGCGCCGTTTTCTTTTGCCGCCCTTGTGCGGCTTCTCGCTGGGCGCCGGTCGCCCGTCATCCCGGTGGTCCGCCGCACCGCGCGGTTGGGCCGCATCGTCTCGTCTTCCAGGAGTCCGCCATGCGTCATGCATCGCCCATCACCGTTTCCGCCGTCGATCTGCCCCGTCTCGAACGGCTGCTCGACGCCCTGCCCGAATTCGGGCCCGTGGCCGAGGCCCTGGACGAGGAACTGGCTCAGGCGCGAGTGGTGGCGCCCGAGGAGATCGGCGCGGTGGTCACCATGAATTCGCGGGTGCGCTGCCGCGAGACCGATACCGGCAAGGAGTATCAGGTGGTGCTGGTCTATCCGGAGGACGCCGGCGCGGAGGGCCGGATTTCGGTGCTGGCGCCGGCCGGCAGCGCGCTGCTCGGCGCGACCCCCGGCGAGCGCCTCAGCTGGCCGGTGCCCGGCGGCAAGGAGCAGCAGGTGGAGCTGCTGGCGCTGGAGCCGGTCGAGGCCTAGTCGTCCGCGACCTCGGGCAGTTCCGGTAGAGCCCGTAGCAGGCGCTCGTAGTGGGCGCCGTCGAAGGGGCGATCGGCGTCGAGCATGGCGGCGATCTCGTAGGACAGCGCCTGGGCCATCAGCAGCACGGCCTCTTCGCGCTCGTAGCCGACCAGGGTCAGCTTGTTGAGTACGGCCTGCACATAGCTCGGCTCGCCAGCGGCAAGCTGGTTCTCCACCGCTTCGATCAGATGGGAGGAGACAAAGGATTCTTCGTCATCGGCGTGGTCAATCATGTTCGGATACCTTTTGTTACAGTGCGACCCCTGATGCTGGCCTGGAGTCTTCTCGATGATCACCTGCTATCGCCTGTCCGCCAACGAGCTGGTGGCCCAGCCGCTGTCGCCGGGAGACGCGCTGCCGGACGATTTGCTCTGGGTCGATCTGCTCGACCCCAGCGAGGCGGAGGAGCGCTATCTGGAGCAGGCACTGGCGATGGACATCCCCACCCGGGAAGAGATCGCCGAGATCGAGGAATCCTCGCGACTCTACCAGACCGACCAGGCTCTGCACCTGACCACCACCGTCGTCAGTGGCTTCAGCGAGCATCAGCCGCAGGCCTCGGTGGTCAATTTCGTGCTGACGCCCGAGTGGCTGGTAACGGTGCGCTACGCCGAACTGGCGGCCTTCAAGACCTTTCTCGGCAAGGCCCAGCAGCAGGCGAGCCAGCACTGTCGCAGCGATGTCATCTTCGCCTCGCTGCTGGATAGCCTGGTGGACCGGGTGGCCGACATCCTCGAATCGGTGCAGGCGCATCTCAATCGCCTGGCCAAGGCGGTGTTTCGCGAACCCCTGGATTCACCGCAGGAAAAGCAGCAGCCCAAGACCGACCTGCAATCCATCGTCAAGCAGCTGGGGCGCAGCAATCAGCTGCTGGCCCAGCTCAGCGAGAGTCTGCTGGGCATCAATCGCATCGTCTCCTACCTGCGCCGGGCGGGCGCCACCTGGATCTCCGGCACGGCCAAGACCTGGTTCAAGACCTTGGAGCGCGACGTCCGCTCGCTGAGCGACTACCAGGCCAAGATGAACGGCGAGATCGGCTTTCTGCTCGACGCCACCCTTGGGCTGATCAGCGTGGAGCAGAACAACATCGTCAAGGTGTTCACCATCGCCTCGGTGCTGTTCCTGCCGCCGACCCTGGTGGGCACCGTCTACGGCATGAACTTCAAGGTCATGCCGGAGCTGGACTGGCACTTCGGCTATCCGCTGGCGCTGGGCGCCATGGTGGTCTCGGCGTTGATTCCCTATGCCTGGTTCAAGTTTCGCCGCTGGCTGTAGCCGGCGGCATCCATCGCACCTCAAGGAGGCAACACTATGCGTATCGGATTCATTGGCCTGGGTGGCATGGGCCAGGGCATGGCCGCCAATCTGCTCAAGGCCGGTCATGAGGTCGTGGTCTGGAATCGCTCCCAGGCGCCGGTCCAGGTGCTGGTCGAGCAGGGTGCCCGCGCGGCGGCGACGCCGGCGGAGGCCTTCGACGTGGAGGTGGTCTTCAGCATCCTGGCCAATGACGCCGCCACCCGCGAGGTGATCCTCGACAGCGGCGCCCTTGAGCAGGCACGGGTCGGGCTGATCCACGTCAGCATGGCCACCCTGTCGGTGGCCCTGGTGGACGAACTGGTCGCGCGCCATGCCGAGGCCGGCCTGGGCTATGTGGCGGCACCCGTCTTCGGCCGCACCGACGTAGCTGCCAGTGGCCAGCTCAACATCGTGGTGGCCGGCGAGCCCGAGGCGATCCAGCGCGTCCAGCCGCTGCTCGACGTGCTGGGACGCAAGACCTGGCCGGTGGGCGCGGAGCCGCGCCAGGCCAACGTGGTGAAAATCGCTGGCAACTTCATGATCGCCAGCGCCATCGAGACCATGGGCGAGAGCACCGCCCTGGCCCGCAGCTATGGCGTGGAGCCGGCAGCGCTGCTGGAAATCCTCACCAGCACCCTGTTCGCCGCCCCGGTGTACCAAAACTACGGACGCCTGCTGACCGAGCGACGATTCTCGCCGGCGGCCTTCAAGCTCAGCCTGGGGCTCAAGGACGTCGGCCTGGCCCTGGCGGCCGGGCAGGAAAAGGCGGTGCCGCTACCCTTCGCCAGCGTCCTGAGAGACAACCTGCTGGAAGCGGTCGCCCAGGGCGAGGGCGATCTGGACTGGATCGCGCTGGGGCAGAGATCGCACAAGAAGGCCGGCCTCGACTGAGAACCTGTTTACGATCTCCTGGCCGTCGGCCATACGGCGTTAGAAACAGCTTCGGAATGCTCATTTACAACTTGTAAACTGCGCTTCCTCAGCTGTTTTTGCCTTGTCTGGCTCTAGTCCAAAAGATCGTAAACAAGTTCTGAGCGCCTGCTCAAAATCCGCTGCGCGTCGGCCAAGCCGCGTTGGGCGTGGCTCGCGCGACCTGACCCAGATCCCGCGCCATGGCTACTTGCAGGCGGTGCCCAGTGCCGCCAGCGACAGCGGGTAGAACTGCAGGTTGTAGCCCGAGGTCTTGGCCTGGCTGCAGCGCTTGGTGCTGTAGAGACCGTAGTCGATGATCATCACCGGCTTCTTCTGGGTGCGGAAGTAGCTGTAGGCGTTGCACTCGGCGTAGTCGTAGCAGCTCTCGTTGAGGGCGAAGTCGAACTTGGTGTAGAGGCTCGGCACCAGGTCCACGGCATTCTTCAGACCCACCAGCAGACTGCGCCTGTGCGCCTCGTCGGCCAGCCAGTTGAGGAAGTCCAGCTGCTGGGCTTTGGTCAGCTTGAGGCCGTTGGGGTTGGAGTAGCCGTCGACGTTGTCCGGGTCCACCCCTTGGCAGCCCTTCTGTACCGCCAGGTCCAGGCGCTTGGCCAGCAGCACGCGGACGTCGGCGCGACGGATGTCCAGCCAGCGCTCGCCCGGCCAGGCGTCCAACGCCTTGCCCAGGGCCGCCTTGGGATAGAGAGCGGCATCGGGCCGCCAGTCCTCCCAGGTGCCAGCGCTGAAATAGCAGATCACCGTCTTCCCGTTGCCCTTCAGGTTGGCGATCACCGCCTTGCTGGTGTCATAGAGATCGATGTCGTAGAGGGTGCGATTGGGCTTCTGCAGCACGCCGTTCAGCTGGACATGCCAGGTGAGCGTCTGTGGCAGCGGCGGCGGCAGGGCGGCCTGGCTGGAAGCCGCGGCGAACATTCCGCAAAGCAGGATGGAGCAGGCTGAAAGGCGCATGAGACTTGACTCGAACGGCTGGTCAAGTTTCCAGTATCGGCGGCCTGGTCACTGTCCTGAGTGCCGGTGGTCGTGCCTATCGACGGCTGGTCGGCGGCCGCTTAGCGGCCTGCCAAGGCCTTCAGCCAGAGAACCCTGTCGTAGACGGATTGCAGGCGGGCACAGTGCTACCAAGGCCATACGGCCTGGCTCTCCGTCAGGCAGAGCCGTCCGATGGACGGCTCTGCCTGCTCCCGGGCAACCACCGCTGAGAGGCGGTGGGGAGCGCAAGACAGCTTTCAGCGCTTGGCCAGCAGCTCGCGGCCGCGCTTCACGGCGGCGCGGACCTGGGCCGGTGCGGTGCCACCGATGTGGTCGCGGGCATTGACCGAGCCTTCCAGGGTCAGGACGGCGAAGACGTCCTGCTCGATCTGATCGCTGAAGCGACGCAGTTCGTCCAGGCTCATCTCGGCCAGGTCCTTGCCGCTATCCACGCCGTACTTCACCGCATGGCCGACGATCTCGTGGCAATCGCGGAACGGCAGGCCCTTGCGCACCAGATAGTCGGCAAGGTCGGTGGCGGTGGAGAAGCCGCGACGCGCTGCCTCGCGCATGATCTCGCGCTTGGGCTTGATGGCCGGGACCATGTCGGCGAAGGCACGCAGGGAGTCTCGTAGGGTATCGGCGGCGTCGAACAGGGGTTCCTTGTCTTCCTGATTGTCCTTGTTGTAGGCCAGCGGCTGCCCCTTCATCAGGGTCAGCAGGCCGGTAAGGGCGCCAAACACCCGGCCAGTCTTGCCGCGTACCAGTTCGGGAACGTCGGGATTCTTCTTCTGCGGCATGATCGAGGAGCCGGTGCAGAAGCGATCGGGCAGGTCGATGAACTGGAACTGGGCGCTGGTCCAGAGCACCAGCTCTTCGGAAAAGCGCGACAGGTGCATCATCGCCAGGGAGGCGGCGGCGCAGAATTCGATGGCGAAGTCGCGATCCGAGACGCCATCCAGGGAGTTGCCACCGATGGCCTCGAAGCCCAGCAGCTCGCAGGTGACCTGGCGCTGGATGGGGTAGGTGGTGCCGGCCAGGGCCGCGCTGCCCAAGGGCATGCGATTGACGCGCTTGCGGCAGTCGACCAGGCGCTCGTGGTCGCGGGAAAGCATCTCGAACCAGGCCAGCAGGTGGTGGCCGAAGGTCACCGGCTGGGCGGTCTGCAGGTGGGTGAAACCGGGCATGATGGTGTCGGCTTCGGTCTCGGCCAGTTGCAGCAGGCCGGCCTGCAGGCGATTCAGCTCGACGAGGATGGCGTCGATCTCGTCGCGCAGCCAGAGGCGGATGTCGGTGGCCACCTGGTCATTACGGCTGCGGCCGGTGTGCAGCTTCTTGCCGACCACGCCCAGGCGCTCGGTCAGGCGCGCCTCGATGTTCATGTGCACGTCTTCCAGATCGACGCGCCACTCGAAGGTGCCAGCCTCGATCTCGCGGCGGATCTCGTCCAGCCCTGCGACGATGGCGTCGCGCTCGGCTTCGCTGAGCACGCCGGCCTGGGTCAGCATGCGCGCATGGGCCTGGCTGCCGAGGATGTCGTGGCGGTAGAGGCGCTTGTCGAAGTCCACCGAAGCGGTGAAGCGGGCGACGAAGGCGTCGACGGGTTCGCTGAAGCGTCCGCCCCAGGACTGGTTGGTTTTTTCGCTGCTCATGGATCGGCCTGCTGCTGGGCTTGTCGGTGGAAGTGAGAGGGGGCCGATGATAGCAGTCCTGAGCGGGTTCCGGCCCGATTCAACGGAGCCGACTTGCCGACGAGTGGTATCTGACCCACACTGGCTCCATGATACTCGAACGCCGCAAAACCCCTCGGCCGGTCAAGGTCGACGACTTCTTCGTCCCGGCGCTCTGCGAACCGGAAGCCCTGCTCGTGCTGGTGGTGCTGGCCGAGCTGCTGGTGCTGGTCCTGGTCCTGGCGGAGCCCTTCACCCTGCAGTTCAACTGGATCCGGCTGGCGCTGGTGTCGCTGTTCGTGCAATGGATCGTGCTGCTGTCGGCGGCGCTGCTCTGTCGCCTGCGGCCCTGGCTCGCGCGGCATCGCCCGGTGGTGGCTGGCGGCTTCTGCTGCGCCATCGTGGTGGCCCTGACCCTGCTCTGCACCCTGGTGGCCGACTGGCTGCAACTGGCCGGCCCGCTGCAGCGGACCGGCGAGGTGCGGCTGTACATGCGCCATGCACTGATCGCCCTGATCATGTCCATGCTGCTGCTGCGCTACTTCTGGCTGCAGAGCCAGTGGCGCCGCCAGCAGCAGGCCGAACTGCACGCGCGTATCGAGTCCCTGCAGGCGCGCATCCGTCCGCACTTCCTGTTCAACAGTCTGAACAGCATCGCCAGTCTCATCGCCCTGGATGCGGACAAGGCCGAGCGCGCGGTGCTGGACCTCTCGGCCCTGTTCCGTGCCAGCCTGGCCCAGCCCGGCACCAAGGTGCGCTGGTCCCAGGAGCTGGAGCTGTCGCGCCGCTACCTGGAGATCGAACGCCTGCGCCTGGGTGATCGCCTGCAACTGCAGTGGGACGTGGACGGAGTGCCGGCGGATCTGCCGATTCCCCAATTGACTCTGCAGCCGCTGCTGGAAAACGCCCTGATCTACGGCGTCGCGCCGCGTATCGAAGGCGGTTTGGTGACCATCTTCGCCACTTACCGAGAAGGGGTGTTCGAACTGGTGATCAGTAACCCCTACGATCCCGAGGTGGAGCAGCAGCCCCGCCCGCCAAAGGGTACTCGTCAAGCTTTGAGCAATATCGAGGCGCGATTAACGGCACTTTTCGGACCAGCTGCGAGTCTCAAAATCGAACGCCGCGACCAGCGGCATACAACGTCTCTTCGCTATCCATGCGAGCGACTCATGCGGGAAGCCTGAGCTTATGAATGTCCTGATCGTCGATGACGAACCCTTGGCGCGCGAGCGTCTGGCCCGTCTGGTGGGGCAACTGGACGGTTACACCGCCCTGGAGCCAACAGCCACCAACGGTGAGGAAGCCCTCGCTTTGGTCGAAAACCTCAAGCCTGACATCGTCCTGCTCGACATCCGCATGCCGGGTCTGGACGGTTTGCAGGTGGCCGCGCGACTCTGCGAGCGCGAATCGCCGCCCGCGGTGATCTTCGTGACCGCTCACGATGAATACGCGCTCGACGCCTTCCAGGTGAGTGCCGTTGGCTATCTGGTCAAGCCGGTGCGCCAGGAAGACCTGGCTGCCGCCTTGGGCAAGGCCCAGCGTCCGAACCGGATGCAGCTCGCCGCCCTGACCAAGCCGCCGGCCAGCGGTGGTCCGGGGCCGCGCAGCCATATCAGCGCCCGGACCCGCAAGGGTATCGAGCTGATTCCGCTGGACGACGTGGTTTACTTCATCGCCGACCACAAATATGTGACCCTGAGACACTCGGGTGGCGAGGTCCTGCTGGACGAACCACTCAAGGCTCTGGAAGACGAATTCGGCGAGCGCTTCGTACGTATCCACCGCAATGCGCTGGTCTCCCGCGAGCGCATCGAGCGTCTGCAGCGCACCCCTCTGGGCCACTTCCAGCTGTTCCTCAAGGGCATGAACGGCGATGCCCTGACCGTCAGCCGCCGCCATGTGGCCGGTGTGCGCCGCCTGATGCACAGCATCTGACGTCGCTTCCGGGTCGATGACTGGCGCGTAGCGGGGGAGGGGCGCCGGTCGACCTGCTATCATGGCCGGCAATCTGACGTGCCGGTAATGCCCATGCTCCGCGAAATCCGTATCGCCACGCGCCAGAGTGCCCTGGCACTGTGGCAAGCCGACTATGTGAAAGCCCGCCTCGAAGCGGCGCATCCGGGATTGCGGGTGAGCCTGCTGCCCATGACCAGTCGCGGCGACAAGCTGCTCGACGCGCCGCTGGCCAAGATCGGCGGCAAGGGTCTGTTCGTCAAGGAGCTGGAAAACGCCCTGCTCGACGGCAGCGCCGACATCGCCGTGCACTCCATGAAGGACGTGCCCATGGAATTTCCCGCGGGCCTTGGGCTATACGCCATCTGCGAGCGGGAAGACCCGCGCGACGCCTTCGTTTCCAATCGCTATGCGCGACTCGCCGATCTGCCCCAGGGCAGCGTGGTGGGTACCTCCAGCCTGAGACGCCAGGCCCAGTTGCTGGCCCTGCGGCCGGACCTGGAGATCCGCTTCCTGCGCGGTAACGTCAATACCCGCCTGGCCAAGCTCGACGCCGGCGACTATGACGCCATCATCCTGGCCGCCGCCGGCCTGATCCGCCTGGGCTTCGCCGAGCGCATCCGTGAATCCCTGACCGTCGAAGACAGCCTGCCCGCAGGTGGCCAGGGTGCCGTGGGCATCGAATGCCGGACCGACGATGCCGAGGTCCATGCCTTGCTCGAACCCCTGCACCATTTCGACACCGAGCGCCGAGTCGCTGCGGAACGCGCCCTGAATCGTCGCCTCAACGGCGGCTGCCAGGTGCCCATCGCCTGCTATGCCGTGCAGGAAGGCGAGCTGCTCTGGTTGCGTGGGCTGGTCGGCCAGCCTGATGGCGGCCTGCTGCTACGCGCCGAAGCCCGTGGTCCCGTCAACGATCCGGCTGGTCTCGGTGTAGCCGTGGCCGAAGACCTGCTGGCCCAGGGCGCCCAGGGCATTCTCGACGCCGTTTACGGGGCCTCCGGCGCATCATGAGCGCCTGGCGACTGCTGCTGACCCGGCCGGCGGAGGAGAATCCACCCCTGGCCAACGCCCTGGCCGCGGCGGACATCGCCAGTGCCAGTCTGCCGCTGCTGGAACTCCAGCCGCTGGCGGAAACCCCCGAGCAGCGCACCCTCTGGCTCGATCTGGACCGCTATGCCGCCGTGCTGGTGGTGAGCAAGCCGGCCGCTCGCCTGGGGCTCGCCGCCTTGGACCGCTACTGGCCGCAACCCCCGTTGCAGGCCTGGTTCGCCGTGGGCGCGGCCACTGCCGCCGTGCTCGAAGACTATGGACTGCAGGTGCATCATCCCCAGCGCGAAGACAGCGAAGGCCTGCTGGCGCTGCCGGCCTTGCAGAAAGCCCTGCAGCGCCCGGAACCCGAGGTGCTGCTCCTGCGCGGGGAGGGCGGCCGTGATCTGCTGGTCGAAACCCTCACCGCCCGCGGCGCGCGCGTCGAGGTACTCGAACTCTATCGCCGCCAGTGCCCGGAGTACCCGCCAGGGCAGGTCCTAGAGACCCTGGCAGCGGAACGCCTGAATGCCATCATGGTCAGCAGTGGGCAGGGTTTCGCGCATCTGCAGGCCTGTGCGGGTGCGGACTGGCCCGCGGTGCGCCGTTATCCCCTGCTGGTACCCAGCGCCCGTGTGGCCGAACTGGCTCGCGCCAGCGGCTGCGAACTCATCATCGAGTGCCAGGGCGCCAGCGCCAGCGCCTTGATCACCGCGCTTGCCCATCACCATCCGGATTGACCCTACAAGGAATTCCCGTGAGCGAAACTCAAGCCCCCCGCGCCGACGACGTCTCTCCCGATCCAGTCGTGACTCCCGCCTCGCCGCCGCCGCCCCCCCCTCCGGCGGGTGCGCGCCGCAAGGGGTCGGGCAAGGCGTCCGGTCTGGCGCTGCTGGCCCTGCTGGTAGCCGCCGGTGGCCTGGGTGTCGGTGGCTGGAGCGTCTGGCAACTGCAGCAGGTGCGGCAGGCCGAGCAGGGCCAGGCCGCCCAGGCCGAGGATCTGCGCAGCCAGCTGCGCCAGCTGGAAATGCGCAACCAGGCCTTGAGTGCCGATCTGGGGCGTCTGCCTTCGGCCAACGAGCTGGAAGAGCGTCGCCGTCAGTTGGGCGCGCTGCAGGGCGATCAGCAGCACCTCGCCGAGCAGTTCAAGGAGGTGGTCGGCCAGAGTCGCCAGGCCTGGCGCCTGACCGAAGCCGAGCACCTGCTGCGCATGGCGACTCTGCGCATGGTCGCGCTGCAGGATGTGCCCAGTGCCCAGAATCTGCTGCAGGGCGTCGATGACATCCTCAAGGCGCAAAACGATCCGGCCGCCTTCAACGCGCGCCAGCAGGTGGCCAATGCCCAGCAGACCCTGCGTCAGTTGCCTGATCTGGATCGTACCGGGCAGTTCGTCCAGTTGGCCTCGCTGCGCAACCAGGTGCAGAGCCTGGAGCCCCTGCCGCCGCGCTTCTCCACCACGGTGGCCGACCAGCCCGGCGTGGAAAAGGCCGCGGTCCCGCCGAGCAACGCCCTGCAGCAATGGTGGCAGGATTTCCGCCAGCGCATCTCCAGCTATTTCCGCATCGACTTTTCCGCCGACCAGCCGATCCGTCCGCTGCTGGCCGAGGAGTCCCTGGCCCAGGTGCGCCTGGCCATGAGCCTGGCACTGGAGCAGGCGCAGTGGGCCGTGCTCAACGGCAATCAGGAGGTCTATCGACTCGCCATCGAGCAGGCCGAAGACGTCCTCGCCGCCCACTTCAACAACCAGAATCCCGACAGCCGTGCGGTCAAGCTGCGCCTGCAGGAGCTGGCCGAGCGGCCGGTCACCTTCGAAGCGCCTGACCTGACGCCGGCCTTGACCGCGCTGCAGGCCTACATCGCGCAACGTCAGCAAATCCAGCCGAACAATGCCGCCGCCGGCGCGGCTCAGGAGAATCGCCCATGAAGCGCCTGTACCTGCTGTTCCTGTTCGCCCTGCTCGTCGGCCTGGGCGTTGCCGTGGTGCTGGCCAAGGAGCCGGGCTACGTGCTGCTGTCCTACAGCAACTTCCGCTACGAATCGAGTCTCTGGGCCTTTCTGGCCCTGCTGGTGGCGGTCTGGCTGGCGCTCTACATCCTCAAGCTGGTGCTGGGCGCCCTGGGCCTGACAGGCAAGGTGCTCAATCCCTGGTCGCGGCATAATCGCCAACGCCGTCTGGAGCAGGCGCGCCACAAGGGCCAGCTGGAACTGGCCGAAGGCAACTGGAGCGGTGCGCTCAAGCACCTGAAGGGCGCCGCCGAGCACGCCGACCAGCCGCTGTTCGTGCTGCTGGGCGCGGCCCGCGCCGCCAACGAACTGGGCGACCTGGAAGAGCGCGATCGCCTGCTGCGCCAGGCCCGCGAGCGTGAGCCCCAGGCCGACCTGGCCATCGGCCTGCAGCAGGCCCGGCTGCAGATCGATCGTGGCCAGTACCTGGAAGCCCGCGACAGCCTGGCGCCGTTGCAGGCCAAGTATCCGAAGAATGGCGAGGTGCTGCTGCAGCTGCAGCGCCTGCAGGTGACCTTGCGCGACTGGCCGGCGTTGATTGCTCTGTTGCCGCAGCTGCGCAAGCAGCAGGTCTTGCGGCCCCAGGAGCAGGACGACCTGGAACGCAAGGTCTGGATCGCCACCCTCGACGAGGTCCCCGCCCAGGGCGCGGAATCGGCGGTGGATGCCCAGTGGCAGCAGGTACCGACGGCGCTCAAGGGCGATGCCTCGGTGGTGCTGGCCTATGCCCGTCAGCTGCGTGCCATCGGCCGCGACGATCTGGCCGAAGAGGTCTTGCACATCACCCTCAATCGCCAGTGGGACGAGCGTCTGGTCGAACTCTATGGCCAATTGCGTCCCCGTGACGCCAGCCGGCCGCTGCACCATGCCGAAGGCTGGCTCAAGGATCGGCCCCAGGATCCGGTGCTGCTGCTGGCCCTGGGGCGGCTGTGCATGAACAACCAGCTGTGGGGCAAGGCGCGGGAGTACCTGGAGCGCAGCCTGGCGCAGCGGCCGTCTGCCATTACCGCCGGCGAACTGGCCCGGGTGGCCATCCAGCTTGGCGATGTGAACCGCAGTCAGCAGCTCCTGCAGAGTCAATGGCGCGAGTCGGATGCCACGTCGCTGCCGACCCCCAGGGTCTGACGGCGCGTCTCGTCTACCCGGGTCCTTGAAAGGTGCCCGGGCTTTCACTACCGTAACGTCCCAATTCCTTGCTGGAGACGGCGCGTCCGTGAATAGTCCCCGCTTCATCTTTCTGTTCATGGCCGCCACCTGTGCGGTGCTCATGGGTGTCGGTCTCTATCTTGAACACGTGGTCGGCCTCGAGCCCTGCCCGCTGTGCGTCGTGCAGCGGATCTTCTTCATCCTGGTCGGGGTGGTGGCGCTGATCGCGGGCATCCAGGCGCCCGGCAAGCGTGGGCGGCGCATCTATGGCGTGGTCCTGCTGCTGCTGGCTGCGGCCGGCGCCGCCACCGCGGGTCGCCAGGTCTATCTGCAGACGGTACCGGCGGAAGAGCTGGCGGCTTGCCTGCCGAGCCTGGACTACATGATGCAGGCACTGCCCTTCCAGGAGATCATCCGCCTGGTGCTGCACGGCACCGCCGACTGCGCCGAGGTCAACTGGACGCTGTTCGGCCTGAGCATCCCGGAATGGAGCCTGCTGGCCTTCGTGGTGCTCATGGCCTTGAGCCTGATCAAGATCTTCCGCCGTCGCTAGTGTGGTGTTTCTGAAGTTCGCGCAAGAGTTGGCGAGTGATTTTTGTTCGGTTCGGCGCCCCGAATGGACTAGGCGCCGGGACGAGTCATAGCAGGGCTATGGCGAGGAGTGGCAACGACGTCCAAGGCGGTCCGCCGCTGCGGAGAAAAAGCGCCGCCAAAATTGTGGAGGTAACTTCTGAAACACCACACCAGGCCTTTCTCCGAGCAACGGCACTCGCCTGGCGGGACGATGTCGGTATAGTTCCTGATAACAGCCGGGTGCCTGCGCCCGGATCGTTTCGCCCGCATAGAGAGCTGCCGTCATGCTAGAAACCTGCCGCAATGCCCAGGAACGCTGGGGTGGGGTCCACCAGCTGATCGACCGCTGGCTGATTGCCCGCCGCGAGCTGGTGACCGCTTATGAAACCCTGGACATGGAGCCCCTGCTGGCACCGGTACGCGAGGTGAGCGAACTGGAGCGACTCTGCGACATGCTGGTCGACTACATGTCCACCGCGCATTTCGAGATCTACGAGCAACTGGTGGCCGAAGCCCGGGAATTCCAGGACGAGCGCGCCATCGAGTTCGCCGACAGCGTCTATCCGCGCCTGCAGGCCCTGACCGACGCCGCGCTGAACTTCAACGACAGATTCGAGCGCGGGGCCTATCGGGACCCGGGTCTGCTGACCATCGAACTCAAGCTGTTGGGTGAAACCCTGCGCGAGCGCTTCGAGCTGGAAGACTGCCTGATCGAGGTGCTGCACACCTCGCACCAGCAACCGCGGCTGGCGTCAGTCTAGACCCGGATCGCTCGTGCCGCCTCGGCCAGCAGGTCGAGGTCCGCTGGCACTGCCTCGCGCGGTGCCAGTGCATGCAGCCAGCCCCTTGAGTCCTGCGCATCGCGGCACGGCCAATGTCCGGCCAGTCGCGCCAGGCGGGCGAGCTGTTCACGCTCCGCGGCCAATTCCAATCCCTTGAGCTGTTCGCGCAGCGCCGCCAGGCGTTCGTCGGCGCCGGACGGCGCCTTCCAGGCCTGCCGCAACTGGCGCAGGGGGCGCACCACCGTGTCCTGCCAGTGCCGCGAGGCGCGCTGCAGCCGGGTCAGCCCCTCGGCATCCAGGGCGCAGGCGCGCCGATCCAGCCAGAGCGCCGTCAGCACCAGGCAGACATCGGCGCCAGCCTCCTGCAGACGCAAACAGGCGCCTTCCACGCCGGGCCGGGCGTATACTGCCAACGCGAATTCCCACAGGTCCTCTTGCATGTCCGCCTCCCCATTCGTGGGTGGTGGAGCTGCTACACTCCGCCGCCATGATCCGACTACAGAACCTTACTCTACAGCGTGGTCCCCAGCGTCTGCTCGAAAGCGCTGAGCTGACCCTGCATCCCGGCCAGAAAGCCGGTCTGATCGGTGCCAATGGCGCCGGCAAATCCAGTCTGTTCGCCCTCCTGCGTGGGCAGCTCGGGGCCGACGCCGGTGACTGCCACATCCCGGCGGCCTGGCGCATCGCCCACATGCGCCAGGAGGTGGATACCCTGGAGCGGCTGGCGGTGGACTATGTGCTGGACGGCGACATCGACCTGCGCCGCATTCAGCGCGAGCTGGCGGCGGCCGAAGCCGCCCAGGACGGCAACGCCCTCGGCCGGCTGCATGCCGACTTCGAGGCCGCCGACGGCTATACCGCCGATGCCCGGGCGCGCAAGCTGCTGGCCGGTCTGGGCTTCACCGCCGCACAGATGGAGCGCCAGGTCGGCGACTTCTCCGGGGGCTGGCGGATGCGCCTGAACCTGGCCCAGGCGCTGATGTGCCCCTCGGACCTCCTGCTGCTGGACGAACCCACCAACCACCTGGATCTGGACGCCATCCTCTGGTTGGAAGACTGGCTCAAGGGCTATCCCGGCACCCTGATCCTGATCTCCCACGACCGCGACTTCCTCGATGCCGTGGTCGATCATGTGGTGCACCTGGACCAGCAGAAACTGGTGCTTTATCGCGGCGGCTATTCCAGCTTCGAGCGCACCCGCGCCGAACGCCTGGCGCAGCAGCAGCAGGCCTACGACAAGCAGCAGGCCCAGCGCGCCCACATGGAGAAGTACATCGCCCGCTTCAAGGCCCAGGCCACCAAGGCCCGTCAGGCGCAGAGCCGGATCAAGGCCCTGGAGCGCCTGGAAGAGCTGGCGCCGGCCCATGTCGACTCGCCCTTCGAGTTCGTCTTCCGCGAGGCAGACAAGCTGTCCAGCCCGCTGCTCGATCTGGCCGAGGGTCGGCTCGGCTACGGCGAGACCACCATCCTGCATCCGGTCAAGCTGCAACTGACGCCGGGCGCACGGATCGGTCTGCTCGGCCCCAATGGCGCCGGCAAGTCGACCCTGATCAAGACCCTGGCCGCGGAACTCGAGCCCCTCGGCGGCCGGCTGCAGCGTGGTGAGAACCTGGCCATCGGCTATTTCGCCCAGCATCAGCTCGATTCGCTGGACGCCAAGGCCAGTCCGCTGCTGCACCTGCAGCGCATCGCCCCCGGCGAGCGCGAGCAGAGCCTGCGCGACTTTCTCGGCGGCTTCGATTTCCGCGGGCCGCGCTGCGACGAAGCGGTGCTGAATTTCTCCGGTGGCGAGAAGGCGCGCCTGGCCCTGGCGCTGATCGCCTGGCAGAAGCCCAACCTGCTGCTGCTGGACGAACCCACCAACCACCTGGACCTGGACATGCGCCTGGCCCTGACCCTGGCCCTGCAGGAATTCGCCGGGGCGGTGCTGGTGGTCTCCCACGACCGTCACCTGCTCAAGAGCACCACCGACGAATTCCTGCTGGTGGCCGATGGCAAGGTGCAGGCCTTCGACGGTGATCTGGACGACTACAGCCGCTGGCTGGTGGATTTCCGCGCCCGTCAGGAGCCAGGCCTCGCCGCCGGCGAGGGCGCCGCGGTCGACAAGACCGATCGCAAGGCCCAGCGCCAGGCCGCTGCCGCCCTGCGCCAGCAGCTGGCGCCGCTGAAGAAGACCGCCGACAAGCTGGAAGCCGAACTCGGCAAGCTGCAGGAAAAACTCGCCGCCCTGGAAGCTCGGTTGGGTGACAGCGGCCTCTATGACGCGGCCCGCAAGGAGGAGCTGCGCCAGGCGCTGGCCGATCAGGCCGCCGCCAAGACCCGCGAGGCCGAACTGGAAGAGCAGTGGCTGGAGGCCCTGGAACGGCTGGAAAGCCTGCAAGCCGAACTCGAGGGGGCCTGATGATCGAGTGGCTGCACACCTGGCTACCGGGTTGGGGCGACTACCTGCTGGTGGCCGGCCAGGTCGCCCTGGTGCTGCTGATCGGCTACGTGCTGCAGCGCATCGTGGCCCGCACGGTCACCGGCCTGGGCGAGCGCTATCCGCTGCCGCCGCAGATCGTCCTGGGGCTGCGCGGGACCCTGCGCTGGTTGATCATGGGCAGCGCCATCCTTATGGCCCTGGAGCGCTTCGGGGTGTCCGCGGCGGTGCTCTGGACGGCCATCTCCGGTTTCGTCGCCGTGGCCGCGGTGGCCTTCTTCGCCATCTGGAGCGTGCTCTCCAACCTGTTCTGCGCAGTGCTGATCTTTACCGTCGGACCCTTCCGCCTGGGTGATCGCATCGAGGTGCTGGACGCCTCGGACAAGCCCGGCATCAAGGGCCGGGTGGTGGCCATCAACATGCTCTTCGTGACCTTGCAGGAACTGGACGACAACCAGGAGGGCGCACTGGTGCAGATTCCCAACACCCAGTTCTTCCAGAAGTCGGTACGCCGCTGGCGCGATGCCGATGGCTCCTTCGATTTCCATCTCGACAGGTGAACCCATGAGTCTGCAGGTCTGGACCGGTTTCTTCATCGCCTGCTGGATGATCAGCCTCTCGCCAGGTGCAGGCGCCGTTGCCTCCATGAGCGCAGGCGTCAACCACGGTTTCCGGCGTGGCTACTGGACGGCGCTGGGCCTGCAGCTGGGCCTGGCGCTGCAGATCGCCGTGGTCGCCGTGGGCGTCGGCGCCTTGCTGGCGACCTCGCAGCTGGCCTTTACCCTGATCAAGAGTTTCGGCGTGGCCTATCTCGCCTACCTGGCCATCCGCCAATGGCGCGCCGCGCCGCTGGACCTGGGTGAGCAGGTGGTCGGCGAACGTCTGCCACCGCGTATCAGCGCCCTGGTCATGCGCGGGTTCCTGGTCAACGTGAGCAACCCCAAGGCGCTGATCTTCCTGCTCGCGGTATTGCCGCAATTCGTCGATCCCCACGCGCCCCTGGCTGCGCAGTACCTGATCATCGGGGCGACCATGGTCACCGTCGACCTGATCGTCATGGCCGGCTACACCGGTCTGGCCGCCCGGGTGCTGACCCTGCTGCGCACGCCAAGACAGCAGCGCATCACCAACCGGGTCTTCGCCAGCCTGTTCCTCGCCGCCGCGGCGCTGCTGTCCACGGTGCGCCGCGCCGCGGTGTGAAGCGAGGCGCTACCAGACTACCGGGTGCCCCTGCCAATCCCAGAAACTGCCGGTTTCGGCCGGCGTGCGCGCGGCCAGCACCTCCAGCAGTCGCTCGGCCGCATAGGCGGGCGTGAACAGCTTGTCTACCGGTACCCGCGCCTGGAAGGGGCGGGACAAGGCCGTGTCGGTGGTGCCGGGGTGCAGGGCCAGCACGCAACTCTGAGGGTTGAGCCGGGCGAGTTCGATGCTGGCGCAGCGCAGTCCCTGGTTGAGCGCGGCCTTGGCCATCCGATAGCCGTACCAGCCACCCAGATGATTGTCGCCGATGGAGCCGACCCGCGCCGAGAGCGCGGCGATCTGACAGGGGTGCTGGCCCTTGAGCAGCGGCGTCAGCTGGCGGATCAGCAGCAGCGGCAGCACGGCATTGGCCAGATAGCTTTCCAGCAGTCCGGCCTGGTCCACCTGCGCCAGGCTCTTCTCGGCGCGCGCCCGCTCGCCCTGCAGCAGCCCAGAGGCGCACAGCAGCAGATCCAGGCGTGGCGTCTCGGCCGCCAGCCGGGCCGCCACGTCGGTTGCGGCCAACGGATCGAGGTCGAGTCGGCACAGCCGCGGGCCATGTCGCCGTGCCAGTGCGGCCAGGGCCTCATACGTCTCGGCGTGGCGCGCGCAGGCCCAGACCCGCGCGACGTCGTCGCGGGCCAGCAGCTGCTCGCACAGGGCCAGGCCAAGGCCGCCGGTGGCGCCATACACCAGCGCCTGGGCAGGTCGCTCCAGGCGTTGCCAGAAGGTCATGGGGAGCTCCAATCCGATCGCTATCCCTGTCCGACCGCACCGCTGCGCTGGGGTGCGTCGCCGCGGCGCGGTATCCTGGGCTTTTGCCGGAGAAATCCCTCGTGATCCTGTGGATCGATGCCGATGCCTGTCCACGCGCCGCCAAGGAGCTGGTCTGCAAATTCGCCCTCAAGCGCAAGCTGGAGGTGGTGCTGGTGGCCGGTCAGCCGCAGATCAAGCCGCCCTTCGCCTGCGTACGCCTGGTGGTGGTCCCCAGCGGACCGGATGCCGCCGACGACCACCTGGTCGAGCAGGCGCAGCCGGGTGACCTGGTGATCTGCAGCGACATCCCCCTGGCCGACCGGCTGGTGAAGAAGGGCGTGGCCGCCCTTGATCCGCGTGGCCAGGAATTCGATGAGCGCAACATGGGCCAGCGCCTGGCCATGCGCAACCTGATGACCGATCTACGCGACCAGGGGCAGATGGGTGGGGGCCAGGCCGGCTATGGTGAGCGTGATCGCCAGGCCTTCGCCAATGCCCTGGATCGGCTGATCACCCGCCTCCAGCGCAGCGCCGCGGGCTAGCTGCGATCTGCAGCCGGCTAGGCCGGCACGGACGCGATGGCGGATTGCTGCAGCCAGGTGCGCAAGTGCGGCAACGGCATGGGTCGCCCGAACAGGTAGCCCTGCATGAAGTTGCAGTCATTGGCCTGCAGGAACTGGCGTTGCTCGACGGTTTCCACCCCTTCGGCGACGACATTGAGGCCCAGCTTGTGGGCCATGGCGATGATCGCCGCGGCGATGGCCATGTCGTTGCTCTGCTTGGGAATGGTGCGGACGAAGGCACGATCCACCTTGAGCGAATCCACGGGCAGCCGGCTCAGGTAGGCCAGGGACGAATAGCCGCTGCCGAAATCGTCGATGGACACCCGCACGCCCAGGGTACGGATTTCGTTGAGCACCTCGACGGCGACGTTGAGGCTGTGCATCAGCGCATTCTCGGTCACCTCGAGAATCAGTGCCGACGCCGGCAGATCCTCGGCCTGCAGCGTCCGGGCAATGGCTTGAGGCAGCAGCCGATCGCTCAGATTCAGCGCCGAGCAATTTACCGATACCCGTAGGGCCGCATGGCCTTCGCGATGCAGCTGGGCCAAATCGGCGCAGGCCTGGCGCATGACCCAGCCATCCAGGTCGGCGATCAAGCCGGTCTCCTCGGCGACGCGGACGAAGCGCTCGGGACTCAGCGGACCCAGCACCGGATGCTGCCAGCGGACCAGGGCCTCCAGGGCCACCGGAGCACCGGCGGGATCGACGATGGGCTGATAGGCCACATGCAGGCCGCCCTGGCTCAGGGCATGGCGCAGGTCCATCTCCAGGCTGAGCAGGTCGTCGGCATCGCGCTGGAGTTCGGTGGTGAATCTCTGGCTGCGATTGCGCCCGCTGCGCTTGCAATGGCCGACCGCCAGGCCCGCACTGCGCAGCAACTGGCCGGCATTGGCACCGTCCTGGGGATAGTGGGCGATACCCAGGCTGAAGGTCATGGCGATACGCTGTCCAGCCAGCTCGAAGGGCGGTCGCAACTGCTCCAGCAGGCGCATGGCCAAGGGCTGGCTGTCGCCGCGCTGACCGAGGGGCAGCAGCAGGCTGAATTCGTCACCGGCATAGCGGGCCAGTGGCAGGTCGTTGTCGAGGACCGCGCGGATCCGTTGCGCCATCTGGATCAGCAGTTCATCGCCCAGGGCATGGCCGAGGCTGTCGTTGATACGCTTGAAGTGGTCGATGTCCAGCATCAGCAGGGCGAACTGCTCACCGGTGCGGGCCTGGCCGATGGCCCGGTCGACGGTCTGGATGAAGCTGCCGCCGTTGAGCAGGTGGGTGAGGGGATCGTGCAGGGTGATCTGATCGAGGGTGGTCGAGACCCGCTCCAGCCGCAGGCGCTGGGCATGGAAGCGTTCGCCGGCCCAGGCCGCGAGCAGGCCGACCATGATGATGAACAGGGTGCCGAGGGCGATGCCCATGCCCAGCTCCAGGTGCTGATTCACTTCCGCCAGGCCGTCGGGTTCGAAGCCGATGGGTACGGCCAGGGTGAGGGCGGCCATGCCGGTGAAGTGCATGGAGACGATGGCGAAGCCCAGGGCCAGGCTGCCCAGCAGGCGCAGCCAGAAGGTCCTGATACCGGTCCTGCCACGCAGGCGGAAGGCCAGCAGCAGGGCGCCCAGGGAGGCGAGGCTGGCGATCATCACCGAGACCACCACCAGCAGCGGATCATAGAGCTGTACGGCAACCGATTGCATGGCCAGCATGCCGGTGTAGTGCATGGTCGCGATGCCCAGGCCGGCAGCCAGGGCGGCGAGCAGGTACTGAGGTGCGGTGAGGGATTCACGCCCGATCAGATGCATGACCGTGTAGGACACGGCGATGGCGATCAGCAACGAGGCCAGGGTCTGCCACGGCGCGTAGTGCACATGGATGCCGATCTTGAACGACAGCATGGCGAGGAAGTGCATCGACCAGATGCCGCCGCCCAGGGCGATGGCGCCGATCAGCTTGGCCAGCTCGCTGCCGCGACGGGAGCGGCTATTGGTGACCCAGTCGGCCATGGCCAGGGCGGTATAGCCAGCGGCGCTGGCAATCAGGTACGACAGGACCACGAGTACGCTTTCGTACTCGTTGGCAGCCAGGATCTGATGGCCGGGGGGAAGCAAGGTGGAGAAGTTCAGCATGCTCGATCGCCAGCTTGCCGCACGGGGCGTTGAAAGAGGTTGATGCTCAGGGCATCGGCAGCGCTGACCGAGCCTTTAATCCGGTTTCGATAGACGTACCGAGTAAAGAGCTGGCTGGCAATCAGGTCTTGGGCGTACGGCTGCGTCGCCACAGCCAGAGCAGCAGCCCGATGACTACCAGACCGCCCAGCACCATCAGTTCATAGCGCTTGAGATTGCCCAGCACGCCTTCGAGGACGGCACCGAAGTGGTAGGCGGCATAGCCTAGCACCGTGGCCCAGACAATGGCGCCGATGCCATTGAGGATCAGGTAGCGCGCCGGGGGATAACCCGACAGGCCGATCGCCACCGGCATCACCGTGCGCAGGCCATAGACGAAGCGAAAGCTGAGCACCCAGAGATCCGGGTGGCGCCGGATATGCGCCAGGGCCTTCTCGCCAGCGGCTTCCCATTTGGGTTTGCGCGCCAGCAGTTTGCGCCCGTGGCGGCGGCCGAGGAAATACCAGAGCTGATCGCCGGCGTAGCTGCCGCAGAAGGCGACCAGGATGACCGTCTGGATGTTCATGTAGTCGCGAAAGGCAAGAAAGCCGGCCAGCACCAGAATGGTTTCGCCCTCGAAAAAAGTACCGAGAAAAAGGGCGAAATAGCCGAAATCGTGGAGGAATTGCTGGAGCATTCGGCGCTACACGAGGTGGATAAGGATGGCGCAGCCTACCCCGGTTGGCGTCTGGAAAGAAAGTGTGACGAACTTCCGTCCGCCGGGTGCCAGACGGTCAGTCCGCGATTTCCATGCGACTCTGTGTCACGCCGGGTCCAGCCGGCGTCTGCCTTGGATAGCACCTATAGGCACACCATATTGTCATCCGTTGTTACCAATCGGTCATGATTGTGGCCTATAACCCCTCACACTGACCCGTGATCCGGGTCCGGGAGTCGATCGTGAGTTTTACCCCCATCAACCGTAGCTATCCTGCCACTCGCATGCGTCGTCAGCGCCGTGACGAATTTTCCCGTCGGTTGATGCGCGAGCATGTGCTGACGGTGGATGACCTGATCCTGCCGGTCTTCGTGCTCGACGGTGAAGGCCGCCGCGAGGCGATCCCCTCGATGCCTGGCGTCGAGCGGCTGTCCATCGACCTGCTGCTGGAAGAGGCCGCCGAGCTGGTGGCCCTGGGAATCCCCGCGGTCGCCCTGTTCCCGGTCACCCCTACCGAGCGCAAGTCCCTGGACGGTGCCGAAGCCTACAACCCCGACGGCATCGCCCAGCGCGCCACCCGTGCCTTGCGCGAACACTTCCCCGAGCTGGGGGTGATCACCGACGTGGCCCTGGATCCCTTCACTACCCACGGCCAGGACGGCATCCTCGACGAGCGCGGCTACGTGCTCAACGACATCTCGGTCGAGGTGCTGGTCAAGCAGGCGTTGTCCCACGCCGCCGCCGGGGCCCAGGTGATCGCGCCCTCGGACATGATGGACGGTCGCATCGGCGCCATCCGTGCCGCCCTGGAAGACGCCGGTTATCACAACGTGCAGATCATGGCCTACTCGGCCAAGTACGCCAGTGCCTACTATGGGCCGTTCCGCGACGCCGTCGGCTCGGCCGCCAATCTGGGCAAGGGCAACAAGGCCACCTACCAGATGGATCCGGGCAACAGCGACGAGGCCCTGCACGAGATCGCCGGCGATCTGGCCGAGGGTGCCGACTCGGTGATGGTCAAGCCGGGCATGCCCTATCTGGACATCGTCCGCCGGGTCCGCGAGGAATTCCGCGTGCCGACCTTCGTGTACCAGGTGAGCGGCGAGTACGCCATGCACATGGCCGCGATCCAGAACGGCTGGCTGTCCGACGCCGTCATCCTCGAGTCGCTCTTGGCCTTCAAGCGTGCCGGGGCCAACGGCATCCTCACCTATTTCGCCAAGCGCGCCGCCCAACAACTTTGCCAGGGGCCTTCGCGTTCCTAAGGAGCTTCAATGAGTAGCCAGGATTTCGTCGAAACCGATCTGCAACAGTCCGTCGCCGCCGAGTCTCCAGAATCCACGGAAGAGACGCTGGCGCTGGACGCCGAGGTGCCGGCCCCCGCCGAATTGCCGGCCGTGCCTAGCGTGCCGGCGGCCAATGTGGATGACAGCAGCCTCTACATCCATCGCGAGTTGTCGCAGCTGCAGTTCAACATCCGGGTGCTGGAGCAGGCCCTCGACGAATCCTATCCGCTGCTCGAACGGCTCAAGTACCTGCTGATCTTTTCCAGCAACCTGGACGAGTTCTTCGAGATCCGCGTGGCGGGCCTGAAGAAGCAGATCACCTTCGCCCGTGAGCAGGCCGGCGCCGACGGCCTGCTGCCGCACCAGGCGCTGGCGCGCATCAGCGACATCGTCCACGGCCAGGTGGAGCGGCAGTACGCCATCCTCAATGACGTGCTGCTGCCGGCCCTGGCCGAGCAGCAGATCCGCTTCATCCGTCGGCGTTACTGGGACGTCAAGATCAAGGCCTGGGTGCGCAAGTTCTTCCGCGACGAGATCGCGCCCATCATCACCCCCATCGGCCTGGATCCGACCCACCCCTTCCCGCTGCTGGTGAACAAGAGCCTCAACTTCATCGTCGAGTTGGAGGGCATGGACGCCTTCGGCCGCGACTCGGGCCTGGCCATCATCCCGGCGCCGCGCCTGCTGCCGCGGATCATCCGGGTGCCGGAGGAAGTCGCCGGTCCCGGGGACAACTACGTCTTCCTGTCCTCGATGATCCACGCCCATGCCGACGATCTGTTCCCCGGCATGAAGGTCAAGGGCTGCTTCCAGTTCCGTCTGACCCGTAACGCCGATCTCTCGGTGGACACCGAGGATGTCGAAGACCTGGCCCGCGCCCTGCGCGGCGAGCTGTTCTCTCGGCGCTATGGCGATGCGGTACGGCTCGAGGTGGTGGACATCTGCCCGAAACACCTCACCGACTACCTGCTCAAGCAGTTCGGCCTGGGCGAAAACGAGCTGTACAAGGTCAACGGCCCGGTCAACCTGACCCGGCTGTTTTCCATCACCGGCCTGGACAGCCACCCGGAGCTGCAGAACGCCCCCTTCACCCCGACCATTCCCAAGCTGCTGCAGAAGAAGGACAACCTCTTCAACGTGCTGGGCAAGCTCGATGTGCTGCTGCTGCACCCCTTCGAGTCCTTTACCCCGGTGATCGACCTGATGCGCCAGGCGGCCAAGGACCCCAACGTCCTGGCGATCAAGCAGACGCTCTACCGCAGCGGCGCCAACTCCGAGATCGTCGATGCCCTGGTGGACGCGGCGCGTAGCGGCAAGGAGGTGACCGCGGTCATCGAATTGCGCGCGCGTTTCGACGAGGAGTCCAACCTGCAGCTGGCCAGCCGCCTGCAGCAGGCCGGCGCCGTGGTCATCTATGGCGTGGTGGGCTTCAAGACCCACGCCAAGATGATGCTGATCCTGCGCCGCGAGAACGGCGAGCTGCGCCGCTATGCCCACCTGGGCACCGGCAACTACCACGCCGGCAACGCCAAGCTGTACACCGACTACAGCCTGCTGACCGCCGACGTGGCCCTCACCGAGGACGTGCACAAGCTGTTCAACCAGCTGATCGGCATGGGCAAGACCCTGCGCATGAAGAAGCTGTTGCACGCGCCCTTCACCCTGAAGAAGAACCTGCTGGAGATGATCAACCGCGAAGCGGTGGCGGCCAGCGAGGGGCGCCCGGCGCAGATCATGGCCAAGGTCAACGGCCTCACCGATCCCAAGGTCATCCGCGCCCTCTACAAGGCCAGCCAGGCCGGGGTGAAGATCGACTTGGTGGTGCGCGGCATGTGCTGCCTGCGTCCGGGCGTACCGGGCGTGTCCCACAACATCCAGGTGCGCTCCATCATCGGCCGCTTCCTGGAGCACAGCCGCATCTACTACTTCCTCAACGGCGGCGACGAGAAGCTCTATCTCTCCAGCGCCGACTGGATGGAGCGCAACCTCGACATGCGCGTCGAGACCTGCTTCCCGGTGGAAGGCAAGAAGCTCATCAGCCGGGTCAAGAAGGAGCTGGAAAGCTACCTCACCGACAACACCCAGGCCTGGGTGCTGCAGGAAGACGGCAGCTACGTGCGGCAGTCGCCGACCGGCAACCAGAACGCCCGTAGCGTGCAGGCGACGCTGCTGGAGCGGCTGGCCAGTCCGGTGGTGAATACCCGCTGAGGGAGTTTCGGGCCCATGCCGCCATGGGCCCTGACCGTTCCGTAGGTTGGGCTGAGCGCCAGCGAAGCCCAACGTTGCGGTACTTCAGCTCGGCTTTATTGGTGCCATAGCTGCTTATCGAACTCTGCAGATTGCTCTTGTTTCGCCCACCCGGGCGAGTCACTTTTGCCAGTCGCAGCTGCGCGCCCCGGACAAAAGTAACCAAAAACGCTTGCCCCGGACATCCGGCCCTCCGCTGCGCCTCGGGTGACTCGCGTTGCTCGCCCTTCGGGCCAGCCTGCGGCTGTTACTTCGCTACGCTACGTTTCGCTCACCCCAGCGCCGTTCCGGGGTCGGCCTGCACGGGCCGTCCATGGCCCGTTAGGCCTCTCGCCGCATCCATGCGGCTCGACCCACTCCACGACGCTAGGGTTCGTCCTCCTGAACGGGGCGATTTCGCCAGCCTGAAAGTTTTGGTTGAAAAACCAGAGCCGACTAGTAGCGTGGACAACAGCCAAGTCTTGTCCACTGATGACGTCGGTATTCACCTGTGGAAAACGCTGCGCGGTTTTCCACGCTACGAATCCGCTCTAGTTCTCTCTGTAAACACTGTGGCCTCCGGCTGGCGCCCCGTCCCCGTCAGTGAGGCCGAGTTCCGGTGTCGTGGCGGGGGTTGCGAGGCAGGACGCCGAGCAAGGCGCGAGGGGCAGGAGGCCCCTTCGTGCCGTGCCCCCGCCACGGCGCCGGGACGAGGGGACCCGGAGCGCAGCGTAGGGCCGAACTGTTGGGGTGTGCTTTCTTTTGCTTACTTTTCTTTGCACAAGCAAAGAAAAGTAAGTCGCCGGCCAGGCGAAACAAGAGCCATCAACAAAACACGATAATCAGTTAGGGCGGTGAAAAGCCAACAGTTGGGCTTCGCTGGCGCTCAGCCCAACCTACGAAAAATCCCCTCAGCGCACGCTCAACCGATACCCCACCCGCTCCAGCCACTGGGCTTCCAGTTCGAAGTCGGCTTGGGTCAGGGGATTTTCCTCCAGCCAGCCGTCGGGGAACTGCACGTCCAGGCTGCGCTCGCCGGCGCTGAGCTGGACGTCCGGGATGCTCTTGTGGCGGATGTGGTGGAAGAGGATGGCGAAGCGCAGCAGCAGGGTCAGGCGCAGCAGCGGCTCGCCTTCCGGGCCGAGCTCCTGCAGGCGCTCCAAGGGGATGTTGCGGCGATGGCCGCGTACCAGCAGAGCCAGGGCCTGTTGATCGCGGCGGGAGAAGCCGGGCAGGTCCGAGTGCTCGATCAGGTAGGCACCGTGCTTGTGGTACTGGTAGTGGGCGATGTCCAGCCCCACGCCATGCAGGCGCGCCGCCCAGCGCAGCAGTTCGGCATGGTTCTCGTCGGTCAGGGCCCAGGCCTCGGCGACCTGTGCCAGGGACTTCAGGGCGCGCTTTTCCACCCGCTCAGCATGGCGCTGATCGACGTGGTAGCGCTCGGCCAGGCCCTTGAGGGTGCGTTCGCGCACGTCCTCATGGCTGTGCCGGCCGATCATGTCGTAAAGGACCCCTTCGCGCAGGGCGCCTTCGGAGAGGTGCATCTCCTGCAGTTCCAGGGCCTTGAACAGGGCTTCGAGGATGGCCAGGCCGCCGGGCAGGATGGCGCGCCGATCCGGCTTCACGCCGTCGATGTTGAGCAGGTTGATGTCGCCCTGCTTGAGCAGCTTGCGCTTGAGCCACTCGATGCCGTCCGGGGTGATCTCGCCAGTGCCGCGACCGGCGGCCTGGATCGCCAGAGCCACGGCGCGAATGGTGCCGGAGGCGCCAAGGGCCTGGTGCCAGCCCATCTCGCGCAGACCCTGGTCGATGTTCATCAATTCCAGACGCGCGGCGGTATAGGCACGGGCGTACTGGGCGGCGGTGATCTTGCCGTCGGCGAAGAAACGCTTGGTGAAGCTGACGCAGCCCATCTGCAGACTCTCGCGCTGCAGGGTTTCGAAGCGCTGGCCGATGATGAATTCGGTGCTGCCGCCGCCGATATCGGTGACCAGGCGACGCCCGGGCACATCGGGCATGGAGTGGGACACGCCCAGGTAGATGAGACGCGCCTCTTCGCGACCGGAGATGACCTCGACCGCATGGCCGAGCACGGCTTCAGCGCGCTGGATGAATTCGGCGCGATTGCGTGCCTCGCGCAAGGCGTTGGTGCCCACCACCCGCACGGCGCCGCGCGGCATGCCGGCGATCAGCTGGGCGAAGCGGCGCAGGCAGTCCAGGCCACGCTGGATGGCCTCTTCGCTGAGCAGGCGCGAGTCGTCCAGGCCGGCGGCCAGCTGGATCTTTTCGCCCAGCCGCTCAAGGATGCGGATCTCCCCGTGGAAATTGCGTGCCCGGACGATATGAAAGCTGTTCGAGCCCAGGTCGATGGCGGCGATCAGTTCGTGGGGTTCGGCTGGCGAAGGCTGCATCTGGAGGCTCTCGGCGATAAACCGCGCCATCGTGCCAGCTAGCCGGTGACGGCTTCAAGCGCACAGCGGTGACGGTTGCGCAAAGTGGCAGAAAAAATGGGGTTTTTCGGCTCAGGAGGCCACTTGACCGATGAATTGGGCCAGTTCCGGGGTCTGCGGCTGGGCGAACAACGCCTGGGGATGGCCGCTTTCATGCACCTTGCCCTGATGCATGAACACCAGCTTGTCGCCCACCTCGCGGGCGAATCTCATCTCGTGGGTGACCATGATCAAGGTCATGCCTTCGCTGGCCAGTTGCTTGACCACCGCCAGCACCTCGTTGACCAGCTCAGGGTCCAGCGCCGAGGTGATCTCGTCGCACAGCAGTACCTTGGGCGACATGGCCAGGGCGCGGGCGATGGCCACCCGCTGCTGCTGGCCGCCGGACAGCCGATCCGGATAGCTGTCGAATTTTTCCGCCAGGCCGACCCGGTCGAGCATCTGTCGGGCCAGGGCGTGGGCCTCGTCCTTGCTCGTCTTCTTGACCACCTGGGGCGCCAGCATCACGTTCTCGCCCACCGTGAGGTGCGGGAAGAGGTTGAACTGCTGGAAGACCATGCCGACCTTTTGCCGCAGGGAACGCAGATTGACCCGCGCGGCGTCCAGGTACTCGCCATCCACCTCGATGACGCCGTCGTTGATCGACTCCAGACCGTTCAGGGTGCGCAGCAGGGTGCTCTTGCCCGAGCCGCTCTTGCCGATGATGGCCACCACCTGGCCTTCCTCGACGGTCAGGTCGATGCCCTTGAGCACATGGTGATTGCCATAGTGTTTGTGCAGGGCGGTCACTCTAAGCAGCGGCATGCAGTCTCCTTTCCAGCCAGCGCGCGGCCAGCGACAGGGGGTAGCAGAGGAGGAAGTAGCCCAGGGCGGCGAGGCCGTAGACGGTGAAGGGCTGGTAGGTGGCATTGGCGAGCATGCCGCCGATCTTGGTCAGCTCGGTGAAGCCGATGATGGAGGTCACCGCGGTGCCCTTGACCACCTGTACCGAGAAGCCCACGGTAGGCGCCACGGCGATGCGCAGGGCCTGCGGCAGGATGACGTGGCGCAACTGCTCGAAGCGGGTCAGGGCCAGGCTTTCCGAGGCTTCCCACTGGCCATGGGGAATGGCCTCGACGCAGCCGCGCCAGATCTCGGCGAGGTAGGCGCTGGTGAACAGGGTCAGGGCCACGCCGGCAGCCAGCCAGGCGGGAATCTCCAGCCCCAGCAGCGAGACGCCGAAGAACACCAGGAACAGCTGCATCAATAGTGGCGTGCCCTGGAACAGCTCGATGTGCAGGCGCGCCAGCGTGCGTGGCGTCCGCAGCGGCGACAGTCGTGCCCAGAGCACCAGCAGGCCGGCCAGACCGCCGCCGGCAAAGGCCGCCAGCGAGAGGACAAAGGTCCAGTACAGCCCGGTGCCCAGGTTGCGGACGATGTCCCAGAGGGTGAAGTCCATCAGCGGCCTCCCTGGATGAAGCGCCGACCGATCCAGTGCAGCAGCTGGCGTACGCCGATGGCCATGACCAGATAGAGCACGGTGGTCAGCAGATAGGTTTCGAAGGCGCGGAAGTTGCGCGACTGGATGAAGTTGGCGGCAAAGGTCAGCTCCTCGGTGGAGATCTGCGAGCAGACCGCCGAACCCAGCATCACGATCACCACCTGGCTCGACAGCGCCGGCCAGACCTTGGCCAGGGCGGGCCTGAGGATCACGTGGCGAAAGGTCTCGGCGCGGGTCATGGCCAGGGCCGCGGCGGCTTCCAGCTGGCCCTTGGGTACCGCCTGGATGCCGGCACGGATGATCTCCGTGGAGTAGGCGCCCAGGTTGATCACCATGGCCAGCACCGCCGCCTGCCATTCGCTGATGTGCACCCCCAGCGAGGGCAGGCCGAAAAAGATGAAGAACAGCTGGATCAGAAAGGGCGTGTTGCGGATCAGCTCGACATAGACGCCGAACACCCGGTCGAAGGGCTTGAGCTGCCAGGCGCGGCAGACCGCGCCCAGGATGCCCAGGCCGATGCCCAGCACCGCGCCAATGGCGGTCAGCTCCAGGGTGAAGAGGGCGCCCTTGAGCAGCAGGTCACCCTGCTGCAGGACCGGCTGGAAGTCGAACTGATAGGCCATGCCTTACATGTCCTTGGGCAGCGGCTGGCCCAGCCATTTCTCGGCCTGGCGATCCAGGCTGCCGTCGGCGCGAGCGGCGTCGATGATGCTGTCCAGCTTGGCCTTGAGTGCCGGTTCGTGCTTGGCCAGGCCGATGTAGTTGGGCGAATTCTTCAGGGTGAGCTTCATTTCCGGCGCGCGCTCGGGCTTCTTCTCGGCGATGGAAGCCATCACCGAGCTGCCGCTGGCGATGAATTCGGTCTGGCCGGCGAGATAGGCAGCGATGGTGGCGTTGTTATCCTCGAATCTCTTGATCACCGCCTCCTTGGGCGCCACCTTGCTCAGCTCCATGTCCTCGATACCGCCGCGGGTCACGGCGATGGTCTTGCCGGCTAGCTCTTCGGGCGTGCTCAGGCCGCTGCCCTTGGCGCCGAAGACGCCGAGAAAGAAAGGCGCATAGGGCTTGGTGAAGTCGATGACCTGTTCGCGCTCGGGATTCTTGCCCAGGCTGGAGATGACCATGTCCACCTTGCCGGTGGTCAGGAAGGGGATGCGGTTGGTGCTGGTGACCGGGGTCAGCGCCAGCTTGACGCCCAGCTTGTCGGCGACCAACTGGGCGGTGTCGATGTCCAGGCCGCGGGGCTTGAGGTCGGGGCCCACGGTGCCGAAGGGCGGAAAGTCCTGGGGCACGGCGATGCGCACCGTGCCGCGCTGCTGGATATCGGCCAGCTGGTCGGCCTGGACGGGGGTGTGCAGGGCGGTCAGGCCCAGGGCGAGCAGGGAGAGGGCGGTCCAGCGCTTGAGCATGACGAGACTCCGGAAGCAGGATGGGATGGCTATGCCCAGTGCATTTCATGTGCCAGTCCCTGGCCAGACGGGCGCGAGGGCCGTCAGACCTGAGGATTGGTCTTACTGGTCTGAACAGTTCGCTGGTGGCTAAGCAGACCTCTGCTTTGGGTGTGGGCCGCTTTGGTGCGCGCTTACCGCCCTGTGCTCCGCCATGGGGCCAGGCTTGAACTGGCGGGAAAATCGGCATAAAAGGCGAACTTCCGGACTGACTGGCCTGACCACCCCATGCCCTTCGCTGCCACCCGCGCCGTACCCCAATATGCCGTCGACGCCATTCGCCGGCTGATCGAGACCGAAGGCTATGCCCCCGGCGCGGCGCTCCCGGCGCAGCGTGAGCTGGCCGAGCGGCTGGGGGTGAGTCGCGCCTCCCTGCGCGAGGCGCTGTCCACCCTCAGTGCCCTGGGCCTGGTCAGCGTGCAGCCTGGACGTGGGGTCTATGTCCAGGAGACGGCGAGCACGGCGGACGGACACTGGCCCTTCGCTGGCGAGGTCGCCGCCGCCCATGTCTTCCAGCTGCGCTTTGCCCTCGAAGGCTTCGCGGCCGGTCTGGCCGCCGTTACCCTGGGCCCCGCCGACCTGGATCGCCTGGAGGTCAATCTCGCTGCCCTGCACCGGGCGCTGCGGGCCAATGAGCTGGAAGAAGCGGCCGCGCTGGACTTCGATTTCCATCGCCAGCTGCTGCTGGCCGCGGACAATCCGGCCATGCTGGCAGTGATCACCACCAGCCCCGAGCGCTTTCACGAAAGTCAGAAGCTGCCCTTCGTCCGGCCCGAGCGGGCACTGGAAACCTGGCAGGAACACCGGCGTATCCTTCGGGCCCTGAGTCGCCGCTCGCCGGCAGCGGCGCAAAAGGCCATGCGCGAACATATTCGCAATGCGGCGCTGCGCAGTGGAACCCCTTTCCCGGTGCCCGCTGTCTAACCAGCTGTCCATGATCGGCGGCGCGGTGGTCAAACGGTACTAAAAAGACCCTATCGCCGGCTCGCCGGATCGTGAGCTGCCTCTGCCATCAATGCCCGTCATAGTCACCATCAATGTTCGAATGCTTTCGAAGTGACGGCAGCAGGGCTATCATGGCCATACTTCAAGTCGCACCCGAATTCGGAGAGAGTCAATGAGCGAATACATCACCAACGTCAGCGACGCCAGCTTCGAGCAGGACGTGCTGAAGTCCGACAGCCCCGTGCTGGTCGACTACTGGGCCGAATGGTGCGGTCCGTGCAAGATGATCGCCCCGGTCCTGGACGAGATCGCCAAGGATTACCAGGGCAAGCTCAAGGTCTGCAAACTGAACATCGATGAAAACCAGGACACCCCGCCCAAGTACGGCGTGCGTGGCATCCCGACCCTGATGCTGTTCAAGAACGGCGCGGTCGAGGCCACCAAGGTCGGCGCCCTGTCCAAGTCGCAACTGGCCGCCTTCCTCGACGCTAACGTCTGAGGAATCCAGTCGAAAGCCCCGCCATGCGGGGCTTTTTTATGCCTGGACGGCTGGACGAGCACCCATGCAGGTGCTAGATTCCAGCCCACGACCCCATCAGCGGGTCGTCTTCTCATCTGCTGCAGCCGTCAGTTCTCCTCTTCAGAACGCATCCCGCGAAGCTAATCTCGCATCCGACCGCTCAGCTCGATTCCCTCCTTCGCCTCTTCTCACGTCAACATACGTCTATGAATCTGACCGAACTCAAGCAAAAGCCCATCACGGAACTGTTGGAAATGGCGGATGCCGCGGGCTTGGAAAACATGGCCCGGTCCCGCAAGCAGGACATCATCTTCGCGCTGCTCAAGAAGCATGCGAAAGGTGGCGACGAGATTTCCGGAGATGGCGTGCTGGAGATCCTGCAGGACGGCTTCGGCTTCCTGCGTAGCGCCGACTCCTCCTACCTGGCCGGTCCCGACGACATCTATGTCTCCCCCAGCCAGATCCGCCGCTTCAACCTGCGCACCGGCGATACCATCATCGGCAAGATTCGTCCGCCGAAAGAGGGCGAGCGCTACTTCGCGTTGCTCAAGGTCGACACCATCAACTTCGACCGGCCGGAAAACGCCAAGAACAAGGTGCTGTTCGAGAACCTCACGCCCCTGTTCCCCAACAAGCGCCTGACCATGGAAGCCGGCAACGGCTCCACCGAAGACCTCACCGGTCGGGTCATCGACCTCTGCGCCCCCATCGGCAAGGGTCAGCGCGGTCTGATCGTCGCGCCGCCCAAGGCCGGCAAGACCATCATGCTGCAGAACATCGCGGCCAACATCACCCGCAACAATCCCGAGTGCTACCTCATCGTGCTGCTCATCGACGAGCGTCCCGAGGAAGTGACCGAGATGCAGCGCACCGTGCGCGGTGAAGTGGTGGCCTCCACCTTCGACGAGCCGCCGACCCGCCACGTGCAGGTCGCCGACATGGTGATCGAGAAGGCCAAGCGCCTGGTCGAGCACAAGAAGGACGTGGTCATCCTGCTGGATTCCATCACCCGTCTGGCGCGGGCTTTCAACACCGTGATCCCCAGCTCCGGCAAGGTGCTCACCGGTGGTGTCGACGCCCATGCCCTGGAGAAGCCCAAGCGCTTCTTCGGCGCCGCCCGTAACATCGAAGAAGGCGGCAGCCTGACCATCATCGCCACCGCGCTGGTGGAAACCGGCTCGAAGATGGACGAGGTGATCTACGAGGAATTCAAGGGCACCGGCAACATGGAACTGCCCCTGGAGCGTCGGATCGCCGAGAAGCGCGTCTTCCCGGCCATCAACATCAACAAGTCCGGCACCCGCCGCGAAGAGCTGCTCACCGACGAGGAAGAGCTGTCGCGCATGTGGATCCTGCGCAAGATCCTGCATCCGATGGATGAGATCGCCGGCATCGAATTCCTCCTCGACAAGTTGCGTCAGACCAAGACCAACAACGAGTTCTTCGATTCGATGAAGCGCAGCAAGTAAGGCGCCGTCGCATGCAAAGGCCGGGGAAATCCCGGCCTTTCGCGTTTCTGGGCCAATGCTTTCTCGATGCGCGACTCAGGCGGTAGACTGCCAGACTTTCCCCAGCGCCAAGAGGCCGCATGCAATACCGAGATCTGCGTGACTTCATCCGCAGCCTGGAGCAGCGTGGTGAACTGAAGCGCGTGACCGCCCCGGTCTCGCCGATCCTCGAGATGACCGAAATCTGCGACCGCACCTTGCGCAAGCAGGGCCCGGCGCTGCTGTTCGAGAATCCCGTGGGCTTTTCCATGCCTGTGCTGGGTAACCTGTTCGGTACGCCCCAGCGCGTGGCGCTGGGCATGGGCGCCGAGGACGTCGGCGCCCTGCGCGAGATCGGCAAACTGCTGGCCTTCCTCAAGGAGCCCGAGCCGCCCAAGGGCCTGAAGGATGCCTGGTCGAAGCTGCCGATCTACAAGAAGGTCATCAGCATGGCGCCCAAGGTCCTCAAGGACGCTCCCTGCCAGGAGGTGATCGAAGAAGGCGAGGCGGTCGATCTAGGCAAGCTGCCGATCCAGCACTGCTGGCCGGGCGACGTGGCGCCGTTGATCACCTGGGGCCTGACCGTCACCCGCGGGCCCAACAAGGAGCGCCAGAACCTCGGTATCTATCGCCAGCAGGTCATCGGCCGCAACAAGCTGATCATGCGCTGGCTGAGCCACCGTGGCGGTGCCCTGGATTTCCGCGAGTGGTGCCAGAAGCATCCCGGCCAGCCCTATCCGGTGGCCGTGGCCCTGGGCGCGGATCCGGCCACCATCCTCGGTGCGGTCACGCCAGTGCCTGATACCCTGTCCGAATACGCCTTCGCTGGCCTTCTGCGCGGCAGTCGCAGCGAGCTGATCAAGTGCGTGGGCAACGACCTGCAGGTGCCGGCCAGCGCCGAAATCGTGCTGGAAGGGGTCATCCATCCGGGTGAGACGGCGCCGGAAGGCCCCTATGGCGACCATACCGGCTACTACAACGAGGTCGATACCTTCCCGGTCTTTACCGTGGAGCGCATCACCCGCCGGCGCGACCCCATCTATCACAGCACCTACACCGGACGACCGCCGGACGAGCCGGCCATCCTCGGCGTGGCGCTCAACGAAGTCTTCGTGCCCATCCTGCAAAAGCAGTTTCCGGAAATCGTCGACTTCTACCTGCCGCCGGAAGGCTGCTCCTACCGCATGGCGGTGGTGACCATCAAGAAGCAGTACCCGGGCCATGCCAAGCGGGTGATGCTGGGTGTCTGGTCGTTCCTGCGGCAGTTCATGTACACCAAGTTCGTGATCGTCACCGACGACGACATCAATGCCCGCGACTGGAACGATGTCATCTGGGCGGTCACCACGCGCATGGATCCCAAGCGCGACACCGTGATGATCGACAACACCCCCATCGACTACCTGGACTTCGCCTCGCCGATCTCCGGCCTGGGCTCGAAGATGGGCCTGGATGCCACCCACAAGTGGCCGGGCGAAACCACGCGTGAGTGGGGGCGGGCGATCGTCAAGGACGAAGCGGTGGTCAAACGGGTGGACGAGATGTGGTCCAGTCTCGGGATCGATTAACGGAGACGACGATGAAGGTCACCCTGCAGCCCTCGGGTGCGGTATTGGAAACCCAGCCCGGCGAAGCCATCCTGGCCGCCGCGCAGCGTCTCGGCTACAGCGGACCGCACAGCTGCCGCAACGGCAACTGCCAGCTCTGCGCCGCGCTGCTGGTGGAGGGGCAGGTCACCCAGCACGGAAAGACCGTCGATCACGGCGAGGTTTATGTCTGCGTGGCGGTACCGCTCAGCGATTGCTTGCTGCAGTGGGATGGCGTCCTGGCGCCCGGTGAGTTGCCGGTGCGTCAGCTGGCCTGTCAGGTGGTTGCCCTGGATGACGTGGGGGGTGATGTCCGCCGGGTGCGCCTGCGCGCGCCGGCCGGCCGGGCGCCGCGCTATCACGCCGGTCAGTACCTGTTGATCCAGCGCGATGACGGCAAGCAATCGGCCTTTTCCCTGGCCTCGGCGCCCCACCAGGGGCGTGAGCTGGAATTGCACGTGCTGGCCCGCGAGGCCAGCAGCCAGGCGCTGCTGGCGCAACTGGAAAGCAGGGGCATGGCCCAGGTCGAGTTGCCCTATGGCGACGCCCATCTGGCCGAATTGCCAGCTGGCCCCCTGGTGCTGATCGCCGCCGGGACCGGCATGGCCCAGATGCACAGCCTGATCGAAGACGCCCGTACCCGGGGCTTCGCTCATCCGGTGCACCTCTATTGGGGCGTGCGCACGCCGGACGACTTCTATGCCATCGAGGCCTGGGACGCCTGGGCGGAACTGCCCAATCTCACCCTGAACCGGGTGGTGAGCGAGGCCTGTGGCTGGGAAGGGCGCTGCGGTCTGTTGCACGAGGTGGTGCGCGCGGATTTCGCTGACCTGGGCGGGCTGCACGTCTATGCCAGCGGCTCACCGGCGATGGTCTATGCCACCCTGGATGCCCTGGTGGACGCCGGCATGGACGCGCACCAGATGCGCGCCGACGTCTTCGCCTACGCGCCGCGGGGGTGAGTCTATCGCGGCCATGGGCCGCTCCTACGGGTAAGCTCTACCTGTAGGAGCGGCCCATGGCCGCGATTGATCGAAAAGCACAAAGCGTTTTCGACCAGGACCCAGAGTGGATGAGGCTGTGCCGTCATCCATCCTGGGCAATCGGCGCTACTGCGCCGCCTTGGCCACCATGCCGGTGTGTCTCAGAGTCATCGCCAGGAAGACGATGGCCAGGACGCAGGAGCCGACCAGCAGCATGAAGCCACCATCCCAGCCGAAGTGGTCCACGGTGTAGCCCACCAGGGCGTTGGCCGCCACCGAACCGCCCAGATAGCCGAACAGGCCGGTGAAGCCCGCGGCGGTGCCGGCGGCCTTCTTGGGCACCAGCTCCAGCGCCTGCAGGCCGATCAGCATCACCGGGCCGTAGATCAGGAAGCCGATGGATACCAGGGCCGCCAGATCGACACCGGGATTGCCTTCCGGGTTGAGCCAATAGACCAGGGTGGCGACCAGTACGCCGAGCATGAACACCACCCCGGTGGCGCCGCGGTTACCGCGGAACAGCTTGTCCGAGAGCCAGCCGCAGAGCAGGGTCCCGGGGATGCCGGCCCATTCGTAGAAGAAGTAGGCCCAGGAGGTCTTGTCCACCGAGAAGTGCTTGGCTTCCTTGAGGTAGGTGGGGGCCCAGTCCAGCACGCCATAGCGCAGCAGATAGACGAAGACGTTGGCAAAGGCGATGTACCAGAGCAGGCGATTCTTCAGCACGTACTCGACGAAGATCTCCTTGGTGGAGAATTCGCGTTCGTGACCTTCGCTGTAGCCCTCGGGGAAGTCCTGTTTCCAGTGTTCCACCGATGGCAGGCCGCAGGACTGCGGGGTATCGCGCATGGCGATGAAGGCGAAGACCGCCACCGCCAGAGCCACCACGGCCGGGACATAGAAGGCGGCGTGCCAGTCGTTGAACCAGGCCAGGCCGAGCAGGAACAGCGGGCCGATCAGGCCGCCGCCGACGTTGTGGGCGACGTTCCACACCGAGACCACCCCGCCACGCTCCTTCTGCGACCACCAGTGCACCATGGTGCGACCGCTGGGCGGCCAGCCCATGCCCTGGAACCAGCCGTTGAGGAACAGCAGGACGAACATGATGCTGACACTGGAGGTGGCCCAGGGTGCGAATCCGAACAGCAGCATCACCAGCGCCGACATCACCAGCCCGAAGGGCAGGAAATAGCGTGGATTGGAGCGGTCCGAGACCAGCCCCATGAGGAACTTGGACAGGCCGTAGGCGATGGCCACCGCGGACAGCGCCACGCCCAGTTCACCCCGGCTGTAGCCTTGCTCCACCAGATAGGGCATGGCCAGCGAGAAGTTCTTGCGGAGCAGGTAGTAGCCGGCATAGCCGATAAAGATCCCGGCGAAGATCTGCCAGCGGAGACGGCGGTAGACGGGATCGATGCGATCGGCGGGCAGCGGCGTGCGATGGGCCGCAGGGGCGAAGATTCCAAGCATGGGAGCCTCGGTATTGTTATAGGTATTAATCGAAAGCGAACATTCCAGGTTCGTTTTCGAATATTACAATGATATTACAGCCTGCATAGGCTTTTCCGCCCTGTGGCAGTGGGTGCCCGGATTCCCCCTTGATCTGTACGGGTTGCGCGCCTAGGGTGGCGCGTCTTTGCTGCCGTTTTCACGAGTCATCATGCCTGCCTGGAAAGTCCTGTCCTCCCGCGCCCTGACCCTGATCACCACCCTGTTCGAGCGCTATCCGCGATTGATCGCCCTGGCCGGCTTCATCTCGGGGATCTGCAGCTTCCTGCTGGTGGACCGGCAGAAGGGTTTCGCCCCGGTGATGGCGGTGATCATGCTGGCGAGCTGGGTCTGGCTGATGCTGGAAAACGTGCTGCGGGGCTGGGTCAGCCGCCGTTTCGGCTGGGAATTGCCACCACCGCTGCTACGCTACGCCACCCAGTTGATCCACCAGGAAAGTCTGTTCTTCTGCCTGCCGTTCTTTGCCATCACCACGGCCTGGAACAGCGGCCAGGCGCTGTTCACCGGACTGCTTGGCGCGGCCGCCCTGGTGTCCATCATCGATCCGCTCTACTACAAGACCCTGGCGCCGCGGCGCTGGGTATTTCTCAGCTATCACACCCTGACGCTGTTCGCGGTACTGCTCACGGCGCTACCGATCATCCTGCACCTGACCACTACCCAGAGCTACGAACTGGCCCTGGGCGTCGCCGTGCTGCTGTCCTTTCCCAGTCTGGCGGTGGCCTTCCGGGTACGCCTGGGCTGGCGCTGGCTGGGGCTGCTGGGCCTGTGCCTGGCCATCGGCGCCTTTGGCTGGCTGGGGCGCGCCTGGGTGCCGCCGGCCACCCTGTGGCTGACCGACATGGGCATGAGCACCAACTTCGACAGCCTCAAGCGCCAGCCCGGCGATGCGGTGAAGAGCCTGAGCAGCGCCCAGCTGCGCGCCCAGGGGCTCTATGCCTTCACCGCCATCAACGCACCGCGTGGCCTGAACGAGCGTATCTACCATGTCTGGCGTCATGCCGGTCGGGAGGTGGATCGGATTCCCCTGGATATCAGCGGCGGTCGCGAGGCCGGTTATCGCGCCTGGACCCACAAACAGAACTTTCCCGGCGACGTGACCGGCCGTTGGCAGGTGCAAGTGGTGACGGACGTCGGCCAGGTGATCGGAACCCTCAGGTTCGAGGTGACCCCTTGAATTCCGCTGGCTATGCTGCAGCCATCCATCTCTAGAGGATTCGCCGTGAAAGCCGTCGCCGCCGTTTTGTTGTCCTTCTGCCTGGCCTTCACTGCCTGGGCGAACGAAGAGAAAAAGGAAGGGGAGGCCCCCAAGACCGAATTCTACAACCTGACTCCGGCCCTGGTCGGCAACTATGGCAGCGGGCCCAAGCTCAAGTACTACAAGGCCGACATCGCCCTGATGATGACCGGCAAGGAAGCCAAGGATAAGGTCGAGTTCCACGAGCCGCTGATCCGCAATCAGCTGGTGATGCTCTTCGCCCAGCAGACCGACGAGACCCTGGCCGGCGTGGAAGCCCGCGAAAAACTGCGCCAGGAGGCGCTCAAGCAGGTGCAGAACGTGCTCACCCAGGAGGAAGGCAAGCCCCTGGTGGAAGACCTGCTGTTCAACAACCTGATCATCCAGCCCTGAGCGCGGTCAGGCGCGGGCCGCGGCGACGATCGCCGCCCACTCCTCGGCGCAGACCGGCATCACCGACAGACGATTGCCCTTGCGCAGCAGGGCGAAGTCGGCGAGTGCCGGCAACTGGCGCAGGCGCGGTAGGCTCAGCACTCGCGGAAAGGCCTCGACGAAGGCCACCTGGCGCGCCGTCCAGGGATTGTCTGCGGCGCTGGCCTTGGGCGCATGGTAGGGGCTTTCCGGGTCGAGGGCAGTGGGGTCGGCGAAGGCTTCGCCCACGATCCGGCCGATGCCGGCGATGCCCGGTTCGGCGCAACTCGAATGATGAAAGAAGAACAGCTCGTCGGGTTTCATGGCGCGCAGGAAGTTGCGTGCCTGGTAATTGCGCACGCCGTCCCAACGCGCCTGGCCCAGGCGTTGCAAGTCGTCCAGTGAGAACTCATCGGGCTCGGATTTCAACAGCCAGCAGGCCACGGTTCGTCTCCTGACGAATGGAGGCTCGGGAGCTTCCAGGAAGGGGTCTGGTCGATTGCAAGGGGCGACCGCTTGTCGCAGAATGCCGCGCATTCCGGATGTAGTCTGATCGTACGCGCTGAGCATAACAGGGCGACGTCCTGTCCTGCCCAAAGGTGCCAGCAAGGGGGTGGCCCAGTTCGATGAAACGCAAACCTGATCTGTTGTGGGTGCTGGTCCTGATCTTTACCCTGGGCGTGGTCACCACCGGGTATACCCAGAGCTTCTGGGAGCAGCGCCAGAACCAGCAGCAATACGCTCGCTACACCAGCGACGCTCAGCCGGCGCGGGAAGTCTCTCCGGTACGCTGACCGTACCAGCCGCCATCGCTCACCACGGCCGCCATGGGCACGTCCCAGGCCGCCAGTGCCAGTCGCTCCACCTTCTGACATTCATGGGCACAGCCGATCAGCCGCGGGCTGCGCCATTGCCGCCGGCGTGCCAGATAGGCCAGGTTGCGGTCATAGAAGCCCTTGCCCATGCCCAGGCGTCCGCCCTGCGGATCGAAGCCCACCAGCGGCATCAGGATCAGCCCGAGAGCCCAGGTCGGTCGACCCAGGCGCCGATCCGGGCGTGGCTCGGCGATGCCGAAGCGATTGCGCACCCAGGATTCACCGCGGCCGACGCGCTGAAAGATCATGGCGGTGCGTGGCCAGCGGGAGAGTACCGGCAGATAGGTGGCCTTGCCGCGGCGCTGGGCTTCTTCGAGCAATGGACGCGGATCGATCTCGCCATCGCTGGGCAGGTAGAAGGCGATATGGCGGGCGCGACGAAACAGCGGATGCTGGGCAAGCTGGCGATACAGTTCGCGGGCGGCCTGGCGTTGCTGTACGGGGGTGAGGGCGCGACGTCGCTGGCGGAGAAGCTTGCGCAGCGCGGGCCTGCTGAGATCGGTAGAAGGCGGGGTGGTCATGGAAGAAATGAGCTCTCCGGAATGCCGCTGCCGGTGTAGCCCTTGAACCCTTGGTTCAAGGTGGGAGAAGTCGTAGACCTTTAGGCTTTCCGCCGTAGCGGACATGCACACCAGTCTTACGAGCAACCCCCGGGGTGTTGCTTATCGGCTCGGGGACATGACCGACTGGCGCACACACCAGAGAGTGACCTCCAGTATACGCCCCTGAGCCAGGATGCAAACCCCCGCCGATCCCCGGGTCGGCGGTCAGGCAGTGGTGTCGTGTTCGGTGATCAGGGCGCGGTCGACGCGATCCAGCAGGTCGCGGACCCGCTCGCGGGTGCTGCTGACTTCCAGGCTGACGTCGTCCTGGCGGTGCAGCAGTTCGTGGGTGATGTTGAGGGCGGCCATCACGGCCACGCGGTCGGCGCCGATGACCTTGCCGCTGGCGCGGATCTCGCGCATCTTGCCGTCCAGGTAGCGAGCGGTGCTCTCCAGGTTGGCGCGCTCGTCAGCCGGGCAGCTGATGCGATATTCCTTTTCCATTATCTGGACGGTCACGGTCTCGATGCTCATGAGTCCTGCTCCAAAGCTTTCAGGCGTAAAATCATCGCTTCGACCTTCGATCTGGCCAATTCGTTCTTTTCGATCAACTCGGCGCGCTCCTGGCGCCAGTTGCGCTCGCCCTGGCGCAGTTGTCGATTCTGCCGCTGCAATTCCTCAAGCCGCAGGAGCAGGCGCTCCACACGGTCACCGAGGGCTTCCAGATCGGCGTCGAGGGGCGTGTCGCGAGACTCGCTCATGAGGGCTACAGCTCCAGAAGGGTGCAACGAGATTGGCCGCCGGCGGGGTCAGCGCGTAGGATAAGGCTTCATTCTAGCCAGCGCCTCACCTCGACGCCATGTCCAGCTCAGCATCCGCCTACGCCGCCTTCTCCACCCTGCTCGCCGAGGCCGCTCTGCCGGTCTCGCCCGCCGAACTCCACGGTCACCTGCTCGGTCGGGTCTGTGGCGGCGCGGGCTTCGACGAGAACGACTGGCTGGCCGCGGCCAGCGAGCTGCTCGGTGGCGCGCCGGGCGAACGTCTGCAGGCGGCGCTCTCGGGGCTGCTGGGCATGGTGCAACAGGAATTCGCCGGCCAGCAGGTGGCCCTGGTACTAATGCTGCCACCGGACGAATTCTCCCTGGTCGAGCGCACCGCCGCCCTGGGCGAGTGGTGCCAGGGCTTTCTGGCCGGCTTCGGCCTGTCCGGGCGCACGGGCGAAGTCTCCGGCGAGGCGCGCGAGGTGCTCGAAGACCTGGCAGCCATCGCGCAGATCCAGGAGCCCGCCGAGGAAGGCGAAGAGGGTGAGAACGACTTCATGGAAGTCACCGAATACCTGCGCGTGGCCCCGCTGCTGCTCTATGGCGAGTACGGCCGCGGCCCCCTCCCCGAACCTGCGCCCGTGGTGCACTGAGCGGCCATGCCGCGAATCCACAAGGCCGAATTCGCCCGCCGCCGCCGCGCCCTGATGGCCGAGATCGGCCACGGCGGCATCGCCCTGCTGCCCGCTGCGCCGGTGTGCCTGCGCAACCGCGACATCGAGCAGCCCTATCGCCAGGACAGCGATTTCCAGTACCTCACTGGCTTTCCCGAACCCGAGGCCCTGGCCGTGCTGATTCCCGGCCGTGCCCATGGTGAATACCTGCTGTTCTGCCGCGAGCGGGATCTGGAGATGGAACGCTGGGAGGGCCGGCGCGCGGGTCAGGAAGGGGCGCTGGCCGACTATGGCGCGGACGACGCCTTTCCCATCGGCGATCTGGACGACATCCTGCCCGGCCTGCTGGAAGGCCGCGAGCGGGTCTACTACGCCATGGGTGCCCATCCGGAATTCGAGCGGCAACTGCTCAACTGGATCGAACTGATCCGCGCCAAGGCCGATCAGGGCGCTTCGCCGCCGCGGGAGCTGCTGGCGCTGGATACCCTGCTGCACGACAGCCGACTGTACAAGTCGGCCGCCGAGGTGCGCCTGCTCAAGGCCGCCGCCGAGCTGACCTGCGCCGCCCACCTGCGCGCCATGCAGGCCTGCCGGCCGGGGCTGCGCGAGTATCACCTGGAGGCGGAGCTGGACTACTGTTTTCGCCAGGGTGGCGCACGGCTGGCGGCCTATGGCTCCATCGTCGCCGCGGGGGCCAACGCCTGCGTGATGCATTACCAGGCCAACGACGCACCCCTGCGCGACGGCGACCTGGTGCTGATCGACGCCGGCTGCGAACTGGAGTGCTATGCCAGCGACGTAACCCGTACCTTTCCCGTCAATGGCCGCTTCTCGCCCGAGCAGCGGCAGCTGTACGACATCGTGCTGGCGGCCAACCAGACCGCCATCGCCTGCGTGGCACCCGGGCGGCACTGGAACGAACCCCATGAGGCCACGGTCAGGGTGATCACCGAAGGGCTGTTGGCCCTGGGCCTGCTCCAGGGCCAACTGGACGACCTGATCGAGGCGGGCGCCTGTCGCGAGTTCTACATGCACCGCGCCGGTCACTGGCTGGGGCTGGATGTCCATGACGTGGGTGAATATCGCATCGGCGACCAGTGGCGGATGCTGGAGCCGGGTATGGTGCTGACCGTGGAGCCCGGACTCTATATCCCGCCGGACGCCGAGGTGCCGCGCAAATGGCGTGGCCTGGGCATCCGCATCGAGGACGAGGTGCTGGTGACGCGCAGTGGTTGCGAGGTGCTGACCGCCGGCCTGCCCAAGGCGGCTGCGGAGATCGAAGGCTTGATGGCGGCCGCGCGCGACCGCCGGGAGAACGCTCATGCAACGTCCTGATATCGCCATCATCGGCGGCGGTCTGGTGGGTGCCAGCCTGGCCCTGGCCCTGCAGGCCGGCGCCAAGGCGCGCGGCTGGCGCATCCTGCTGGTGGAACCCTTCGCCCCCGGCGATACCTATCAGCCCAGCTACGACGCCCGCTCCTCGGCGCTGTCCTATGGTTCACGGCTGATCTACCAGCGTCTCGGCGTGTGGGAGGCTCTGGCCGAACATGCCGAGGCGATCCAAGAGATCCAGGTCTCCGACCAGGGCCGCTTCGGCGTGACCCAGTTGCTCGCCCGTGACGAGAATCTGCCGGCGCTGGGCTATGTGGTGGAGAACGCCTGGATCGGCCAGGTGCTCTGGCAGGCGCTGGATCGCGAGGTGGTGGACTGGCGCTGCCCGGCCGAGGTGCGCACGCTCACCGCCATACCCGATGGCTATCGTCTGGAACTGGATGATGGCGACGTCCTCGAATGCGGCCTGGCGGTACTGGCCGACGGTGGGCGTTCGGCGCTGCGCGAATCCCTCGGCATCGAGGTGCGCCGCACGGTCTACGAGCAGACCGCGTTGATCGCCAACGTCTCGACCAATCTGGGGCATGGGGGTCGCGCCTTCGAGCGCTTCACGCCCCATGGTCCCCTGGCGCTGCTGCCCCTGCCGGGCCAGCGCAGCGCCCTGGTCTGGACCCAGCCGGATGCCGAGGCATTGCGGTTGCAACAGGCGACCGATGCCGTCTTTCTCGCCGAATTGCAGCAGGCGGTGGGCTATCGCCTGGGCAGCTTCACCCAGGTGGGCACCCGTCACGCCTATCCGCTGACCCTGCTGGAGGCTAACGAACAGGTCCGCCCGCATCTGGTGGTGCTGGGCAACGCCGCCCACAGCCTGCACCCTATCGCCGGCCAAGGCTTCAATCTGTCTCTGCGCGACGTGGACAGCCTGGCCGAGTGCCTGCTGGAAAGCGGCGCGGCGCCCGGTGATTTCGCCACCTTGCAGGACTATCTGCAGCGCCAGCGTCTGGATCAGCAGCTGACCATCGGCTTTTCCGATCGTATCACCCGGCTGTTTTCCAACAGTCGGCCCTGGCTCAGTGCCGGACGCAACCTGGGCCTGGTCGGCCTGGAGCTGTGCCCACCGGCCAAGAGTGCCTTCGCCCGCCAGGCCATGGGCCTGGGTACCCGTCCCTGACCTGCGAGGAGAAACGAGCATGCTGACCCATGCGGATCTGGTGATCGTCGGTGCCGGCATGGTCGGCAGCGGCCTGGCCCTGGCGCTGGCCGACAGCGGCCTGTCGGTGGTGCTGCTCGACCGCGGCCCACTCACGCCGGGCGCGGTCGAAAGCGACCTGCCCTTCGAGCCCCGGGTCAGCGCCCTGTCGCTGGCCAGCCAGCGCATCCTGCAGCGCCTGGGTGCCTGGGACGGCATCCTCGCGCGCCGCGTCAGTCCCTACCAGGCGATGCACGTCTGGGACGGCTCCGGCACCGGCGCCGTGCATTTCGATGCCGCCAGCGTGCACGCCGAGGTGCTCGGCCATATCGTCGAGAATCGCGTGGTGCAGGACGCCCTGCTCGAACGCCTGGCCGAGGCCAACGTCCTGCTCCTGCCGGAGGCGCGCCTGGAGTTGCTGCGTCGCTCCGGCGACCAGTGGCTGGTGCAATTGGCCGGCGATCGTCAGATCCGCGCCCCGCTGGTGGTGGCCGCCGATGGCGCCACCTCCGCCGTGCGTCGCCTGGCCGGGCTGGAAACCCGCGAGTGGGACTATCTGCACCATGCCATCGTCACCAGCGTGCGCTGTGCCGAATCGCACCAGCGCACCGCCTGGCAGAGATTCACCGACGACGGCCCGCTGGCCTTCCTGCCGCTGGACCGCGGTGGCGATACCCGCTGGTGCTCCATCGTCTGGTCCTGCACGCCCAAGCAGGGCGAGCGGCTGATGGCCTTGGACGACACGGCCTTCTGCCAGGCCCTGGGCGAGGCTTTCGAGCATCGCCTGGGCAAGGTGGAGTGCAGCGACACGCGACTGTGCATCCCGCTGCGCCAGCGCCATGCCAAGCGCTATGTGGAGCCTGGCCTGGCCTTGATCGGCGATGCCGCCCATGTCATCCATCCGCTGGCCGGGCAGGGCGTCAACCTGGGCTTTCTCGACGCCGCGGTGCTGGCCGAGGAATTGCGTCATGCCCAGGCGCGCGGTGAATCCATCGCCGAACAGCGGGTGCTGGAACGCTACGAGCGCCGCCGCATGCCGCACAACCTGGCGATGATGGCGGCGATGGAAGGCTTCCAGCGCCTGTTCCAGGACGACCGCCTGCCGCTACGCTGGCTGCGCAACGCCGCGCTCAAGCAGGTCGATCGCCACTTCGAGGCCAAGGCGCTGTTCGTGCGCCGCGCCCTGGGCCTGTCGGGCGATGTGCCGGAGCTGGCCAGGGTCGTGGTCTGACGGCTCAGGCGTCGCCCAAGGAGCCGGCCAGCTCCAGCACCTGCTGCCTCCAGGCGGCCTCACGGGGCAGGGCGAGGAAGTGCGGATTGAGGAAGGACTCGCGCATCTCGTAGGTGAGGGGCTGACCGTCCAGGGTCAGGACCTCGCCGCCGGCGCCTTCCAGCACGCCTTGGGCGGCGGCAGTGTCCCACTGAGAAGTGGGGGCGAGCCGCGGATAGAAATCGGCCAGCCCCTCGGCTAGCAGGCAGAACTTCAGCGAGCTGCCGACGCTGACCAGCTTGGGTTCGCCGAGGGTGTTGCCCAGCTCCTCCAGCAGCCGTTGCTGCGCCGGACTGCCATGGCGGCGGCTGGCGACCACGGTAAAGGCGTCTTCCGGCTGATTGCGCACGCCGATCTCGACGCCGTCTTCACCCTGGATGCGGAAGGCGCCCAGTTCACGACCGCCGCTGAAGCAGACATCCCGGGTGGGGATGCCGACCACGCCGAAGATCACCTGGCCGCGTTCGACCAGGGCCACGTTGACGGTGAATTCCTCGCTGCCGTCGATGAATTCCTTGGTGCCGTCCAGGGGATCGACCACCCACCAGACGTCCCAGGCGCTACGCGCCGCGAAGGGGATGTCACAGGCTTCTTCCGATAGCACCGGCACGTCCGGGGTCAGCCGGGCGAGGCCGTCCGCCAGCACCCGGTGGGCGGCGAGGTCGGCGGCGGTCACCGGCGAGTCGTCGCTCTTCTGCCGCACCGCCACGCCCTGGCGCCAGTGGGGCAGGATGGCCGCGCCGGCCTGGCGCACCAGGTCGATGACGTTGAGTACCAGCGGAGCGGTAATGGAAACGGGCGCCATCATGCCGGCAGTTCTCCGCGTTGGGTGAGCAGGTCGCGCACCAAGTAGAGGGCGGCCAGGGCGCGGCCTTCGGAGAAGCGCGGATTCTGCACCAGCTGCGACAGCTCGCGCAGGTCGACGCTGCTGACTTCGAGTGGCTCGGGTTCATCGCCCGGCAGGCGCTCCGGATAGAGGTCGCGGGCCAGCACCACATGGATGCGCTGACTCATGTAGCCGGGGCTCAGCGACAGCGCGGTGAGGTATTCCAGCTGGTTGGCACCGAAACCCGCCTCTTCCTTGAGTTCGCGATTGGCGGCGTCAAGGATATCTTCGCCCGGCTCCACCAGACCCTTGGGCAGCGACAGTTCGTAGTTTTCCACGCCGCCGCAGTATTCCTCGATGAGCAGGGCGCGGGTGGCGTCCTGCAGGGCCACCACCATCACCGCGCCGTGACCGGTGCCCTTGTTGGCCAGGCGCTCGTAGGTGCGCTCCTCGCCGTTGGCGAAGCGCAACTGCATCTCCTCGACGGTGAACAGACGGCTCTTGGCCACGATCTGTCGGGCGAGAACAGTGGGTTTCTGGCGCATGGACGGCTCCTGGGCTGGGCGGACGGGTATGATAACCCGCCTGTTACATGATCCGGAGTCACCATGACCCCTCTCGACTGGAGCCGTATCGATACCGTGTTGCTGGACATGGACGGCACCCTGCTCGATCTGCATTTCGACAACCATTTCTGGCTGGAGTATCTGCCGCAGCGCTATGCCGAGCGCCACGGCCAGTCCCTGGCGCTGGCCAAGGCCGAGCTGGAGCCGCTGTTTTTCAGCCACCAGGGCAAGCTGACCTGGTATTGCCTGGACTTCTGGAGCGCCGAGCTGGGCTTTTCCATGCGCGAACTCAAGGAGGAGATCGCTCACCTGATCGCCCTGCGTCCGGATGCCGATACCTTCCTGGCCGCCCTGCAGCGCGCCGGCAAGCGCGTGGCGCTGATCACCAACGCCCATCGCGATTCCCTGTCGCTGAAGCTGGAGCGCATCGAACTGGCGCCCTATTTCGACCGGCTGATCAGTTCCCACGACTATGGCTTCCCCAAGGAAGAACAGCAGTTCTGGCACGCCCTGCAGGCCGACTTCGCCTTCGATCCGGCGCGTACCCTGTTCATCGACGACAACCTGCCGATCCTGCGCAGCGCCCGCGACTACGGGGTTGCCCACCTGCTGGCGATCCACGAGCCGGACAGCCGCCGCGGGCCCAAGGACAGCGAGGAGTTCGAGGCGGTGCGCGATTATCGGGAAATACTGCCCGCTTGAAGAAAGACCCTCACCCCAACCCTCTCCCATGGGGAGAGGGGGTAAAGCAGGCGAGAGCGGAGTAGACCGGTGGATATCAAGCAACTGCGTTTTCTCATCGCCCTGGACGAGACGCGCCACTTCGGCCAGGCGGCGGCGCGCTGTCACGTCACCCAGCCGACTCTGTCCATGCGCCTGCGCGGCCTGGAAGACGAGTTGGGGGTGGAGCTGGTACGCCGCGGGCAGCGTTTCGAGGGTTTCACCGAGGCCGGTCAGCGCATCCTCGCCTGGGCGCGTACCCTGATGGCCGCCCACGACGGTCTCTATGCCGAAGCCCAGGCCTTCCAGGGGCAACTGGTGGGTACGCTGCGGGTCGGCCTGGTGCCCCTGGCCAGCTTCGATCCCATGCCGCTGCTGCAGCACCTGCGCCTGTTGCACCCCAAGCTGCATTTCCAGCTGCAGGTGCTGAGCACCGAGCGCATCCTCGAAGCCGTGGCCAGCAATCGCCTGGAGCTGGGCATCTCCTACCTGGAACACCTGGATCCGACGCGCTTCGACAGCCTTACCCTTACCGAGACGCGCATGGGCCTGCTCTATGACGAGCGCCATTTCAGCTTCGACCAGGCCGCGCTGGACTGGCAGGCGGTGGCCGGGTTGCCGCTCGGTCTGCTGACCGGCGCCATGCATTTTCGCCAGTCGGTGGATCACGGCTTTCGCAGCCTGGGCCTGACGCCGCAGCCGGTGCTGGAGACCGATGCGGTCTATCTGCTCTTGCAGGCGGTCAATGCCGGACTCTGCTGCGCCGTGGTACCCCTGGCCGGCGGCTTCGATCGCCTTACGCCCCATGCGCGGCTGATTCCCATCGACACGGCCCGCACCCTGACGCCCCTGGGCCTGCTCATTCGTCGGACCGAGCCCCGACTGGCGGTCGCCGATGCCTGTTTCCAGGCGGTCAAGGCGCTCTACGCCGAGAGTGATAGATAGCGTTTATCAAGGCATCGGTCATAGCGATTAGACGCCCCGGGATGTGCTGGTTAATCTTTGATCTGTGTCAAACCGCCGCAGGTCGTTTTCGCCCATGTCCCAGCAATCGCCAGACCTCGTTGCCGCGCCTCCTGCCGGCTATGCCTTCGCCGAGCTGGAGCAGCCTACCGTGCGGGGCGAACAGCCGCTGGCCGAAGAGGTGGCGTTGGCCATCGCCTACAACGGCATCAGCCATGCGGTGATGATGGCGACGCCGGCCGACGTGGAAGACTACGTGGTCGGTTTCAGCCTCAGCGCCGGCATCGTCGATGCCATCGACGACATCTATGGCATCCAGGTGCGGCGTGTGGGCGAGGCGCTCAATGTCGACGTCGAGATCAGCAGCCGCACCTTCTGGGCGCTCAAGCAGCAGCGTCGGCAACTGGCCGGCACCAGCGGTTGCGGCCTGTGCGGGGTCGAGGCCCTGGAGCAGGCGCTGCCGCAGCTGGATCGACTGCGCAAGGTGCGGCTGCCCCCGGCGCCCATCTGCATGACCTGCGCCAGCGGATCGACGCCGCCCAGGATCTTGGGCAACGCAGCGGGGCGGTACATGCCGCGCTGTTCATCGACGCTCAGGGCGAGCTGACCCTGTGCCGCGAAGACATCGGCCGCCACAACGCCCTGGACAAGCTGATCGGCGCCCTGCTGCGCCAGCGCCAGCCGGTGCGCGAGGGCTGCGTGGTGGTCACCAGTCGCTGCAGCCTCGAACTCATCCACAAGGCGGTGCGTGCCGGACTCGCCACCCTCATCACCCTGTCGGCCCCCACCGGGCTGGCGGTGGAGTGGGCGCGCCGTCATCGTCTCAACCTGATCCACCTGCCACACCGGTCGCCGCCGCGGGTCTATGCCCCGGCGCCGGTAGCCCCTTGATCCCACGGGAATCGCCATGAACAAACCTCAGCAGTCCTTCAAACCCTATCAAGGCCCCGCCGCCGGCTGGGGCGCCCTGAAGAGCGTGGTGCACTTCTGGCTCGACAGCGGCAACGCCTTCAAGAATCTGCGGACCCTGCTCAAGACCAACCAGGACCACGGTTTCGACTGCCCCGGCTGCGCCTGGGGCGAGGCGCCGGAAAACGGCCTGGTGAAGTTCTGCGAGAACGGCGCCAAGGCGGTCAACTGGGAGGCCACCAAGCGCCGCGTCGATGCCGCCTTCTTCGCCCGCCACAGCGTGACCTCGCTGCTGGAGCAGAGCGACTACTGGCTCGAATACCAGGGCCGGCTGACCGAACCGCTGCGCTATGACGCGGCCACCGATCGCTATGTGCCCATCGCCTGGGACGCCGCCTTCGCGCTGATCGCCAAGGAGCTCAAGGCCCTGGCCAGCCCCGACGAAGCCGAGTTCTATACCTCGGGTCGCGCCAGCAACGAGGCGGCCTTCCTTTACCAGCTGTTCGTGCGCGCCTATGGCACCAACAACTTCCCCGACTGCTCGAACATGTGCCACGAGGCCAGCGGCGTCGGCCTGGGCCGCAGCATCGGCGTCGGCAAGGGCACCGTGACCTATCACGACCTGGACGAGGCGGATGCCATCTTCGTCATCGGCCAGAACCCCGGCACCAACCATCCGCGCATGATCGAGACCCTGCGCAACGCGGTGAAGCGCGGCGCCCAGGTGGTCTGCTTCAACCCGCTCAAGGAGCGGGGCCTGGAGCGCTTCCAGCATCCGCAAAGTCCGCTGGAGATGCTCACCAACGACTCGCGGCCGACCAACACCGCCTACTTCCGTCCGGCTCTGGGCGGCGACATGGCGGCGCTGCGCGGCATCGCCAAGTACCTCCTGCAGTGGGAGCGCGAAGCCGCTGCCAAGGGCGCCAAGCGGGTCTTTGATCACGACTTCATCGCCGCTCACACCCTGGGCATGGACGACTACCTGGCCCAGGTCGACGCTACCTCCTGGGAGCTGATCGAGCGCCAGTCGGGCTTGTCGCTGCACGAGATCGAACAGGCCGCGCGCATGTATGCCCGCGCCGAGAAGGTCATCATCTGCTGGGCCATGGGCATCACCCAGCACCGCCACTCGGTGGCCACGGTGCAGGAGATCGCCAACCTGCAACTGCTCTGCGGCCACATCGGCCGGCCCGGCGCCGGCCTCTGCCCGGTGCGCGGCCACAGCAACGTCCAGGGCGACCGCACCATGGGCATCGACGAGAAGGCCCCGGCCTGGCTCAGCGATGCCCTGGCCAAGCGCTTCGCCTTCGAACCGCCGCGCAATCGCGGTCACAATACCGTGGAGGCCATCGCTGCCATAGAGCAGGGCCAGGCCAAGGTGTTCATCGCCCTGGGTGGCAACTTCGCCCAGGCCACCCCGGACACCCCACGCACCCACAAGGCGCTGCGCAAGTGCCGGCTGACCGTGCACATCGCCACCAAGCTCAACCGCAGCCACCTGGTGACCGGTCAGCAGGCGCTGATCCTGCCCTGCCTAGGTCGCACCGAGATGGATGTGCAGAAGGGCGGCAAGCAGGCCATCACCGTGGAAGACAGCTTCAGCATGGTGCATGCCTCCGCCGGCATCCTGCGGCCGCTGTCGGCGCAGATGAAGTCCGAGCCGGCCATCGTCGCCGGTCTGGCCAAGGCCGTGCTGGGTAACCATCCGGTGGATTGGGACTGGCTGATCGAGGACTACGACCGCATCCGCGACCTGATCGCCGACGTCATCCCCGGCTTCCAGGACTTCAATGCCCGCCTGGCCGCCCCCGGTGGCTTCTACCTGGGCAACAAGGCCGGTCGCCGGGAGTGGAATACCGCCACTGGCAAGGCCAATTTCGCCGCCAATGCGCTGCTGCATGACCTGCTGCCGGACGCGGTCCGCCGCCAGGGCATCAAGCCGGACCTGATCCTGCAGACCATGAGATCCCACGACCAGTACAACACCACCATCTACAGCCTGGATGACCGCTATCGCGGCGTGAAGGGCCAGCGCGACGTGGTCTTCGTCAACCAGGCCGATCTGGATCGCCTGGGCGTGGCCGCCGGCGAGAAGGTGGATCTGGTCGCCCTGTGGGATGACGGCATCGAGCGCCGGGTCCGCGGCTTCACCGCGCTGCCGTTCGACATCCCGGTCGGCCAGGCCGCTGGCTACTACCCGGAGACCAATCCGCTGGTGCCCCTGGAGAGCTATGGCGAGGGCAGCTTCACGCCCACCTCCAAGTTCGTCGCCATCAAGGTCGAGAAGGCCAGCGCCGGCAACCGCATCGCCTCGGTGGCCTGACCGGGGTAGGCTGTCCTATGGGAAAGTCTGTACAAAGTCTCGCGAGCTAGAGCCAAACGAGACGAAAAGGGCTGAGGAAGCGGAGTTTACGACTGGTAAATGAGATCCGAAGCCTTTCCAACGCCGTTTGGCCAACGCATAGCAGCCTTTCAACAGGCTCCGAGGGGAGGGCAGCGATGCAACGCATCGCCACCTGGCTCGGCGAGGATCCGGTCCGCTGCCAGCTGCTTGCCGTTCTTGCGGGATTACAACTGCCCGATGCCTGGCTGGCGGCCGGCTTCGTGCGCAATCTGGTCTGGGATCGGCTGCACGGCTATACCGTGCCGACACCGCTGGTAGATCTGGATGTCATCTATTTCGATGTGACCGACTGCCGGCCCGAACGGGACAGGGCCATCGAGATGGCCCTGGCGGAGCGGGCGCCGGGGTGGCCCTGGTCGGTGCGCAACCAGGCTGCCATGCATCTACGCAACGACGATGCACCCTATGCCGATAGCCTGGATGCCATGCGTTTCTGGGTCGAGGTGGAGTCCGCGCTGGCCGCGCGCCTCACCGAGACGGGCGAACTCGAGGTGGTCAGCCCCTTCGTCCAGGATGGGCTCTTCGCCTTGCACTTGACGCCGAATCCCTGGCGGCCCCGGCTCGACGCCTTTCGCCAGCGCCTGTCGAGCAAAGGCTGGCTGACGCGCTGGCCGCGCTTGCACGTGCAGAAGCCTGGGTTTGCCGAGCGGGATTGATGGCAAACGCCGAAGCGGGTGGCGAACTGCTTCGGCGCTGGCGTCAGACCTTGAAGCGTGCGGTTAGCTCCTGCAGTTGCAGGCTCAGGCGGGCCAGCTCGGTACTGGAGCCGGCGGTTTCCTCGGTGGCGGCGGCGGTGTGGTCGGCGACCTCATGAACCTTGACCACGCTGCGACTGATGTTCTCACCCGCCGCGCTCTGCTGCTCGACGGCAGCCGCGATCTGCTCGTTCATGGCCTCGATTTCGCCCACCGCGCTACTGACACTGGCCAGTACCACGCCGGCTTGGCGGGTCAGGCCGACACTGTCGCCGGTCAACTGGATGTTGCGCTCCAGCGCCTCGCTCATCTTGTCGGTGCTGCCATGCAGGCTGGTGATCAGGCTGGCGATTTCATCAGTGGAAGAGCGGGTGCGCTGCGCCAGCCCGCGTACCTCGTCGGCCACCACGGCAAAGCCACGACCTGCCTCGCCGGCACGGGCCGCCTCGATGGCCGCATTGAGCGCCAGCAGATTGGTCTGTTCGGCGACAGCCTTGATCACGTCCAGCACGCCGCCGATGCGGTCGGCGTCCTGCTTGAGCAGCTCCATGGTCACCTGGGTACTGTCCACTTCCTGCGCCAGGGTTTCGATCTGGGTGGCGACCTGGTTGACCATCTCATCGCCTTCGCGAGTCTTGAGCGTGGCCTCGCGGGCGGTCATGGAGGCCTGCTCGGCATTGCGGGCCACCTCGCCAATGGTGGCGGTCATCTGCTGCATGGCGGTGGCGATCTGCTCGGTCTCCACCTTTTGCGCCGTGGCGCCCGCCCGCGTCTGCTGGGTGATGGCGGAGAGCTCTTCAGCGGCGCTGGCGACCTGGACGACGCCGTCTTTCTGCTCGCGGATAAGCTCGCGCAGATTGACGATCATGCGTTGCATGGCCGCCTGCAGGAGGCCGAGTTCGTCCTTGCGGTCGGCCTGGGTCTCGACGGTCAGGTCGCCCGCGGCGATCCGTTCCACGGTGCCGAGGGTCTGGCGCAGTGGCGTCACGATGGAGCGGGTGATGATCCAGGCGGCGACCAGGCTCAGCAGCACCGCCAGGAGCAGGCCGCCAAAGAGCATCAGCTTGGCATCGCGGATATCGCCGAGACGGAACTGGTTCTGCACCTGCTTCATCTCGTCGGCGGTCTTGAGCAGCGCCAGGATGCGCTGGTCCAGGCCGTCGTCGGCTTGTTCGAACTGCTTCTGAATGGTGAACAGCTGCTGTATCTGGCGCTGATACTGGTCGAAGAGTTCTGGCAGTCGCTGCAGGCTCGTGGTCGAGGCGCTGCTGGCCGGCAGAGTCTTGAGTACGGCACCGACCTTGCCCAGTGAGGTCTGCAGGGCTTCCTGCTGCGGGCCGGCGGATTTAAGCACATAGACGCGGAAGTCGATTCGCAGTTTTTGCAGGGCCGCCAGCAGGGACGAGAATTGCACGCCGCCATGGTCGATCTGGCTATCCAGCGCGCTGGAGGCGTCTTGAAGCTGCTTGTCTAGCGTATCGCCAGTCTCTCTTATGCTCTGGATGGTGGCATCGCGGTCCTGGGTCACCTTCAGCGTCTGCTGATAGAGGTCACGATACTCCTGGAGGGTTTGCTCGGTGCGGGCGAGCAGCGCCTGGCTCTGGGGGCGTCGAAACAGCGGGCGAGCTTCCTGCAGTTGCTTTTCGAGGGCGTCGATGGAGAGCTTCCAGCGATTGGCCTGCTCCGTTTCCGGCAGTAGGGCGAAGGCCCCGCGGGCATTGCGCATGTCGCGAGTGAGCAGGCCGATCTGGGTGAACTGCTCGATGAGATTGCCGCGCCGGCCCAAGGCCTGGATGCCAGACCAGCCTGCGTAGGCAATGGCCAGTGTGAGGATGATCAAGGCGGTGAAACCGGAAAAAAGCTTTGTACGAACACTCATATTGTGCAACTGCATGGATGCTATTCCTGATGTTCGGAAAAATGTTCCGGAGCCAAGGGAAAGAAAAAGGGAAAGATCTTAAACCAGCTGGAAAGGCTCTGGGATGAGCATTTTCCGCTTCGAAGAAGATGCGCCAAATTGGTAAATCTATTTATGGAGTGTCCCTTCAAGCTCTGCCTGGAGGCTTGGCCGACCACCGTTTGCAAGAAAAGCCTTTTTGTTTCAGCTATAGCGAGACTCGAGCATTATTTGGCGAAGTTGATAAAAGTAAAAAGCTAAAAGTTTATCCTTGCTATTAGTCTGTCTTTATATGAAGAAAGTAGGTTAAGTAATTTTTCTGAAAAAATGGCTTGCAGGGTGGGGTGTAAAAAGACCGCATAAGGAGAGTGCCAAGGTCGATGCAGGCTGCCGGGGCGGCGGAGAATGCGCAGTCCGTGGCGCGCTGGGTCGCAAGGGGGTGGCTCGAGGATGAGCGAGCCGGCACTCGGCGAACCCTGGAATGCCGCTAGACTCCATAGAAAGGTCATTCGCTTTCCCTCTCTGGCAAGGAATCCCCATGTCCACCACGGAGCGTCGCCGCGCCTTCCTTCAGCATCCGGGTTTTTCGCGGCTGTTCGCACCCGGTCGCCTGACCCTGGGCTTCCTGCTACCGCTGGAGGGCTATCCCGATGATCCCATGCCGACCCTGCGCGACCATGCGCGTCTGGCGCGGCTGGCCGACCAATTGGGCTTCGCTGCGCTCTGGGCACGCGACGTGCCCTTCTATGATCCTGGTTTCAACGACGCCGGCCAGGTATTCGAACCCTTCACCTATCTCGGCTATCTGGCCGGCATCACCCAGCACCTGACCCTGGCCACTGGCAGCGCCGTCATCACCCTGCGGCATCCCCTGCACTTGGCCAAGATGGCGGCCTCGGTCGATCAGTTGAGCGATGGTCGCCTGGTGTTGGGAGTAGCCTCCGGCGATCGCCCGGTGGAATACCCGGCGTTTGGCCTGGAAGGCGAGTTCGAGCGACGGGGCGAGCGCTTTCGCGATGCCTTCGAGATGTTCCGGCTGGCCGGCGAAACCAATTTTCCCCTGGCTGAATTCCGCCGTTTCGGCGATCTGCAGGGGCTGGCCGATCTGGTGCCCAAACCGGTGCACGGTCGCATCCCGGCGTTGGTGACCGGGCGCAGTCGGCAAACGGTGGACTGGATCGCCGCCAAGGCCGATGGCTGGTTCTATTACTTCGTGCCTGCCGAGCATGTCCCGGCGCTGACGCGGGTCTGGCGCGAGGCGCTGAACGAGATCGGCGGGCGCGAATTGTTCAAGCCCTTCGCTCAGGGCCTGTTCTTCGAGCTGGCCAGTGATCCGGACCAACCCCCACGGCCCATCCATGCCGGCCTGTCCTGTGGGCGGCGAGCGCTGGTGGACTATCTCACCCAATTGCAGGAGGCGGGCGTCAATCACCTGGCGCTCAATCTGCGTCCCTCGCGCCGTCCGGCCAGCGAAGTCGTCCAGGAGCTGGGCGAGTTCGTGCTGCCGTACTTTCCGTCCCTGCAGTGAAAGGCCCGGCCCCGTGTGAAGCCAGGTAACACTTGCCTGGCTAACGACTTTCCCAAGTCGTCATTCGAATGCGCGATTCCTCTGTGGCGGGGGTTCGACCAGGTCGCAACCCTTGGCCTGATCTCTGCATAGTTTTGCGATCTGTTACCTTGCCATTGGTGCAACCAGATCGACGGTAGAACCTGCCGGGTTGCACTTGGTTGCACTTTTCTTTCGAGCGGCGCTAAGCTGCGCCGAATTTCGATGCCTTCTTGCTTGAGGACCTGCGCATGGCCACCACTACCACCCTGGGCGTAAAGCTCGACGAAGCCACTCGCGATCGCCTCAAGGAAGCGGCTCGCCGTATCGATCGGACGCCCCATTGGCTGATCAAGCAGGCTATCTTCACCTATCTGGAAACCCTGGAAAGCGGTGCGACCCTGGCCGATCTGCAGGGTATCGCCCAGCGGCTGGCCGAGGGGGACAACGAGGCGGTGGAAGCCCTGGCCGATCCGGTCTATCAGCCCTTCCTGGAATTCGCTGAAAGCATCCTGCCGCAATCGGTCCTGCGCTCGGCCATCACCGCCGCCTATCGCCGCCCAGAAGAAGAGCTGCTGCCGCTGCTGCTGGAGCAGGCGCGCCTGCCCGCTGCCCAGGCCAAGGCCACCCACGAGCTGGCCCACCGCATCGCCGAGAAGCTTCGCAACGCCAAGGGTGCAACCGGGCGCTCCGGGATGGTGCAGAGTCTGCTCCGTGAGTTCTCACTGTCGTCCCAGGAAGGCGTGGCCCTGATGTGCCTGGCCGAAGCCCTGCTGCGCATCCCCGACAAGGGCACCCGCGATGCCTTGATCCGCGACAAGATCAGCACCGGCAACTGGCAGCCGCACCTGGGCAACAGCCCCTCGTTGTTCGTCAACGCTGCCACCTGGGGCCTGCTGCTGACCGGCCGCCTGGTCTCGACCCATAACGAAGCCGGCCTCACCAGTTCGCTCAATCGCCTCATCGGCAAGAGCGGCGAGCCGGTGATCCGCAAGGGCGTGGACATGGCCATGCGCCTGATGGGCGAGCAGTTCGTCACCGGCGAGACCATCGCCGAGGCCCTGGCCAACGCCAGCAAGTTCGAGGCGAAGGGCTTCCGCTACAGCTACGACATGCTGGGCGAAGCGGCCCTGACCGAGGCCGACGCCCGTCGCTACCTGGCCTCCTACGAGCAGGCCATCCACTCCATCGGCAAGGCCTCCCACGGCCGTGGCATCTACGAAGGCCCGGGCATCTCCATCAAGCTGTCGGCGCTGCATCCGCGCTACAGCCGCGCCCAGTACGACCGGGTGATGAGCGAGCTCTATCCGCGCCTGCTGGAGCTGACTCTGCTGGCCAAGCGCTACGACATCGGCCTGAACATCGACGCCGAGGAAGCCGATCGCCTGGAGATCTCTCTGGATCTCTTGGAGCGCCTGTCCTTCGAACCGCAACTGGCCGGCTGGAACGGTATCGGCTTCGTCATCCAGGCCTACCAGAAGCGCTGCCCGCTGGTGATCGACTATCTGATCGACCTGGCCCGGCGCAGCCGTCGCCGCCTGATGATCCGCCTGGTCAAGGGCGCCTACTGGGACAGCGAGATCAAGCGCGCCCAGGTGGAAGGCCTGGAGGGCTATCCGGTCTACACCCGCAAGGTCTACACCGACGTGGCCTACCTGGCCTGCGCCCGCAAGCTCCTGGCGGCGCCGGAATCCATCTATCCGCAATTCGCCACCCACAACGCCCACACCCTGGCCGCCATCTACCAGCTTGGCGGGCAGAACTACTACCCCGGCCAGTACGAATTCCAGTGCCTGCACGGCATGGGCGAGCCGCTGTACGAGCAGGTGGTGGGCAGCGTCAAGGACGGCAAGCTGGCGCGGCCGTGCCGCATCTATGCCCCGGTGGGCACCCACGAGACGCTGCTGGCCTACCTGGTCCGCCGCCTGCTGGAAAACGGCGCCAACACCTCCTTCGTCAACCGCATCGCCGACCACTCCATCTCCCTGGACGAGCTGGTGGCCGATCCGGTGGTGCAGATCGAGCAGCAGTCCACCAGCGAAGGCGCCATCGGCCTGCCGCATCCGCGCATTCCTCACCCCAGCGCCCTCTACGGCGCCGAGCGCTGCAATTCCAGCGGTCTGGACCTGTCCAGCGAACACCGCCTGGGTTCGCTGTCCGCGGCGCTGCTGGCCAGTGGCAACACCGCCTGGGAAGCCCGCCCGCTGCTGGGTCGCGCCAGCGAGCCGTCGATTGCGCAACCGGTGCTCAATCCGGCCGATCGCCGCGATCGCGTCGGCCAGGTCAGCAACGCCACCCGCGCCGATGTCGACATCGCCCTGGAAGAAGCCCTGGCCGCCGCGCCCATCTGGCAATCTACCCCGCCCGAGCAGCGCGCCGCGGCCCTGGATCGCGCCGCCGAATTGATGGAGGCGCAGATCCAGCCGCTGATGGGCCTGCTGGTGCGCGAAGCCGGCAAGACCTACGCCAACGCCATCGCCGAGGTGCGCGAGGCGGTGGACTTCCTGCGCTACTACGCCGCCCTGGTGCGTCGCGACTTCGCCAACGATAGCCACCGCCCGCTGGGTCCGGTGGTCTGCATCAGCCCCTGGAACTTCCCCCTGGCCATCTTCAGCGGCCAGATCGCCGCGGCCCTGGCCGCCGGCAACACCGTGCTGGCCAAGCCGGCCGAGCAGACCCCGCTGATCGCCGCCCAGGCCGTGCGTATCCTGCTGGAAGCCGGCATCCCCGAAGGCGTGCTGCAACTGCTGCCGGGCGAGGGCTCCACCATCGGCGCCGCCCTGGTCAACGATGTGCGGGTCAAGGGCGTGATGTTCACCGGCTCCACCGAAGTGGCCCAGATCCTGGCGCGCAACATCGCCGGACGCCTGGACGCCCAGGGCCGGCCGATCCCGCTGATCGCCGAGACCGGTGGCCAGAACGCCATGATCGTCGACTCCTCGGCCCTAGCCGAGCAGGTGGTGGCCGACGTGGTCGCCTCCGCCTTCGACAGCGCCGGTCAGCGCTGCTCGGCCCTGCGCGTGCTCTGCGTGCAGGAAGACGTGGCCGATCGCGTGCTGGAAATGCTCAAGGGCGCCATGGCCGAATGCCGACTGGGCAACCCGGAGAATCTGGCCATCGACATCGGTCCGGTGATCGATGGCGAGGCCAAGGCCACCATCGACAAGCACATCCAGACCCTGAGAGGTAAAGGTCGTCGGGTGCACCAGGGCGGACGCGTGGAGGGCGATGCCATCCACCGTGGCACCTTCGTCATGCCCACCCTGATCGAGCTGGATAGCCTGGCCGAGCTGGGGCGCGAGGTCTTCGGTCCGGTGCTGCACGTGGTGCGCTACGCTCGCAAGGACCTGGACAAGGTTATCGACCAGATCAATGCCACCGGCTATGGCCTGACCTTCGGCGTGCATACCCGTATCGACGAGACCATCGCCAAGGTGGTGGAGCGCGCCCATGCCGGCAACCTCTACGTCAACCGCAACATGGTCGGCGCGGTGGTCGGGGTGCAGCCCTTCGGTGGCGAAGGCCTCTCGGGTACCGGTCCCAAGGCCGGTGGCCCGCTGTATCTCTACCGCCTGCTCAGCACCCGTCCGGATGGCGATCCGGCCGTGGCCCTGGCCAAGGGCAGTACCGGCGAGACTGAATGGCAGGTGCGCGATGCCCTGCGTCAACAGGCCGGCAATCCGCTGGGCGCTCTGCATGACTGGGCCAAGCAGCAGGGCCTGGGCGAGTTGGAGCAGGCCTGCCTGAGATTCGCCGAGGAGTCCCTGAGCGGCCTGACCCGCCTGCTGCCCGGCCCGACGGGCGAGCGCAACAGCTACAGCCTGCTGCCGCGCAGCCAGGTACTGTGCCTGGCGGCGGACGAAAGCGATCTGCTGCTACAGCTGGCGGCGGTCATGGCGGTGGGTAGCACCGCGCTGGTCGAGGAGGCGCACAAGGCCACCCTGAATCGTCTGCCGCAAGCCATGCGGTCGCGGGTGCAGGCCACCGCCGACTGGCGCAAGGATGAGGTCGCCTTCGAGGCGGTCCTGCACCACGGTGACTCCGACCAGCTGCGCCAGATCTGCCAGTTGGTAGCCAAGCGCAACGGCCCCATCGTCGGCGTCCAGGGCCTGGCCCGCGGCGAGACCGCCATTCCGCTGGAGCGCCTGCTCATCGAGCGCGCCCTGAGCGTGAATACGGCAGCGGCCGGCGGCAATGCCAGTCTGATGACGATCGGCTAAGAAGTATCGGGCTGCGAAAGCGCGTAGCCTGAGCGCAACGAAAAGCCCAGCACGTGAATGCTGGGCTTTTTACCTTCCGGGCGGTCGCAGCCTTGTCCGTAGCACGGACAGCTCGTAGGTTGGGTTGAGCGCAGCGATGCCCAACAGTCAGCCTTGCCGTTGGGCTTCGACGGTGAAGCTGTCTCAGCTCGGTTACCCGTAGATTGGATCGAGCGTTGCAAAAAAGCCCAGCACTTCAATGCTGGGCTTTTCGTTTTCCGGAAGGCAGTGGTATGGACCAGGCTTCAACGTTTTCTACGCTTGGTTTGATCCACTTTCAGTACTGCGCCCCGTACCCCTCCGGCTCCACCGGAAAGCCGCCGTCGTTGGCGGCGATCAGCTTGTTCAGGCGCACCGGAATGGCCTTGGCCGCCGGTACCTTGCTGCCTTCGGCGTGGTGCCAGAGCGGAATCAGGGCATTGCATTCCGGGTAATAGCCACCGCAGGCGCCTTCCGGGATGTTGTAGGGCGTGACCCGCAGCGGCCCTACCTCACGACGCACGCCGTCGTCGGCCACCGTCGACACCTGCACCTTGTCGCCCTCGGCCAGGCCCAGGCGTTCGATGTCGTTGCGATTCATCAGGAGCACCGCGCGGGTGCCCTTCACGCCGCGGAAACGATCATGATAGCCATAAATGGTGGTGTTGAACTGGTCGTTGCTGCGCAACGTCATCAGGGTGAGGACGTCACGCCCGCTGGCAGGCATGTCCGGATCTGCATCCAGGCTGCGCGGCACGATGAGATTGGCCTTGCCAGTCTCGGTCTTCCACTCGCGCTTGGCCGCCGGCAGCGGTCGATGGAAGCCGCCCACCTCCCACATTCTGGCATTGAAGTCGTGGAAGATCTCCGGGAAGGAGAGGGCGATCTCGTCGCGGATCAGCGCATAGTCGGCCACCCAGGCATCCCAGGTGACCTTGGGGTTGTCTGGCAGGGTGGCCTTGGCCAGGCCAGCGACGATGGCCGACTCGGACAGCAGGTCACCTTCAGGCGGCTCGGCCACGCCGCGCCAGCCGTGAATGCAGCCGGTGCTGTCCTCGGTGCTGTGAGCCTGCTCCACGCCATTCTGGCGATCGATTTCGGTACGACCCAGGCAGGGCAGCAGATAGGCCTTGTCCGCCGGGACGAGGTGATTGCGATTGAGCTTGGTGGCGATCTGTACCGACAGGCGCAGGGTGCGCCAGGCCGGTTCCATCAGACTGGTCTCGGGAATGGCGCGCAGGAAGTTGCCACCCAGGCCGATGAAGGCCTTTACCGAACCATCGAGGATGCCTTCGCAGGCCTCCACGGTGTTGCGGCCCTTGTCCTGCGGCGGGGTGAAGCCGAAGCGCTCGCCGAGCTGCTCCAGCGGCGCCAGTTCCGGTTTCTCGGTGATGCCCACGGTGCGCTGACCCTGGACATTGGAATGGCCGCGCACCGGGCAGATGCCGGCACCGGGTTTGCCGATGTTGCCGCGCATGAGCAGCAGGTTGGTCAGCATCTGGATGGTTTCCACACCATGGCGATGCTGGGTCAGCCCCATGCCATAGATGCCGATGACCTTCTGGCGACGGCCATAGACGGCGGCAGCCGCTTCCAGCGCGCTGCGGGTCAGACCCGACTGGCGCTCCAGTTGCGGCCATTCCTGACGCTGCAGCCACTCGCAGAACTCGGCGAAACCATGGCAGTGCTCGGCGATGAAGGCATGGTCGAGCACGGCGGGCTGGCCCTGCTCGCGAGCCAGGTCATCGGCGGTCAGCAGCGCCTTGCACATACCGGTGAGGGCGGCGATGTCGCCACCCGGCTTGAGCTGATGGTACTGGGTGCTGATCTGCGTGGGGTGATCGGTCAGCATCTCCACTGGCGACTGCGGATTGACGAAGGTCTCCAGGCCACGCTCGCGCAGGGGGTTGAAGGTGATGATGGGCGCGCCGCGTTTGCGTGCTTCCTGCAGGTCATGCAGCATCCGCGGGCTGTTGCTGCCGGGATTCTGGCCAAAGAACAGCAGGCAGTCGGCCTGATCGAAATCGTTGAGGGTCACGGTGCCCACGGTCACGCCGATGCTCTTGGGCAGAGCCACCGAAGTGCTCTCGTGGCACATGTTGGAACTGTCCGGCAGATTGTTGGTGCCGTACAGGCGGGCATAGAGCTGATAGAGGTAGGAGGTCTCCAGCGCCGCGCGACCCGAGGCGTAGAAGATCACCGAATCCGGATCCAGTGCCTTGAGCTCGGCGCCGATGTCGGCGAAGGCTTCAGCCCAGCTCACCGGCCGATAGCGATCACTGGCGGCGTCGTAGCGCAGGGGGTGGGTGAGGCGTCCGACTTCTTCCAGATCGTAGTCGCGCCAGCCGCGCAGTTCGGTGAGGGAATGACCGGCAAAGAACTCCGGTCCGCACCTCTTGCTGGTGACCTCCCAGGCGGTGGCCTTGGCGCCGTTCTCGCAGAATTCCAGTGGGTGAGGCTTGCCCGGCTTGGCCCAGGCGCAACTCACGCAGGCGAAGCCGCCATGCTTGTTCTGCCGGGTCAGCAGGGCACCGGATTTGAGCGGCACCCGCTCGCGCAAGACGATCTCGGTCACCGAGCGCGCCGAGCCCCAACCACCGGAGGGCGCGTCGTAGCGTTCAACCTTGGGTTTGCCGATCTTGCTCATGGTGCGCCTCGTGTGACGGTCTGGCGATGTGCCTGTAGGTCTCTGGCGATGTGCCTGTAGGTCATGGGACGGCGCGTCTGGCAGTAAGGTTCTGGCGGTCAGCCAGGCGGTGCGGCGAAGCCCAGCTGACGCCAGCCTTCGTAGACGGCCACGGCCACGGTGTTGGACAGATTGAGGCTGCGGCGATTGGGCAGCATGGGCAGGCGCAGCCGCTGTTCGGGTGGCAGGGACTCCAGCACCTCAGCCGGCAGACCGCGACTTTCCGGGCCGAACAGCAGGGCATCGCCCGGCGCGTAGGCGATCTCGGTGAAGGGACGGCTGGCCTTGGTGGTGAAGGCCAGCAGTCGGGGTGGCTGCAAATCTGCTATACAGGCCGCGAGGCTGGCATGGGTCCGCACGCTGGACCACTCGTGGTAGTCCAAGCCGGCGCGGCGCAATTTCTTGTCGTCCAGCGCGAAGCCCAGCGGCTCGATCAGATGCAGGCGGCAGCCGGTGATGGCGCACAGGCGAATGACGTTGCCGGTATTGGGCGGAATTTCCGGTTGGTAGAGGATGATGTCGAACATGAAGGGCAGGGCGCCTGGCAAAGCGCCTATGGTACTGCGCCGCCGACGCGGCGTCGCGAGCGGGGCAGGGCGATGAGCCTCTGGCGCCGGCTGTTCGACTGGCTGTTGCGCGAACAGCGCGCCCGCCGGGACGAACTGGCGCGGGTGGAGGATCCCGAGCTGCTCAAGGCCGAATGGCGCGGCCAGCGCCAGCGCCTGGCCCTCTGGCTGGCCTCGGCGGCCCTGGGTGCCGGCCTGTTCGGCATGATCATCGGCCAGCTGGTGTACCAGCGCACCCATCCCGATCCCTGGTCGTCCGAGGCCCGCCGCCCGGTCATCCTGGGAGTGGACAGTCGCCAGGAAGCCGGCCGCTTCGAATTGCTCATCACCGCCGATCGCTCGCTGTTCTACGAACGCTATCGCCCCGAAGGCGCCCTCAGCCTGCGTCTGCCTCGGGCCCGCTGGGACGGTGGCGAACGCCAGGGACGGGTGGTACGACCGGGCGGCAGCTTTTCCTGGGCGGTACGCCAGGACGGACAGGACTTGAAGATTTTGCTGGTAGGCGTCGGCGGCGCCCTGCAGGCCAGCGATCGTATCGTCGAGGAAGGCGAGGACTGGGTGCTGCACATCGAGGTCCCGCTGACACCCTGAAATGCCCCGTTATCAGGCAAGAGGCTGGCTGTTTGCACCAGAGCGGAACGGGGTGGGGTGCCGGGTTGCCTTGGTGCTTCGGCTGCCATTGCCAATCCCATGGGCTTGGCCGTGGGGTGAAAAGCGCTCTAGCTTGGGGTTTGCGACTTTTCACGGACGAAAAAAGAGGCCATCACAGTGAGTGATGGCCTCGAGAAGAAAAGAGGGGATTCCCCAGCCTGCCTGTACCGAGGTCCCCAAAAGGGTAGTTACCTAGGATATTGCAGAAGGTGTGCCAAGTTTTGAGTTGGGTGGTTTTTGGGAGCGTCGTAGGTTGGGTTGAGCGCTAGTGAAGCCCAACGTTATTAGCGGTGCCTAGTCTTATTGCTGCCCTAGCTGCCCTAGCTGCCCTAGCTGCCCTAGCTGCCCTAGCTGCCCTAGCTGCCCTAGCTGCTCTAGCTACTTATCGCGGTTGCGGACGGCTCTGGTTTCGCCTAGCCGGCGACTTACTTTTCTTTGCCTGTGCAAAGAAAAGTAAGCAAAAGAAAGCACACCCCACGCTTCGGCCCTTCGCTGCGCTCCGGGTCCCCTCGCTCCGGCGCCGCTCCAGGGGCACGGCACGAAGGGGCTTCCTGCCCCTCGCGCCTTGCTCGGCGTCCTGCCTCACATCCCCCTCCACGACACCTGCACTCGGCCTCACTGACGGGGCGGGGCGCAGGCCTGAGACTCCGCTGTTCATAGGATTCGTAGCATGGAAAACCGCGCAGCGTTTTCCACTGGCGCGTAACGCCGATCCCTGTGGACAAGGCTTCGCCGTTGTCCACGCTACGGGCTATGGGCTATGGGCTATGGGCTACGGGCTACGGGCTACGGGCTACGGGTTTTTGTGGCTATTCAACCAACACTTTCAGGCTAGCGAATCGCCCCGTTCAGGAGGGCGAACGCCAGTGCCGTGGAGTGGGTCGAGCCGCATGGATGCGGCGAGAGGTCCAGTGGGCCATGGACGGCCCATCTGGACCGACCCCGGAACGGCGCTGGTGTGAGCGGACCTGGAGCGAAGCGGAAGGCCGGATGGTCGGGGCAAGCGTTTTTGCTTACTTTTGTCCGGGGCGCGCAGCCGCGACTGGCAAAAGTGAGTCGCTCGGGAGAGCGAAACAAGAAGTACCGGCAAAACTCGGTAACCGGCTAGGGCACCAATAGTCCAAAGCGTTGGGCTTCGCTTACGCTCAGCCCAACCTACGGCACCGTAGAGAACCCTCAGTCCTCCCCCTCTTCATCCGGCCCGTCCACCTTCATGCCCAGCTCCTTGATCTTGCGGGTCAGGGTGTTGCGGCCCCAGCCGAGCAGGACGGCGGCGTCGCGGCGCCGGCCGGCGGTGTGCTTGAGGGCGGTCTCGATCATGATGCGCTCGAAGGCCGGCACGGCGTTGTCCAGCAGGCTGGACTGGCCGCGGGTAAGGGCCTGGTCGGCCCATTGGCGCAGCGCCTGTTCCCAGTTCGCGGCGGGGGCGGCGTCCTGGGGCTGGTTGAGCAGCTCCGGCGGCAGGTCGTCGATCAGCACCTCGCGGCTGGAGGCCATTACCGTGATCCAGCGGCAGGTGTTCTCCAGCTGGCGCACGTTGCCCTGCCAGGGCAGGCCTTTCATGTACTCCTCGGTCTCGCTGCGCAGGGTCTTGGGCTCCACGGCCAGCTCCTGGGCGGCGCGGGCGAGGAAGTGGCGGGCGAGGGCGGGGATGTCCTCGCGGCGGTCGGCCAGGCGTGGAATGTGGATGCGGATGACATTGAGGCGGTGGAAGAGGTCTTCGCGGAACTTGCCCTCGCGCACCAGGCCTTCAAGGTTCTGGTGGGTGGCGGCGATGATGCGCACGTCCACCTTGACCGGGGTATGGCCACCGACGCGATAGAACTCGCCATCGGCCAGCACGCGCAGCAGGCGGGTCTGGGTGTCGGCCGGCATGTCGCCGATCTCGTCGAGGAACAGGGTGCCGCCATCGGCCTGCTCGAAGCGGCCGCGGCGCTGGGCGGCGGCGCCGGTGAAGGCGCCTTTCTCGTGGCCGAACAGCTCGGACTCCATCAGGTCCTTGGGGATGGCGGCCATGTTCAGGGCGATGAAGGGCGCGGCGGCGCGCGGGCTGTGGCGGTGCAGGGCGTGGGCGACCAGCTCCTTGCCGGTGCCGGATTCGCCGTTGATCAGCACCGTGATGTTGGAGTGCGAGAGGCGGCCGATGGCGCGGAACACCTCCTGCATCGCCGGCGCCTCGCCGATGATCTCGGGGGTGCGGGTCAGGTGCGCCGGCTCGGCGAAACCCTGCTGCTCCTGGGCATGCTGCCCGGCGCGCTTGACCAGGGCCACGGCCTCGTCGACATCGAAGGGCTTGGGCAGGTACTCGAAGGCGCCGCCCTGGTAGGAGGCCACGGCGCTGTCCAGGTCGGAATGGGCGGTCATGATGATGACCGGCAGGCGCGGGTGCATCTCGCGGATGCGTGACAGCAGGTCCAGGCCACTGGTCCCCGGCATGCGGATGTCCGAGATCACCACGTCCGGTTGCTGGCGACCGAGGCGGGTCATGACGCTGTCGGCGCTGTCGAAGGCGACGGTGGTCATGCCTTCCTGTTGCAGGGCTTTTTCCAGGACCCAGCGGATGGAACGGTCGTCGTCGACGATCCAGACGGTCTCCTGACGGCTCATGCGTACTCCTCGTTATTCCAGCGGCAGGAAGATGCTGAAGGCGGTGTGGCCAGGATGGCTTTCACACTCGATCAGCCCCTGGTGCTGGGTGATGATGTTCTGGGTGATGGCGAGCCCGAGGCCGGTGCCGTCGGGGCGACCGCTGACCATGGGATAGAAGATGGTTTCCTGCAGGTCCGGGGGGATGCCCGGGCCGTTGTCGGTGATCTCCACCTTGCACACCAGACGATGGCGGTGGTGGCCGATGGTGAACTGGCGCAGGGTGCGGGTTCTCAGGGTGACCCGGCCCAGGCGCAATTCGTTCTGCTGGGAGATGGCCTGCATGGCGTTGCGCACGATGTTAAGCACCGCCTGGATCATCTGCTCGCGGTCAATCATCAGATCGGGAATGCTCGGATCGTAGTCGCGCACCAGGTTGATCAGTCCCTGGCTTTCCGCTTCCACCAGGCTGCAGACCCGTTCGAGAACCTCGTGCACATTGGTGACGGCCAGCTTGGGCAGCTTGTTGGAGCCGAGCATGCGGTCGACCAGATTCCGCAGCCGATCCGCTTCCTCGATGATGACGTTGGTGTAGTCCTTGAGCGCCTCTTCCGGCAGCTCGCGGGCCAGCAGCTGGGCCGCGCCGCGGATGCCACCGAGAGGATTCTTGATCTCGTGGGCCAGGCCGCGCACCAGCAGCTTGGTGGTCTCCTGCTTGGAGAGCTGCGCCTCTTCCTTGGTGATGCGCAGCAGCCGGTCGCGCGGATGGACTTCCAGCAGCAGCAGGGTGTTGTGGCGATCCAGGATCGGGGTCACCGCATAGTCCACCGTGAGGCTGTTGCCCGAGGTGGAGATCAGCAGCGCCTCGCGCTTGGTGAAGGGATGGGCATGATCGACCGCCTGCCGCAGCGCCTGCAGGGCCTCGGGCGATTCGGTGAACAGCTCGCTGATGAACTGGCCATGGCTGCGCTGGCCACTGATGGCCAGGAGCATCTCGGCCGCCGGGTTCATGTACTCCAGGCGCAACTCCGCATCGAGCAGAATGACTGCGGTGGTGAGGTTGTCGAGCAGGAGTCGGTGAATGACGTCGGTAGGCATGAGAGGCCACAGCGCTATAGGGACGATAGGAAAATGCAAGAAGCAAACCAAGACGCCCCGAGTTAGGGCAGATGGCTGAAACGTGCACTAACAGCCGCCGCGCGACGGGCGGAACGAAACTGGATTTGTATCAAGATGGTGCACAATGAAAAAGCGCACCAAATAGGTGCGCTAGAGGAAGGGTAGCCAGGATTTCCTGGGTTCGGGCGGTTTCATGTCCAATGGGCATTCCGGCCGCTTGCCCCAGTCCTTGTCACTGCAGGGATGGGCACGGCGCTTCTGCTCCAGCGAGGGGCGGCGCAGATGGAAGGGCTGGGCCGGGGTACGCTCCAGTACGTTGCCGTCGGCGGCGAGGATCTCCGCCACCAGGCTATGGGTGCCACGATTCAGGTTGTCCAGGGGAAACACTGGACTGCGACCGACGCCGGCTTCCTTGTCATCCAGCAGCAGCCGGTAGCTGTGACCCGGCTGCAGCTCCGGTTCGCTGACCAGGCTGACGATGAGCTGCCCTTGCTGATCGATCACCGTAGCATCGGGCTCGGGTACCAGGATGCGCAGCATCTGGTAGCGGAAGGGCGCGGCCTTGGGCGTCCTGGCCGCCGGTGCGGCCGGTGTCGGACTCAGCTTGCGGGTCGGCTGGCCCTGCTGATTGAGGTTGTTGGGCACCGTGATCGGCACCTGGGTCGCCTTGACGCCCTTGGGTGGCTGGTCGGTGTAGACCCGATTGCCGTCCTTGTCGACATAGCTGTAGACCGCCGCCTGGGCGGGCAGCAGCAGGCAGAGCAGAACCAGTGCCAGGAGCGTGCGCATCAGCGAGCCGGGCTGTTGACGCTGATGCGCTGCACGGTCACGGTCTTCTCGGCACTGGTCTGGATCACCTCGCCAGTGCCGGACAGCACCTGGGCGGCGAAGCGGTGCTCACCGCGCTCCAGGTTGGCCACGCCGAAACGGGTGCTCTGACCTGGGCTGCCATAGGGCGCGCCGTCCACCAGCAGTTGCAGCGACTGCCCCGGGCCCAGGGCCGGTTCCACGGAGACCCCCACAGAGAAGGTGCCGTTGTTGGCGCGGATGGCCTCGTCGTCGGGCACATTGACTTCCAGACGGCTGAAGGCCGGGCCGGCAGGGGTCGCCGCCGCAGGCGCACTGGGGATGGGCGGCGCCGGTCGTGGATTGTCCACGGTGTTGGTGGGCGCCACCTGCACCGGCTTGGCATTGGCCGAGGGCTGATCGCTGAATACCGTGTTGCCTTCGGCATCCACCGACTTGTAGATCGCGGCCTGGGCGGAGCAGGCGAGGCAGAGCAGACAGCAGGCAAGCAGGCGAGGCATGGCGGAATCTCGGCCGGGCGATGGAGATCAAGGGTAGCAGGCGCGTCGTGTGGTCAGGTAGGCAGCTCGGCCGCTCCGCGCTGGCGTCGGTCGCGGCGGCTATTCCTACGCAAAGAAAACCCGCGCAAAGAAAAGGCCTCCCGAAGGAGGCCTCTTTCAGTTACTGCAGCGGGATCAGACGCTGTAGTACAGATCGTATTCCAGCGGGTGCACGAAGGTACGCACCTTGATCTCTTCCTCGGACTTCAGCTCGATGTAGGCATCGATGAACTCGTCGGTGAAGACGCCGCCCTTGGTCAGGAACGCACGACCGGCGTCCAGGGCTTCCAGGGCTTCCTTCAGGCTGCCGCAGACCTGGGGGATCTTCTTGCCTTCTTCCGGCGGCAGATCGTACAGGTTCTTGTCGGCGGCATCGCCGGGGTGGATCTTGTTCTGGATACCGTCCAGGCCGGCCATCAGCAGGGCGGCGAAGCACAGGTAGGGGTTGGCAGCCGGATCCGGGAAGCGGGCTTCGATGCGGCGGGCTTTCGGGCTCGACACATAGGGGATACGGATGGAGGCGGAGCGGTTACGGGCCGAGTAGGCCAGCATGACCGGGGCTTCGAAGCCGGGCACCAGACGCTTGTAGCTGTTGGTGGACGGGTTGGTGAAGCCGTTCAGTGCCTTGCCGTGCTTGATGATGCCGCCGATGAAGTACAGGGCGGTATCGGACAGGCCGGCATAGCCTTCGCCAGCGAAGGTGTTCTTGCCATCCTTGGAGATGGACATGTGCACGTGCATGCCGGAGCCGTTGTCGCCGTACAGGGGCTTGGGCATGAAGGTGGCGGTCTTGCCGTAGGCATCGGCCACGTTGTGCACGACGTACTTCAGGGTCTGGGTCTCGTCGGCCTTCTTGACCAGGGTGTTGAACTGTACACCGATCTCGTTCTGGCCAGCGGTCGCCACTTCGTGGTGGTGGACTTCCACGACCAGGCCCATCTCTTCCAGGGCGTTGCACATGGCGGTACGGATTTCGTGGTCGTGATCGACCGGCGGTACCGGGAAGTAGCCGCCCTTGACGCCCGGACGGTGGCCCTTGTTGCCGGACTCGAAGTCGGCATCGGTGTTCCAGGAGGCCTGCTCGGAGAAGATCTTGAACATGGAGCCGGAGATGTCCGACTTGAACTTCACTTCGTCGAAGATGAAGAACTCGGGCTCCGGGCCGACGAACACGGTGTCGCCGATACCGGTGGACTTCAGGTATTCCTCGGCAGCACGGGCGATACCGCGGGGGTCGCGCTCGTAGGGCTGCATGGTGGAGGGTTCGATGATGTCGCAGACCAGGATCAGGGTCGGCTCTTCGGTGAAGGGATCCAGAACGGCGGTGCTGTCGTCGGGCAGCAGGATCATGTCGGAGGCTTCGATGCCTTTCCAGCCGGCGATGGAGGAGCCGTCGAACATCTTGCCGTGGGCGAAGAAGTCTTCGTCCAGCGCGTCACGCGCCGGCATGGTGACGTGTTGCTGCTTGCCTTTGGTGTCGGTGAAGCGCAGGTCTACCCACTTCACGTCGTTTTCTTTGATCAGTTGAACAGCCTTCGACATGGTTTCCTCCAGAGGAATTTCGGCCGGGAGCGGTTGGCGGTACTCCCGGTATCAGCTGTGCCCTTGAGGGGCGCTTCCGTACTGCCTGGTCCACGACCGGCGTTCCACGAAAAGCGCCCTATGCTGGCCCAGGGGCGGCTGCCTCACAAGAGAGCAAGTTGTATGCCAGTGCCCTCAAATGGGCTGGAGGCCCTTCCTGACGCCTGTCGTGCCGTTTTCAGGCCAATCAGTGACGCATCGGCGCACCAATTTGGTGCTTCATAATTCATAACTGCACCTAAATGGCGCCTCAAGTGATTTTGTCGGCTGGATTCGAGTGCGTGATGGTTTTCAGGTATGATATTGGCCCTTTTCTTTCGCGTTACCCGCCCCCCGTTTCCCGCTCATGAAGCTCATCATCAAGGTCTTTCCGGAAATCACCATCAAGAGTCGCCCGGTGCGCAAGAATTTCATTCGCCAGCTGGTGAAGAACATTCGTGTCGTGCTGCGCGATCTGGATCCGGATGTCCGCGTGGAAGGGGTCTGGGACAACATCACCCTGGAGACCGCGCTAAGCGAGCCGCGGCTGCTGGCGGACATGAAGCAGCGCCTGGCCTGCACCCCGGGCATCGGCCAGTTCCTCGAGGTGCACGAGTATCCGCTGGGTGACTTCGAGACCATCCTGGAACTCTGCGTGCGCCACTTCGGCGAGCGGGTGCGCGGCAAGGTGTTCTCGGTGCGCTGCAAGCGCGCCGGCCGCCATGACTTCTCCTCGATGGACGTGGAGCGCCATGTCGGCGGCGGCCTGCGCGAACGCTGCGGCGGCGCCGGCATCGCCCTGAAGAATCCCGAGGTGAACGTCCGCCTGGAGATCCGCGACCAGCAGCTGTTCATCATCGACGAGCACCACGAAGGCCTGGGCGGTTATCCGCTGGGCGCCCTGGAGCAGGTGCTGGTGCTGATGTCCGGTGGCTTCGACTCCACCGTGGCCGCCTACCAGATGATGAGACGCGGGATGGTCAGCCATTTCTGCTTCTTCAATCTCGGCGGGCGGGCCCACGAACTGGGCGTGATGGAAGTGGCCCACTATCTCTGGGAGAAGTACGGGCGCTCCCAGCGCGTGCTGTTCATCAGCGTGCCCTTCGAGGAAGTGGTGGGGCAGATCCTCACCCAGTGCGACGACAGCCACATGGGCGTCATCCTCAAGCGCATGATGCTGCGCGCGGCCAGTCGCATCGCCGAGCAGCTGCAGATCGAGGCGCTGGTGACCGGCGAAGCCGTCTCCCAGGTTTCCAGCCAGACCCTGACCAATCTGGCGGTGATCGACAAGGCCACCGATACCCTGGTGCTGCGCCCGCTGCTGGCCAGCCACAAGCAGGACATCATCGACACCGCCCAGCGCATCGGCACCGCCGACTTCGCCAAGCACATGCCCGAGTACTGCGGCATCATCTCGGTGAATCCCACCACCAAGGCCAAGGCCCTGCGGGTGGAGCATGAGGAAGGCAAGTTCGACATGGCGGTGCTCGACGCCGCCCTGGAACGCGCACGCTTCATCACCGTCGACAAGGTGATCGAGGAGCTGGGCAAGGACGTGCAGGTGGAAGAGGTGGACCAGCCGCTGCCCGGGCAGATCGTGGTGGACATCCGCCATCCCGACGCCCAGGAAGACCAGCCGCTGGAACTGCCCGGCATCGAGGTGCAGGCCATGCCGTTCTTCGCGCTGAACAGCCGTTTCAAGGAACTGGACGAGAATCGTCAGTACCTTCTCTATTGCGACCGCGGGGTGATGAGCCGGCTGCACGCCCATCACCTGCTCACCGAAGGGCACGCCAATGTGCGCGTTTATCGTCCGGCCTAAGCAGCCGGGCCTGCTGGGTGGCAGTATCCGCCACCGCCCTCCCGACCTCTTCTAGCCCGCCGGCCACATACCGGTCGGCCGCGTTTCGCGCCTTTGCAATCTCCGGCTGTCAGCCTGCTGGCTGAAGCTCCTTCATTTCTATACCGAGAACACCACTGTGATCGAGAATCTACGCAACATCGCCATCATCGCGCACGTCGACCATGGCAAGACCACCCTCGTCGACAAGCTGCTGCGCCTGTCCGGCACCCTGGACCGCAAAGAAGCGGAAAACGAGCGGGTGATGGACAGCAACGACCAGGAAAAGGAACGTGGCATCACCATCCTGGCCAAGAACACCGCGCTGAAGTGGGGCGACTACAACATCAACATCGTCGACACCCCCGGCCACGCCGACTTCGGTGGCGAGGTGGAGCGCGTGATGTCCATGGTCGACTCCGTGCTGCTGGTGGTCGACGCCCAGGACGGCCCCATGCCGCAGACCCGCTTCGTGACCCAGAAGGCCTTCAAGGCCGGTCTGCGTCCGATCGTGGTGGTCAACAAGATCGACCGTCCCGGCGCGCGTCCGGACTGGGTCATCGACCAGATCTTCGACCTGTTCGACAACCTCGGTGCCACCGATGAGCAGCTGGACTTCCCCATCGTCTACGCCAGCGCCCTGAACGGCATCGCCGGTCTGGACCACGAGAAGATGGACGACAACATGGATGCCCTGTTCCAGGCCATCGTCGACCACGTCCCGGCTCCCCAGGTCGATCTGGACGGCCCGTTCCAGATGCAGATCTCCCAGCTGGACTACAACAGCTTCCTCGGCGTGATCGGTATCGGCCGCATCGCCCGTGGCCGCATCAAGGCCAACACCCCGGTCGTCGCCATCAGTGACGACGGCAGCAAACGCAACGGTCGTATCCTCAAGATCATGGGCCACTCCGGCCTGCAGCGCGTGGAAGTGGCCGAAGCCGAAGCCGGCGACATCGTCTGCGTCTCGGGCATGGACGAGCTGTTCATCTCCGACACCCTGTGCGATCCGCAGAACGTCGAAGCGCGCCCGCCGCTGACCGTCGACCAGCCCACCGTGAGCATGACCTTCCAGGTCAACGACTCGCCGTTCGCCGGTCGTGAAGGCAAGTTCGTCACCAGCCGCAACATCAAGGACCGTCTGGAGAAGGAACTGCTGCACAACGTGGCCCTGCGCGTCGAGCCGGGCGAGTCCGCCGAGAAGTTCAAGGTTTCCGGGCGTGGCGAGCTGCACCTGTCGGTACTGATCGAGAACATGCGCCGCGAAGGCTTCGAGATGGCCGTGGGCCGTCCGGAAGTGGTGATCATCGAGAAGGATGGCGAGAAGCAGGAGCCCTACGAGAACGTCACCATCGACATCGAAGAGCAGCACCAGGGCTCGGTGATGGAGCAGATGGGTCTGCGTAAGGGCGATCTGACCAACATGATCCCCGACGGCAAGGGCCGTATCCGCCTGGAATACACCATCCCGGCGCGTGGCCTGATCGGCTTCCGTAACAACTTCCTGACCCTGACCTCGGGCAGCGGTATCCTGACCTCGACCTTCAGCCACTACGGCCCGATCAAGGCCGGCGAAGTGAGCAACCGTCAGAACGGCGTGCTGGTGTCCATGGCCACCGGTACTGCGCTGACCTACTCGCTGGAAACCCTGCAGAGCCGCGGCAAGCTGTTCCTGGCCCCGGGCGACGAGATCTACGAAGGCCAGCTGTGCGGCATCAACAGCCGTGACAACGACCTGGTGCTCAACCCCACCAAGGGCAAGAAGCTGGACAACATGCGCGCCTCGGGCAAGGACGAAGTCATCGCCCTGGTGCCGCCGATCAAGTTCACCCTCGAGCAGGCGCTGGAATTCATCGCCGACGATGAGCTGGTGGAAGTGACGCCCAAGTCCATCCGTCTGCGCAAGAAGTACCTGAACGAGAACGACCGCAAGCGCTTCGAGCGTTCCAAGGTCTGATCCCGCCCGGGTAGTACAGGAAAGCGCCTTCGGGCGCTTTTTTGTTGGCTGTTTTCCAGCGAGCGCGGCGCACGGAGCTGGCGGCTCTGCTAGCGTTTGTCTCACGGTCGCGCCACCCGGAACGGCCCTTTCTGCAGGATGCTGCCATGCTCAAGAACACCCTCGCCGCCGCCGCCCTGACCTTGACCGGTCTCTTCGGTCTCGCCACGGCCCAGGCCGCCGGTTGCGGCACGCCGCGCAACGCCTTCGATACCGTCTACTGCGCCAGCAACCTGTTCGCCCAGAGCGACAAGTCGCTGAACCAGACCTATGGCGAACTGCGCAAGCAGCTGCCGGCCGATCAGCAGGCCGTGCTCAAGCAGCGCCAGCTGGCCTGGATCAAGCAGCGTGACAGCCAGTGCGCCCGCGAGGAAGCCGATGGCTACTTCGTCAATCTGGACTGCGCCGTCAGCCTGACCGAAAGCCGCCTGGAGGTGCTCAAGGAACGCCTGCGCGAATGCGCCAGCACCGGTTGCGAGGCGGGCAAGCTGGGGCAGTGAGGTCGCTGGCGGGATAGGCATCGCGCCATTCCCTCACCCCAACCCTCTCCCCCGGGGAGAGGGGGCTATCCGAGCGGGCGCTCGGCTTCATCGCTTCGGAGAAAACCGTAGCGTGGAAAACGGCGCAGCCTTTTCCACTGGGGGCTCGCTGCCAGGGGGCCCTCACCCTAACCCTCTCCCCGAGGGAGAGGGGACTATCCGAGCGGGCGCTCGGCGTCATTGTCCCGATGAGGGCCGCCACGGACTGATCGGCGGACTCGACAGTCATGGCAGGCCGCTCCGGTCGAATTGCCGACAGCCATCGGGCCTGCCGTTCAAGCCGAACAAATGTCTTCCAGGTTTTTGTTTACACCCGGATACAACGTCATGAAAACCGTCTAGCGTGAGGCGACACGCCCTGACGCGTGCTCCGATAACAACAACCAAGGATGCAGGCATGACATCTTTCCTCAGGCAACGCCTGCCGCTGGCCATCGCCCTGGCGACGGCGCTCGCGGCAACCGCCCAGGCGGCTCCCAATCCCTACAGCGGCTTCACCGTGTTCGGCGACAGCCTGCTCGATGCCGGGCAATTTCCCGACACCGGGGTCAACGGCGCCAGCCTCAGATTCACCAATCGTGTCGGCCCCGGCTACAGCCCGGCGAGCGGCGCGGTGACCGGACCGGTGTCCTCGATCCTGCTCGGCCAGCAACTGGGCTTCGACGTCCGGACCCTGGACGCCTCGACCTCGCTGATCAATCAGCGGATCGGCCTGAGCGATGGCGACAACTGGGCCACGGGCGGCTACACCACGGCGCAGATCCGCGACTCCATCACCGCCCGCAATGGCTCGGTGGTGGCGGTAGGTGGGCTGACCCTGCGCAGCCGCGACGGCTACCTGCCGGGACTTGCCAGCCAGGGCCTGAGTCTGGATCCCAATACCCTGTTCTACATCAGCGGCGGGGGTAACGACTTCCTCCAAGGACTGGTCACCTCGCCGGCCACCGCGGCAGCCGCGGCCAATCGCCTGGGCGACGGTGTCGCTGCCCTGCAGCAGGCCGGCGCGCGCTATATGGTGGTCTGGCTGCTGCCGGACATCGGCCAGACCCCGGCCCTGGCCGGTTCGCCGCAACAGGCGGCCAGCTCGGCCCTGAGTCGGGTCTACAACCAGGCCCTGGTGGCGCGCCTGGCCGGCATCGACGCCGAGATCATCGGCCTCAACGTGCCTCAGCTGCTCGCCGAGGTGGTGGCCGAGCCGGGGCGCTATGGCCTGGCCAGCGGGCAGAATCTCACCGGCACCTGCTTCAGTGGCGACAACTGCACCCGCAACGCTACCTACGGCCTGGGCGCGGCGGCGGCCGATCCCAGCCAGCTGCTGTTCAATGATCGCGTCCACCCGACCATCACCGGTCAACGACTGATCGCCGACTACGCCTATTCGCTGCTGGCGGCGCCCTGGGAGGTCACCCTGCTGCCGGAGATGGCCCAGTCCACCCTCAGAGCCCATCAGGACGGCCTGCACCAGCGCTGGCTGGGCGACTGGCATGCTTGGCAGCCGGTGGGGCGCTGGCAGGGCTATGTGGATACCAGCGCGCGACGCCTGGACGTCGACGACCAGCGCAGCACCGCCGGCGGCGATGGCAACGGCTACAGCCTGGACCTGGGCGGCAGCTATCGACTCAGCGAGGAGTGGCGCCTCGGCGTCGCCGCCGGGGTCGCGCGGCAGCACCTGGAACCCGGCGCGGCCGATTCCAGTTATCGCCTCAACAGCTACCTGCTCAGCGCCTTCGCCCAGTACCAGGGCGAGCGCCTCTGGGGCGATCTCACCGCCACCGGTGGCCGCCTGGACTATGACGATCTGAGCCGGCGCTTCGCCCTCGGCTCGACCACGCGCAGCGAGCAGGGCGATACCGATGGTGATGTGCGTGCCCTCTCGGCGCGCCTGGGCTATGACCTGGCGGCGGCTGGCAGCCCCTGGCACCTGAGTCCCTATCTCAGCGCCGACTATGCCCGCGTCCAGGTGGACGGTTATCGGGAGCGCGGCAACGACGCCACGGCGCTGGAGTTCGACGACCAGTCGAGCACCTCGCGACGGCTGGGGCTGGGCCTGCAGGGCCGCTGGCAACTGGCACCGGCTACGGCGCTGTTCGCCGACCTGGGTCGCGAGCGGGAATTCGCCGACGGTACCCGCGATGTGACCATGCGCCTGAACAGCGTGCCGGGTCTGGACTACACCCTGGACGGCTACCAGCCCGACTGCGACCGCACCCGCCTGAGTCTGGGCGTGGTCCAGCGGCTTACCCCGGAGCTGACCCTGCGCGGCGGCTACAGCTATGCCGGCGCGGGCGATACCCAGCAGCAGGGCGTGGGGCTGGGCCTGTCGCTGGATTTCTAAGCGTCGCTCGACCTGGATAACGGGCGCTGACCTTGTCAGCGCCCGTTATCCCTAGACCCGGCTGGGATCACCCAGCCGTTGGCGCTGCCAGTCGCGCAACTCGTCCAGACGCCGCGGCGGGCAGACCAGAAAGCCCTGCAGCAGATCGCAACCGGCCTGCTGCAGGCACAGCTGCTTGAGCTCGGTATCCACGCCCTCGGCGATGACCTGGGCGTCGCGGGCATGGCAGAAGGCGATGAGCGCATCCAGGCTGGCCTGGTTACCGGGCTGGCTGAGGCGCTCGACGATGAGCCGGTCGAACTTGATGGTGTCGGCGGGATAGTCGGTGACCTGCTGGATTGAGGTGTAGCCGACGCCGAAGTCGTCGATGGCCACGCGAAAGCCCTCGGCGCGCAATTCGTGCAGCAGCCCCAGGGTGCGCTCGTTCAGCTCGGCGGCGAAGGTCTCGGTGAATTCCAGTTCCAGATGGCCCGGATCGACGCCGTGGTGGCGCACCCGCTCGCGCAGATAGGGCACGATGTCGGCCTGATCCAGTTGCGCGGATGACAGGTTGACGGACAGCACCAGGTCGCTGCCCAGCACCTCCTGCAGCGCCGGGTACTCGCGGCAGGCCTGGTCCACGACCCAGCGATCGATCCAGCGAAAATGCCCCTGGCGTTCGGCGATGGGGATGAATTCCGCCGGCGATACCGGACCCAGGCGCGGTGAATTCCAGCGCAGCAGGGTTTCGGCGGAGCGTACCTGGCCGCTGCTGTCGACCGCCGGCATGTAGACGAGGTGGAATTCCTCGTCCGGATTCATTCGCCGCAGGTGCTCGTCCAGGAGATCCTGGCGGCGCTGGCGCGCAGCCAGTTCCGGGGTGAAGTGCACCAGGTGATTGCCGCCTTCGTTCTTGGCTCGTTCCATGGCCAGATCGGCCTGGGCCAGCAGGTCGGCCAGGTCCAGCGGCGCCTCGGGGGTCGCCAGGCCGATGCTCAGGGTCACGGCATAGCGGCGTTCGCCGACCAGGGTGCCGTTGGCGTAGTTCTGCTGCAGTTGCTGGCCCAGGGCGAGGGCCTCGGTCGCTGCTGCCGGACCGCGCAGCAGGACGGCGAATTCATCGCCCGCCAGGCGCGTGAACACCAGTTCGTTGCCTGCTTGATAGGCCTCCAGCAACTGCTGGGTCTGGCGCGCCACGGCCTGCAGCAGTTCATCGCCCACCTCGTGGCCGAAGCGGTCGTTGACCGACTTGAAATGGTCGAGGCCGAAATAGAGCAGGGCGATGCGGCGGCCATCAGGCTTGCCCGCCAGCCAGGATTCGCCCATGAGCTGGAAGTAGCGGCGGTTGCCGATCTGGGTGAGGACGTCGGTGCGCAGGGCCGTGCGCAGTTGCGCCAGAATGGCCAGGTTGTTGTCGTGCAGGCGTTTCATGTTGGCGCCCAAATGACCGATCTCGCCGGGCTCGTCGCCGGTTTCGAGGGCCTGGCGCTGACCCTCCAGCACCTCGGTGAGCTGGCTGTCCAGGCGGGCGATGGGCCGGGTGATGTAGCGCCGGATCAGCACGATCAACACCAGGATGCAGGCCAGGGTCACCAGCAGGCCACCACTGAAATAGGCGATCGCCAGACGGCGCAGTTCCCCATGCAGATGTTCTGGGTTCGGGGTCAGGCGCACATAGAGATCGGGTGACAGGCGCACGACAGCGGTGAAATCGCTGGTGCGTACGGGCAGCGTCCGGCTGAATTCCAGGGGCGCGCCATAGCTCTGTTCCAGGGTACGGCGCATGGCCTCCATTCGGTCCGGACTGACCGCCAGCTGCAGCGTCATCGCCAGGCCGCGTTGACCTGGCAGGGGCGGTCCGGCCGTGCTCGGCAACAACGAGGTGGTCGCCACCAGCAGCGAGTGGCCCTGTTCGTCTAGCAGATAATCGCGCCGCTCCAGCGGCCCGTTCGCTTCCCGCGCCAGGCGCTCGAGTAGCTGGCGCTGGACGCTGCTCAGCTGGGCGAAGGGATCGCCACTACGCTCGTAATAGTAGGCCAGGCTGAGATCGGGGCGGGCGATGGCCAGGGAGATGCGCGTGGGAGCGTCGTCGCCAGCCAGCTGGCGCACCGCCAGTTGCAACTGGGTGCCCAGGGCCTCGTTGCGATAGGGCACCTCGGTCTGCCGCAGGAAGTTGCCCAGGGCCGCGCTGTTGGACAGGGCATAGAGCAGATTGCGGCTGAAGTGATCGTACTCGCGATAGGTGGTCTCCAACGCCGCCAGATCGTGGTTGACCCGCGAGCGCTCGAGGCCGATCACCGCCTCGCGCTGCACCGTGTAGCCCAGTCCGACCAGGGTCAGGCTGCAGAGCAGGGCGACTGGCAGGATCAGCAGCAGGGCGCGCCTATTGAGATTCATGGTGACCTACCAAAGCGCTGCCGATGCGCTGCCGGGTCTGGAAGGCGTCGGGCGGACCTTCACGGAAGACCTGGCTGCGGGCGATGACGTCGTCGGGGGGGAACAGGCTGGGATCCTCGCGCAGGTCGGCCGGCAGCAGGCGCACGGCACCGGCATTGGGGGTCGCCAGGTGCAGCTCCTCGGTGGCCAGCACGGCATTGCGCGGCTCGTTGAGAAAGTCGATGAAGCGCCAGGCGGCGGCCTGGTGCGGGGAGCTGCTGAGCACCGCCACGCAGTCCATCCACAGCAGGCTGCCTTCGCGGGGCGTGGTGAAATGCCAGGGCTGCCCGGGCGTCGCGGCATTGAGCAGGTGCTGGTCGCCGCTGTAGCCCAAGGCCAGATCGATGCGGTCGCTGTAGGCCGGATTGTGCAGGGCGCTGACCACGTACTGATAGGTCAGCACCGCCGGTGCCTGGGCCTTGAGCAGGGCGAAGCTGCGTCTGAGCAACTCGGGATCGTCGCTGTTGATGGCGGCGCCCAGGATGATCAGCGGCGCGACCAGCAGGTCGTCATGGTCTTCGAGCATGGCGATGCGGCCGTGCAGCGCCGGCGCCGGCTGCAGCAGCGGCAGCCAGGACGTGGGTGCCTGGGCCAGGCGGTCGCTGCGATAGAGCAGACCCAGGGTGCCCCAGACATAGGGCACCGCGTAGTCGCCACAACTGTGGCGCCAGCGCGGATCGAGTTCGTTCAGATGGGGCAGGCGCCGGGGATCGATGCGCGTCAGCAGGCCGTCCTGGCCGAGGCGCGTGGCGCTGACCTCGTTGATCACCACCAGGTCGAGATCGGCATCGCCGCGCGCCAGGGTGGCGTCGCGCACGTCGCTGCTGTCGAAGTGGATTTCCTGCACGGGGGGATGGGCCTTGGCCCAGCGCTGCAGCAGGGTGTCGCTGAAATAGCCTTCCCAGGTATAGAGCCGCAAGGGCTCGGCAGCCGCCACGGGTGACGCGGGCAGACCGGTAAGCACCAGGCTGCAGAGGAAAAGGCAGTAGCGCATGCGGACGACTCGGCGGCAAGGGCTGACTTCTATAGGAGGGGCCGAAGAGCCCGCACGTTCACCCCAGGAAATTCAGGGCTTCTGCCAGTCTAGGAGGCTTGCCTGTATTCGCCAGTCGCGGCGTCGTCTATTGCATGCGCTTGGCGATGTTCCTCAGTTCTGCAAGGGCGCCACCCCGGCGCGCTGATGGGCGCGGGTCCAGGGCTTCTGCTCGTCGGCGAACTTGACCGCCAGCCGTTCCAGCACCCGTTGCGTCGGCGCGTTGGTGCCATGCAGCAACAGCAGAGGCAACAGCAGCAGGCTGGCGCCCAGGGCGGCCTGGCGTGGCCTCAGGTTGACCTCCTGGCCACGCAGCAGCCAGAGCAGCGTGCCGCTGGCGGCATAGCCGATGGGCAGGCCGGTCACCACTTCCGAGATCGAGTGATAGCCCAGCACCACCCGCGAGACGGCGATGAGCAGGGCGCACAGTGCGCCCAGGGCGGCCGCGGTCAGCCGTAGCGACGGTCGCGCCCGACTGGCCAGCAGCCAGCCCAGCACTGGCAGCACGCTGCCCACCAGCATGGAGTGGCCGCTGAATCCGGTGAAATCCAGACGCGGAATGCCCAGGCCCCAGCCGAAGAAGGCGATCTTGGACAGGGCAACGCTGAGGCTGGCAGCACCAAACAGCAGCAACCAGAGCAGCGCCGCCCGCGCGGACAGGCCGGCCAGCAGCCAGAGCGCGATCAGTACGGCGCAGGGAAGCATCACCGAGGAATCGCCGAAGTTGGTGATGAACAGCCACATGGATAAGCAGACTCCTGGAGAAGACGAGGCATTCTGACCACCGGACGCCCAGAGGTTGCATCGCGCGTGCCAGCCTGTGGACTGGCGCAAGAAAGCGCTGGGATCCCGGTTGCAGACCCAGAAAAAAGCCCCGGCACCGGCGGTGGCGGGGCTCTTTGCCGGGAGGCGTCTTACAGACCGGCAGCGGCGCGCAGGGCGGCGGCGCGGTCGGTGCGTTCCCAGGTGAAGGTGGTGAAGGTGTCGTCGCCCACGGTGACTTCCTGCGGGTGGCGGCCGAAGTGACCATAGGCCGCGGTGGCCTGGTACATCGGGTGCAGCAGGTCGAGCATGGTGGTGATGGCGTAGGGGCGCAGGTCGAAATGCTCGCGCACCAGCTGCACGATCTTCTCGTCGCTGATCTTGGCGGTGCCGAAGGTGTTGATCGAGATGGAGGTGGGCTGGGCCACGCCGATGGCGTAGGACACCTGGATCTCGCAACGCTCGGCCAGGCCGGCGGCGACGATGTTCTTGGCCACGTAGCGACCGGCGTAGGCGGCGCTGCGGTCGACCTTGGACGGGTCCTTGCCGGAGAAGGCGCCACCGCCGTGACGGGCCATGCCGCCGTAGCTGTCGACGATGATCTTGCGGCCGGTCAGACCGCAGTCACCCACCGGGCCGCCAATGATGAACTGGCCGGTCGGGTTGATGTGGAACTGGGTGTCCTTGTGCAGCAGCTCGGCGGGGATGACGTGCTTGACGATCAGCTCCATCACGGCTTCGCGCAGGTCGGCGTACTTGACCTCGGGATTGTGCTGGGTGGACAGCACGATGGCGTCGATGCCGACCACCTTGCCGCCTTCGTAGCGGCAGGTCACCTGGGACTTGGCGTCCGGACGCAGCCAGGGCAGCAGGCCCGACTTGCGCGCCTCGGCCTGACGCTCCACCAGGCGGTGGGAGAAGGTGATGGGTGCAGGCATCAGCACATCGGTCTCGTTGCAGGCGTAGCCGAACATCAGGCCCTGGTCACCGGCGCCCTGGTCTTCCGGCTTGCTGCGATCGACGCCCTGGGCGATGTCCACCGACTGCTTGCCGATGATGTTGACGATGCCGCAGGTGGCGCCGTCGAAGCCGACGTCCGAGCTGTCGTAGCCGATGTCGACGATGACGTCGCGCACCAGTTGCTCCAGGTCGACCCAGGCGGAGGTAGTGACCTCACCGGCGACGATGGCCACACCGGTCTTGACCAGGGTCTCGCAGGCCACGCGGGCGTGCTTGTCCTGGGTGATGATGGCGTCGAGCACGGCATCGGAGATCTGGTCGGCGATCTTGTCCGGATGGCCTTCGGACACGGACTCGGAGGTGAACAGGGAATATTCGCTCATCGAATGGTTCCTAAATTACCAAGGGGTAGGGGCCCGCAGGCCGGTCGAGACAGCAGTTTCCTTGCTGGACATGACGCCCTTGAGCGTCGGGTCCGCCCGCCACTGGCCAGGTGGCCTCATGACGGGGTGTTTCCCTGATCCGGGCGCGCGAACTGGCGCACCTGGATCTGAAAGCCGTTGCGCAGGCCGAGGTAGAGGCTTTCGCCCGCCTGCAGGCCGGCCGCCTGGGCCCAGCGGGCCAGTTCGTCCTGGTCGAAGCCGAGCCAGAGATCGCCACAGGCGGCGCGCGCCCAGGTCTGGTCGTGGGGGCAGAGGTCGGTGATCACCAGGCTGCCACCCGGCGCCACGCGGCGGGCCAGCTGCTGCAGGGCCTCCGCCGGTGCGGCCAGATGATGCAGGACCATGTTGAGGATCACGCAGTCGGCCGCTGGCAGCGGCTCGGCGAGGGCGTCGGCCAGCTGCAGTTCGACCTGGGCGAGGCCGTCGCGCTGGCAGCGCTGGCGCGCCAGTTCGAGCATGGCCGGGCTGTTGTCCACCGCCACCACGCGGGCGAAGCGGCGCGCCAGATCCGGCAGGAAGGCGCCGTCGCCGGGGCCCACTTCCAGGGCGCAACCGCGCGGATCCAGGGCCAGGGCGTCCAGCAGGCTGAGCAGGCCGTCGCGATACTGCGGCAGACCGGCGATGAGATCCTGCTGAGCCTGGAATTTTTCCGCCACCCGGGCGAAGAAGTCGCGACTCACCGCAGCGCGCTGGGCATGCACCTCGCCGATCCGCGTCTGTACCGCGCTGGGCAGGGCCAGGGCGTCCACTTCTTCGAGCAGGGCGGCGTGCAGGGCGCCACCCAGGCTGCCGGGACGCGGCAGGGCACGGCGATAGAAGATGGCATTGCCCTCGCGGCGGGTGGCCACCAGCTGCGCCTGGGCCAGCACCTTGAGGTGATGGCTGATGCCGGACTGGCCGGTGGCGAAGATCTGCGCCAGCTCCAGCACGCCGAAGGAGGCGCTGTGCAGGGCGCGCAGGACGTTCAGGCGCAGGGGATCGCCGCCAGCCTTGCACAGGGCGGCGAGGGTATCTCCTGGTTCTTGGCCGAGCGCCGGCACGCGTAGCGGGGTCATGGGGCGCTAGTCTAGAGACCCGTCCCAGACCTCGCAAGAAAAGCATCAAAAAGTTTTGATGCTTTTCTGGGGGCGGCTGGCCGCGCATACCTTCGTCGAGGTAGGTAAGATGCCGGAGCCGTTTGGCCGGCAGTCGTCGCGGCCTTGCGGTAACGACCGCGAAACTCGCGCGTCCAACCTGCAGCCCCCTTCCAGGAGCGTCACCGGGTAGCCCCATGTCCGTCCAGCCACCGTCCCCTTCCGCGCCCGCCACCGGCACGCGCCTGGTGATCTGCGAGCACTGCGATTCGGTGCATCGCCTCGAGCCCCTCGCGGCGGGCGAGCGGGCGCATTGCCTGCGCTGTGGCGCCTTGCTCTATCGCGCCAGCCGCCTGGACATCCAGGGTCTGCTGGCCCTGGCGATCGCTGCGGCGGTGCTGTTCGTGATCGCCAATGTCGGGCCCATCCTGCAGCTCAGCTTTCGCGGCCTGCACAGCGAGGCGACCCTGCTGGAGTCGGTGATCGCCATGAGTCGCGGCTTCGCCGGGCCCATGGCGCTGGTGGTGGCCATGACCCTGTTCGTGGTGCCGCTGCTGCAGATCGCGCTGCTGCTCTGGGTCCTCGGCTTCGCCCAGGCCGGTCGCCGCGCGCCCGGCTTCGCCACGGCCATGGTCACCCTGCATTACCTGCGGCCCTGGAGCATGATCGAGGTCTTCGTGCTCGGCGCCCTGGTGGCGGTGATCAAGCTCGCCGGGCTGCTGCACGTGGTGGTGGGCCTGGGGCTGTTCGGCATGGTCGGGCTGATGGTGGTCCTGCTGATCATCGCCAAGCGCGACCTGCATCCGCTGTGGGACGCTGTCGGGGAGCGCGAGCCGTGACCGCGCCCCAGCTGCCACCCCGCGCCGACGAACTCGGCCTCTGCCTGTGCCACGTCTGCGGCAAGGTCTGCACCGCGCCGCGCCACCACAAGGCCGGCTGCCCGCGCTGCGGCTCGGCGCTGCACCGCCGCAAGCCCAATGTCTATGCCAAGACCTGGGCCTACCTGATCGCCGCGCTGATTCTCTATATCCCGGCCAATACCCTGCCGGTGATGTTCACCGGTACCCTGGGGCGCGGCGTGGAGAGCACCATTCTCGAAGGGGTGATCGAATTCTGGGAAGGCGGCTCCTGGGGCGTCGCCCTGGTGATCTTCATCGCCAGCGTGGCGGTGCCCTCCATCAAGTTTCTGGTGCTCGGCACCCTGCTGGTGAGTTGCCAGAGACACAGCGACTGGGCGATGGCTCAGCGCGCCCGGCTCTATCGCTTCGTCGAACTGATCGGCTACTGGTCGATGCTCGATGTGATCGTGGTGGCCCTGGTCTCGGCGCTGGTGCACTTCGGTGCCCTGAGTTCGGCGGCGCCGCGCCTGGGTATCGTGTTCTTTGGTTTCGTGGTGGTGCTGACGATGCTCGCCGCGATGAGTTTCGATCCCCGCTTGATCTGGGATGCAGAGGTGAACGATGACGGACAGGCATGAACCCGACGCCCTGGCGCCTACCCCCGAGGTACGCCGCAGTCGCTGGAGCGTATCGCTGATCTGGCTGGTGCCCATCGTGGCGGCTCTGATCGGGCTGTCCATGGTGATCCACAGCTGGGCCTCGCGCGGACCGACCATCACGGTGACCTTTCTCACCGCCGAAGGCCTGGAAGCCGGCAAGACCCAGGTCAAGTACAAGAACGTGGTGATCGGCACCGTCAGCGACATCCAGCTGGCGCCGGATCGCAATCGGGTGATCACCACCATCGAACTGGAAAAGTCCGCCGAGGGCTTCGCCACCAAGGACGCGCGCTTCTGGGTGGTGCGGCCGCGCTTCGGCGTCAACGGCGTCTCCGGGGTCGACACCCTGGTGTCGGGCGCCTTCATCGGCGCCGACATCGGCGATTCCACCGAGTCCCATCGCGACTTCCGCGGCCTGGAACAGCCGCCAGCGCTGATCCACGGCGCCTCGGGCAAGAGATTCATCGTCACCGCCGACGACATCGGTTCCCTGGACGTGGGTTCACCGGTCTACTACCGGCGCATCCAGGTCGGCCGGGTGGTGTCCTTCCACCTCAACCAAGATGGCAAGGGCGTCAGCGCCCAGATCTTCGTCGATTCGCCCTACGACCGCTTCGTCACCGCCAACAGCCGCTTCTGGAACGCCAGCGGCGTCGATGTCTCGCTCAGCGCCTCCGGACTCAAGCTCAATACCCAGTCGCTGGCCACGGTGGTGGCGGGCGGCATCGCCTTCGTCACTCCGGAATGGCCCAAGGATCCCGAGGCGGCCCAGGAAGACCAGAGTTTCACCCTGTTCGACGACCAGACCAGCGCCCTGGCCCCGCCGGATGGCGAGCCCATCTATGTGCGGATGAGATTCCAGCAGTCGTTGCGTGGCCTCGCCACCGGCGCGCCGGTGGAATTCCTCGGCATGAACGTCGGCCGGGTAGTTTCCCTGACCCCCGACTACGAAGATGCCCAGGATCGCTTCTCGCTGATCGTTGGCGCGGTCATCTATCCCCAGCGGCTGGGTGATGTCGGCAAACGCATCGAGACCAAGGACCGCGACGGCAGGCTGTTCGCTGGCTGGGTGGCCCGTGGCCTACGCGCCCAGGCCCGTACCGGCAACCTCTTGACCGGACAGCTCTACATTTCCGTCGACTTCGTGCCCAACGCGCCCAAGGTGGCCTTCGATCCCCAGGCCAAGCCGCTGTCGATCCCCACCGTCACCGGCAGTTTCGATCGCTTGCAGGAGCAGATGGCCGGCATCGTCAACAAGATCGACAAGATCCCCTTCGATTCCATCGGCAAGAATCTCGACACCAGCCTGGCGCAGCTCAGCGGCACCCTCAAGCAGCTCAACGCGGGCGTCCTGCCGCAGCTGACCACCACCCTGATGGGCGTGCAGCAACTCACCGGCAGCGCCAGCCAGAGCCTGGGCGCGGATTCCCCGGTGCAGCAGAATCTGACCCAGACCCTCGAAGAGATGCAGCGCATGGCGCGCTCCCTGCGCGTGTTCGGCGACTACCTCGGCCGCCATCCGGAATCCCTGATCCGCGGTCTGGTGACCGATCCGCCGCCCAAGTTCGAACCGGGCTCCCGCGATCCCGCCAAAGGAAAATTGCAATGAAGCGCCTGACCTGCCTGGCTCTGCCCCTGCTGCTGGCCGCCTGTTCGTCCAAGGCGCCGCTCAACTACCACACCCTGACCAGTGCCGCGGAGCCCGCTGCCAACAGTCGTCCGGCCAGCTTTCGCTTCGCCCTACAGGGCGTTTCGGTGCCGCCGCAGGTGGATCAGCCGCAGCTGGTGATCCGCCAAGGCGAGGGCATCGCCCTGCTGGAAAACGAGCGCTGGATCGCCCCCCTGGCCGACGAGGTCCGCAGTGCGCTGTCCGCCGACCTGTCCCGGGACCTGGGTACCCTGGACCTGGGCGATGCCCCCCGTGGCAGCGGCGCACCGGTGCTGCGCATCAAGGTGGACCTGCAGCGCTTCGATTCGCAGCCCGGGCGTGGCGTCCAGCAGGACGCGCTCTGGACCCTGCGCCTGGCCGAGCCCGGGGGCGAGCGGGTGCTCACCTGTGGCAGCCGGATCAGCCAGCCCGCTGGCGGCTCCTATGCCGAGGTCGTCGCGGCGCATCGCCAGGCGCTGAGCGTCCTGGCCAAGCGCATCGAGCCGGTCGCCCGGGCCTTCGTGGCCGACGGCGATACGATCTGCCCGGCAGGCTGAGGCGACCGCGCCGATTGCTGGAAGTGCCCTGGCTGAGCGAAAATGGCCGCCCTTTCGCTCTGCCTCTGCCAGGAGACACCGCAATGCCCAGCCGTCGTGATCGAGCCAACGCCATCCGTGCCCTCAGCATGGATGCCGTGCAAAAGGCCAACAGTGGCCACCCCGGCGCCCCCATGGGTATGGCCGATATCGCCGAAGTGCTCTGGCACGATCAGCTCAAGCACAACCCTGGCAATCCCCGGTGGGCCGACCGTGACCGCTTCGTGCTGTCCAACGGCCACGGCTCCATGCTCATCTATTCGCTGCTGCACCTGTCCGGCTACGACCTGTCCATCGACGACCTGAAGAATTTCCGTCAACTGCACAGCAAGACCCCGGGCCACCCCGAGTACGGCTACGCCCCGGGCATCGAGACCACCACCGGTCCGCTGGGCCAGGGCATCGCCAACGCCGTGGGCTTCGCCCTGGCGGAAAAGGTCATGGCCGCCCAGTTCAACCGTGATGGCCACCAGATCGTCGACCACCATACCTACGCCTTCCTCGGCGATGGCTGCATGATGGAAGGCGTCTCCCACGAGGCCTGCTCTCTGGCCGGCACCCTGGGCCTGTCCAAGCTGATCGCCTTCTACGACGACAACGGCATCTCCATCGATGGCGAGGTCGAAGGCTGGTTCACCGATGACACCCCCAAGCGCTTCGAGAGCTACGGCTGGCAGGTGATCCGCAACGTCGACGGCCATGACGCCGACGAGATCCAGACCGCCCTGGACACCGCGCGCAAGAGCGACAAGCCCACCCTGATCTGCTGCAAGACCGTGATCGGCTACGGCGCCCCGCACAAGCAGGGCAAGGAAGAGTGCCACGGCGCGCCCCTGGGCAACGACGAGATCCAGGCCGCGCGCGAATTGCTCGGCTGGTCCCATGCGCCCTTCGATATTCCCGCCGACCTCTATGCCGACTGGAGTGCCAAGGAGCGCGGCGCCGCCGCCGAAGCCGAGTGGAACGAGCGCTTCGCCGCCTACGCCCAGGCCCATCCGCAGCTGGCCGCCGAGTTCAAGCGCCGCATGGCCGGTGACCTGCCCGCCGACTTCGCCGAGCGCGCCGCCGCCTTCATCCAGGACGTCGCCAGCAAGGGCGAGACCATCGCCAGCCGCAAGGCCAGCCAGAACGCCCTGCAGTTCTTTGGTCCGCTGCTGCCCGAGCTGCTCGGCGGTTCCGCCGACCTGGCCGGCTCCAACCTGACCCTGTGGAAGGGCGCCAAGGGCGTTACCGCCGAAGACGCCAGCGGCAACTATGTCCACTACGGCGTGCGTGAATTCGGCATGAGCGCCATCATGAACGGCGTCGCCCTGCACGGCGGCCTGGTGCCCTACGGCGCCACCTTCCTGATGTTCATGGAATACGCCCGCAACGCGGTGCGCATGTCGGCGCTGATGAAGCAGCGGGTGCTCTATGTCTTCACCCACGACTCCATTGGCCTCGGCGAAGACGGCCCCACCCACCAGCCGGTGGAGCAGCTGGCCTCGCTGCGCTACACCCCCAACCTGGACACCTGGCGTCCGGCCGACGCGGTGGAATCCGCCATCGCCTGGACCGCGGCCCTGGAGCGTCGCGACGGTCCCAGCGCGCTGATCTTCTCGCGCCAGAACCTGACCCACAGCGTGCGTGACGCCGCCACCCTGGGCAACGCCGCCCGTGGCGGCTACGTGCTCAAGGACTGCGTGGGCGAACCCGAGCTGATCCTCATCGCCACCGGCTCCGAAGTCGGCCTGGCGGTGCAGGCCCATGATCGCCTGACCGCCGAAGGTCGCCAGGTGCGCGTGGTCTCCATGCCCAGCACCAGCGTCTTCGACCGCCAGAGCCCCGAGTACCGCCAGCAGGTCCTGCCGGTGGAAGTCGGCGCGCGCATCGCCATCGAGGCCGGCATCGCCGACTTCTGGTACAAGTACGTCGGTCTCGACGGTCGTATCATCGGCATGCACACCTACGGCGAATCTGCTCCGGCGGCGGCGCTCTTCGAGCACTTCGGCTTCACCCTGGACAACGTCCTGGCGGTCGCCGGCGAGTTGCTGGAAGACTGAGTCCTGCCGCGACAAAAGAAAAAGCCACGCTGAAGCGTGGCTTTTTTATGCCCGGGATTCAGCGCCTGCTCAGGGATTCACCCGGATGCTCGGCCCTGCCAGGGTGACCCTGGCGGCCTCCAGCTGCACGAAGCTGCCGCCGGCCTTGAGGGTCAGGCGGGCGCCGGCTTCCAGGACGATCTTCTGGCCACTGTGCAGCCGAATCTCGCTGCCGGCCTCGACCAGCAGGCTGGCGTCCAGCCGCAGGTGCTGACTCTCGCCGATGTCCAGGTGGTCGTCGGCGCGCACCTCGCTGCGGCGCTCGCCCCGGGTGATGCGGTGTTCCTCGGCGTGGAATTCGCTGTAGCTGTTGCCGCGGATGCGCTCATGGCGCGCGTGGCCGATCTCGCTGCGGTGATCGTGGCCGATGCGTTCGTCCCAGTCGCGCTGGGCGTGGACATGGATCTCTTCCTGACCCCCTTGATCCTCGCTGCGCAGTTCGTTGTAGCCATTGCCGCCGGGGCTGCTGAGACTCTTGAAGGTGCTGCGGGTCTTGTCCCGGGGCAGCTCCAGCGGTGGGCGATGCTCGGCGTGGTACAGGCAGCCGATCACCAGGGGTTGGTCGGGATCCCCCTCGAGAAAGCCGACCAACACCTCCATGCCGATCCGCGGCACCGCCAGGGCGCCATGGCCGTCACCCGCCCAGCCGCTGGCGACCCGCAGCCAGCAGCTGCTGCGCTCATCGGCCTGGCCCTGGCGATCCCAGTGGAATTGCACCTTGATCCGGCCCAGGGCATCGCAATGGATGTCCTCGCCGGCCGGTCCGGTGACCACGGCGCTCTGGGCACCCAGCAGCCTGGGCCTGGGATGGCGCAGGGGCAGGCGGAAGGGCTGCGTCCAGGGCCGGGCGACAAAGCTGTTGCGATAGCCCTGGCGCCAGCCGTCGGCCGGGATGGCGTCGGCAGCGTCTTCCTCCAGGACCTGCGGCTGGCGACCCTGGTGCTGGATCTCGGTCAGCAGCCAGAGCTGATTCCAGTCGGCGCGCGGGTGCTGTTCCAGCGGCAGGAAATACCCGCTCACCAGGCTGGGCTGGTCGCTCGCCCCCTCGGCCTGAACGGCGTCCCCTCGCAGGCGCTCCAGGCGCCGGCTGCTCAGGCGCTGGCCGGTAGCGCGATCGGTGAAGCGGCCGGGAAAGCCATAGTCTTCCAGCGCGGGCTGGGCCGCGGCGTCCGCACTGCTGTGCAGGCGCAGCCGAGGTTGCAATGGGTCGTGATCGCCCAGGGTCGCGGCGCTGCTGCGGATCTGCAGGCCGACCGCCAGGCGACTGATCACGGGTTCCTCCGCCACCAGGCCGCTGCCGGGCCGATAGCGGGTGGCACCCAGCCGCGCAAAGCCGGTGGCGTCATCGCCAAACACCAGCACATGGCCGTCGCGGCGATGCTGGTGGTGAAAGTGCAGGCCCTCTTCCTCGCAGAGGCGGGTCAGAAAGGCCAGATCGCTTTCGCCGTACTGCACGCAGTAGTCGCGCGGCGGATAGCGCGTCGGCCCCAGGGCGAAGCGATAGTCGCCGTCGAGGATGCCGTGCTCCTCGAGCAGCTGCGCCAGGATCTCGGGCACGGCGAGTCCCTGGAAGATGCGGGAATTGACGCGGTGGGCCAGGCTGGCCAGGCGCGGTACCAGTTCGGCGCGATAGCGGGTCAGGCGCCGACCGGTATCGCCCTGGGCCACGGCAGCGAGCTGGCCGTGGATGCCTTGGTCACCCGGACCCAGGGCGAGAAAGGCGGGCCGCTGCAACAGCGCTTCCAGCGGCCAGTCCGGGCGCTCGCTGACCAGCTCGAGCTGGAAGCGATAGGGCTGGCCGATGGCCTCGTGGCCGTCGAAGGCGAGTACCTGGAAATCCTGGGCGACGCCGTCCAGCGTCAGGGTGAAGAGTGGGGTATTGGCTGAGCTGAACATCGCATCGCGTCCTTGCGAATCGAAAGTTCCAGTGTGCGCTACAGGGTTGCACCGGCTCAAGGGCTGAAAGCCGCATTCTAGAGCATTTTAGCAGGCAGATTCTGGCGCAGTGCCAGGCAGGGAGGCGGCGAAGAGATCCCGCGGCGGCGGCAGCGCGCCTTCCAGCTCCAGCAGGAATTGCTTGGTCGGCAGGCCGCCGCCAAAGCCGGTGAGGGCGCCGGACGCCCCTATCACCCGGTGGCAGGGCAGCACGATGGGCAAGGGATTGCGGCCATTGGCGGCGCCCACCGCGCGCATCGCCTGGGGTCGGCCGAGATGGCTGGCGAGTTGACCATAGCTCCAGGTCTGGCCGTGGGGGATCTCCGCCAGGGCCTGCCAGACCGCCAGCTGGAAGGGGGTGCCGCGCGGTGCCAGCGGCAGCTCGAACGTCTGGCGTTGGCCGGCGAAGTACTCACCGAGCTGTACGCGGGCCAGGTCGAGGATGGGGTGATCGGCGGCGCTCCAGCTGGCGTCACGCTTGGCCAGGTAGCGATTCTCGGGAAATTCCACCACGCGCAGGCCACTGTCGTCGGCGGCCAGGGTGAGCGTACCTATGGGGCTGTCCAGCAGGCAGTAGGCGATCATCGGGGCGACTCCTTGGCGAGACGGGTGGGAACGGGTTCGGCGGGGGCGTCGGCGGGCGCCTTCCAGGTGGCTTCGCGCCAGACCTGCATCACCCCGTAGGCACGCCAGGGTCGCCAGGCTTCGGCGCGGGCATACAGGGCCTTGGCGGTCAGGCGCTCGCCGGGCGGCGCCAGGCGCTTCTGCAGCACCAGGTCTTCCACCGGACAGGCATCGGGATGGGCGAGGGCGCGCAGGGCGATGTACTGGGCGGTCCAGGGCCCTATGCCCTTGAGCGCGATCCAGCGCCGGGCGAAATCGTCCAGGGTGCGGCCGGTGTCGAAGTCCACCTCGCCGGCGCGCAGCGCTCTGGCTACCGTACCCAGGGTACCGGCGCGGGCGCGGATCAGGCCGAGGCCGGTGAGGTCTTCCAGGGCCGCATCGGCCAGGGCGTCCACCGTGGGAAAGAAGTGGTGCAGACCGGCGGGTGGTCGACTGGCCTCGTGACCGGGCTCGCCCCAGGGGCGGCCGAAGCGCTTTACCACTCGGGCGGTCATGGTGGTGGCCGCCACCACGCTGACCTGCTGGCCGATGACGGCGCGCACGGCGATCTCGAAGCCGTCCCAGCCGCTGGGCAGGCGCAGGCCGGGCCGGCGCGCCACCAGTTCGGCCAGGGTTGGATCGATCGCCAGGCCCTGGGCGATGGCTTCGGGATCGGCGTCCAGATCGAACATGCGGCGGATGCGCGCCACCGCGGCCTGCAGCTCCCTAGGCGCGGCGCCGTGCAATTCCAGGCGCAGCGCCGGCGTGTCGGCGTCCCAGGCCGAGACGCGCAGCCAGCCCGGCTGCTCGGGGGTACCGATCACCCGGGCGTAGCTGTGGTCATCCAGCACCTCGACGCCGGGCAGGGCGTGGCCACGGAGGAAATCCAGCTGGGCGGCGAAGTCGTAGGGCGGACGATAGGCCAGGCGCAGGACCAGCACGGGCGAAGCCGCGGCCTGACCCTTGCGCACCTGACTGGGGGCCAGGCTGTAGGCGTCGCGAAAGGCGGTGTTGAAGCGTCTGAGACTGCCGAAGCCGGCGGCCAGGGCTACCTCGGTGATGGGCAGCCGGGTCTCGCTGAGCAATTGCTTGGCGAACAGCAGTCGGCGGGTGGTGAGCACCGCCAGGGGCGCGGCGCCCAGGCGCTCGACGAACAGCCGGCGCAACTGGCGTTCGCTGAGGTCGAGGCGGGCGGCGAGGGCGGGCAGACCGCCGTCGTCCAGGCCCTCGTCCATCAGCCGCAGGGCCCGCGCCAGGGTGGCATCGCCGCGTTGCCAGTGGCCGCTGGCGGGGGAGAGCTCCGGGCGGCATCTCAGGCAGGGGCGATAGCCCGCTGCCTCGGCGGCTGCGGCGCTGGGGTAGTAGCTGACGTTTTCCGGGCGTGGCGGTTGCGCCGGACACACCGGCCGGCAATAGATGCCGGTGGTGAGCACCGCGGTGTAGAACAGGCCGTCGAAACGCGGGTCGCGCGCCAGGCGGGCGCGTTCGAAGGCGGGAACATCGGGGAAGGCGTTCATGGCGGCAGGTTAGCACCGCCGGGGAGGGGTGACTGGCCGTTTTCGGACGGGACCGCCGAGGTAGAGAGCTGTCGCGGCCATGGGCGGGCAGGCCAATAGAGCAGCTGTGCTATCGCGGCCATGGGCCGCTCCTACAAAAGCAGCACTGCCCTGTAGGAGCGGCCGCATCGGCGGACCGCCATGGCCGCGATAAGCCGTATTACTTAGCGTCGTAGCGTGGAAAACGGCGCAGCCTTTTCCACTGGGACTTCGTCGCGCGGGACACCCTCACCCCAACCCTCTCCCAGGGGGAGAGGGGGCTGGTCGGAGCAGGAGGTTGGCTCAGAAATCCCAATCCTCATCCTCGGTACTGACCGCCTTGCCGATGACATAGGACGAACCCGAGCCGGAGAAGAAGTCGTGGTTCTCGTCGGCGCTGGGCGACAGGGCGGCCAGGATCGCCGGGCTGACGTCGGTCATGCTGCTGGGAAACAGGGCCTCGAAGCCCAGGTTCATCAGCGCCTTGTTGGCGTTGTAGTGAAGGAATTTCTTCACGTCCTCGCTCCAGCCCACGCTGTCGTAGAGGTCCTCGGTATAGGCCACCTCGTTGTCATAGAGATCCTGCAGCAGCTCGTAGGCGAAGTCCTTGACCTGCTGGCGGCGCTCCGGCGTTTCCTTGGCCAGGGCCTGCTGGAATTTGTAGCCGATGTAGTAGCCGTGCACCGCCTCGTCGCGAATGATCAGGCGGATCAGGTCGGCGGTGTTGGTCAGCTTGGCGCGGCTGGACCAGTACATCGGCAGGTAGAAGCCCGAATAGAAGAGGAAGGACTCCAGGAAGACACTGGCCACCTTGCGCAGCAGCGGGTCGTCCGCGTGGTAGCGCGCGAGGATCAGGTCGGCCTTGGTCTGCAGATAGGGATTCTCCTCGCTCCAGCGATAGGCCTCGTCCACGTCCGGCGTCGAGCAGAGGGTGGAGAAGATCGAGCTGTAGGAGCGCGCATGGACCGCTTCCATGAAGCCGATGTTGGCGATCACCGCTTCCTCGTGGGGGGTGACGGCATCGGCCAGCAGGGTCGGAGCGCCCACGGCATTCTGGATCGTGTCCAGCAGGGTCAGGCCGGTGAAGACGCGGATGGTCAGCTGCTGCTCCTTGGGCGTCAGGGTCGCCCAGGAGGGGATGTCGTTGGACAGCGGGATCTTTTCCGGCAGCCAGAAGTTGCCGGTCAGGCGATTCCATACCTCCAGGTCCTTCTCGTCCTGCAGGCGGTTCCAGTTGATGGCGTTGATGCGATTCAGGCGCGGGGCGTTCATAGCTGCATTCATGACCTTTTCCTCACAGGCTGCAGGACACGCAGCCCTGCACCTCGGTGCCTTCCAGGGCGGCCTGGCGCAGGCGGATGTAATAGAGCGTCTTGATGCCTTTCTTCCAGGCGTATATCTGCGCCCGGTTGATGTCGCGGGTGGTGGCGGTGTCGCGGAAGAACAGCGTCAGCGACAGCCCCTGGTCGACATGGCGGGTGGCCTCGGCATAGGTGTCGATGATCTTTTCCGGGCCGATCTCGTAGGCGTCCTGGTAATACTCCTGGTTGTCGTCGGCCAGGTAGGGCGCCGGGTAGTAGACGCGGCCCAGCTTGCCTTCCTTGCGGATCTCCACCTTGGCGACGATGGGGTGAATGCTCGAGGTGGAGTGGTTGATGTAGGAGATCGAGCCGGTGGGCGGGATGGCCTGGAGGTTGCGGTTGAACAGCCCGTGCTGCATCACCGAAGCCTTGAGTTCCTGCCAGTCGGCGAGGGTCGGCAGGTGGATGCCGGCCACCTCGAACAGCTCGGCGACCCGCGGGGTACGGGGGGTGAAGTCGCCCTCGGTGTACTGGTCGAAATAGGCGCCGCTGGCGTACTTGGAATCGGCGAAGCCCTGGAAGCTCTGGCCGCGTTCGATGGCCAGGCGATTGGAGGCGCGCACCGCGTGGTAGGTGACGGTGTAGAAGTACAGGTTGGTGAAATCCAGGCCTTCCGCCGAGCCGTAGTGGATGTGCTCGCGGGCCAGGTAGCCGTGCAGGTTCATCTGGCCCAGGCCGATGGCGTGGGAGGCGGCGTTGCCGGCGGCCACCGAGGGCACGCAGCGGATGTCGCTCATCTCCGAGACCGCGGTTAGGCCGCGGATGGCGGTTTCCACGGTGCGGCCCAGGTCCGGCGAATCCATGGTTCGGGCGATGTTCAGCGAGCCCAGGTTGCAGGAGATGTCCTGGCCGATGTGCGCGTAGCCCAGGTCTTCGTCGAAGCGGCTGGGGGTGTTGACCTGGAGGATCTCCGAGCAGAGGTTGCTCATGTTGATGCGCCCGGCAATGGGATTGGCGCGATTCACCGTGTCTTCGAACATCAGGTACGGGTAGCCGGATTCGAACTGGATCTCCGCCAGGGTCTGGAAGAACTCCCGGGCGTTGATCTTGCGCTTGCGGATGCGCGCATCGGCGACCATCTCCGCGTATTTCTCGCTGACGCTGATGTCGGCGAAGGGCACGGCATAGACCCGTTCCACGTCATAGGGCGAGAACAGGTACATGTCGGCATTGCGCTTGGCCAGCTCGAAGGTGATGTCCGGGATGACCACGCCGAGGGACAGGGTCTTGATGCGGATCTTCTCGTCGGCGTTCTCGCGCTTGGTGTCGAGGAACCTGAGGATGTCCGGGTGGTGGGCATTGAGATAGACGGCCCCGGCGCCCTGGCGCGACCCCAGCTGGTTGGCGTAGGAGAAGGCGTCTTCCAGGAGCTTCATGATCGGGATGATGCCGGAGGACTGGTTCTCGATACGCTTGATCGGCGCCCCGACCTCGCGCACGTTGCTCAGCAGGAAGGCCACGCCGCCGCCGCGCTTGGAGAGCTGCAGCGCCGAATTCACCGCGCGGCCGATGGACTCCATGTTGTCTTCGATACGCAGCAGGAAGCAGGACACCAGCTCGCCACGCTGGCGCTTGCCGGCGTTGAGAAAGGTCGGGGTGGCCGGTTGGAAGCGCCCGCTGATCATCTCGTCCACCAGGGACTCGGCCAGGCGTTCGTCACCGCGCGCCAGGCTCAGGGCGACCATGCACACCCGGTCTTCGTAGCGTTCCAGGTAGCGCTGGCCGTCGAAGGTCTTGAGGGTGTAGCTGGTGTAGTACTTGAAGGCGCCGAGAAAGCTCTGGAAACGGAATTTGTAGGCATAGGCGCGCTCGAACAGCGCCTTGACGAAGGCCGGGGTGTACTGCTCCAGTACCGCCGCCTCGTAGTAGCCCTTGTCCACCAGGTAGCCGAGTTTCTCGTCCAGGTTATGGAAGAACACCGTGTTCTGGTTGACGTGCTGGAGGAAGTACTGCCGCGCCGCCTGGCGGTCCTTGTCGAGCTGCAGCTCGCCATTGGGACCATAGAGATTGAGCATGGCGTTAAGTGCGTGATAGTCCGCGTCGCTGCCGGTCGGGGTCAGGCCTGACGTTGCCAAAAGTCGTTCACTCCCGTGCGCACTCGGTCGACGTCTTCCGTCGTGCCGAGCAATTCGAATTGGTAGAGCAAGGGCACCGCGCATTTCTGGGCGACGATGCGTCCACCCAGGCAGTAGCCCTCGCCGAAGTTGGTGTTGCCGGCGGCGATGACGCCGCGGATCAGGGCCCGGTTGTGCGGATCGTTGAGAAAGTGGATCACCGGCTTGGGCACCGCGCCCTTGCTGCCGCCGCCGCCATAGGTCGGCAAGATCAGGATGTAGGGCTCGCGGGCCTTGAGCGGTTCGGCGGCGGGATCCTGGGGAATGCGCCGCGCCGGCAGACCGAGTTTCTCGACGAATCTGTGGGTGTTCTCCGAGGTGCTGGAGAAATACAGCAGCTCACCCATGGCCCTGGCCTCAGGCCACCAGCTGACCGAGCTTGTCCGGGCGGAAACCGGCCCAGTGGTCGTCACCGGCCACCACCACCGGCACCTGGCGATAGCCCAGGGACTCCACGGTCTGGCGCGCCTGGGCATCCTGCTCGATATCCACCACCTCATAGGTGATCCCCTGACGGTCCAGGGCGCGATAGGTGGCGTTGCATTGCACGCAGGCAGGCTTGCTGTAGATGGTGATGGTCATGGCTGACTCCTGTCCTCAGTGTGGCGAACTCAAGGGAAAAAGCCTGACGCCAGCCGGCGTTTGCCGTGGCGGCACGGGTCTTCTCGTTGGAGCTCGTCTTGGGTCTCAAGTTCGGTCCAGATACTACATATGGTGTTTTGCAATTTCTACAGCACAACAAGTAGGGTTTTTGATCCAGGTCATGGCTCTGCTCTATCAGCTTTCGATGACCGTTTCTGCTAGGGCATCGCAGGCCGGCCGGTAGTCCTGCTTCCCTGGGAGCTACCTCTATCTGTTCACGGCAGACAACGCTCCGACCCGGATACCGCAGGACGCCCAAGCCAGACGGTGGAATTTTTCTGCCTCTGCCAAGGAGGGCGCTTTTTTGTAGTGAGAAAGGCCGGTGGGCTACCCTGGCGACTCCCATTCGTCGTCGAACAGCCGCATAATCGGCCTTTCGCTTGCGCCCGAGTCCGTTCACGCATGAGTTCCGCTCGCTATCGCCTCGCTCTCAACGGCTACGGTCGCATCGGTCGTTGCGTGTTGCGTGCGTTGCACGAGCGCGGCGCGGCTACCGAGCTCGCCATCGTCGCCCTCAACGACCTGGCCGACCGGCCCAGCCTGGAATACCTCACCCGCTTCGATTCCACCCATGGCCGCTTTCCCGGCCGGGTCGCGCTAGAGGGTGAGCGCCTGCGCATCGGCGACCAAGCCCTAGAAATCCGCCGCGAGGCCGAACCCGAGCGGGTCGACTGGGCGGCGCTGGACGTCGATCTGGTGCTGGAATGCTCCGGTGCCTTCAGTACCCGCGCCGAGGCCGGGCGCTTTCTGGCCGCCGGTGCGCCGCGGGTGCTGTTCTCCCAGCCCATGGTCAGCGAGACCGACGTGGACGCCACCGTGGTCTACGGCGTCAACCAGCTGAGCCTGCGCGGCGACGAGACGCTGGTCTCGAATGCCTCCTGCACTACCAACTGCAGTGTCCCGGTGCTGAAACTTTTGCACGAGACCCTGGGTCTGGAGTACGTCTCCATCACCACGATCCACTCGGCCATGAACGACCAGCCCGTGATCGACGCCTACCATGCCGAAGATCTGCGGCGGACGCGTTCGGCGTTCCAGTCGATCATCCCGGTGGCGACCGGCCTGGCGCGGGGCATCGAACGCCTGCTGCCGGAGCTCGGCGGGCGCATCCAGGCCCGCGCCGTGCGTGTGCCCACGGTCAATGTCTCCTGCCTGGACATCACCTGCATCGTCCGCCAGGACACCACCGCGCCGGCGCTCAACACCCTGCTGCGTGACGCCGCCCAGAGCGGCCCCCTGGCCGGGCTGATCGACTACACCGAGTTGCCCCACGCCTCCTGCGATTTCAACCACGATCCCCATTCCGCCATCGTCGATGGCAGCCAGACCCGCGTTTCCGGCCCCCGGCTGGTCAACCTGCTGGTCTGGTTCGACAACGAATGGGGCTTCGCCAACCGCATGCTCGACGTCGCCGGCCATTGGCTGCGCATCGCCAAGCCCACCTGAAACAAGCACAACTAAGGGATTGCCTGTATGTCCGTGTTGAAAATGAGCGACCTCGATCTGAAGGGTAAGCGCGTCCTGATTCGCGAAGACCTCAACGTTCCGGTGAAGGAAGGCCAGATCAAGAGCGATGCCCGCCTGGTCGCCGCCCTGCCGACCCTCAAGCTGGCCCTGGAAAAGGGTGCCGCGGTGATCGTCTGCTCGCACCTGGGCCGTCCCACCGAAGGCGAATTCAGCGAAGAGAACAGTCTGGCGCCGGTCGCCGCCTACCTGAGCAAGGCCCTGGGCCGCGAGGTACCGCTGGTGAAGGACTACCTGGACGGCGTCCAGGTCGAGCCGGGTCAGCTGGTGCTGCTGGAGAACGTGCGCTTCAACAAGGGCGAGAAAAAGAACGCCGATGAGCTGGCGAAGCAATACGCCGCCCTGTGCGACGTCTTCGTCATGGATGCCTTCGGCACCGCCCACCGCGCCGAGGGCTCGACCCATGGCGTGGCCAAGTTCGCCAAGGTCGCCGCGGCCGGTCCGCTGCTGGCTGGCGAGCTGGACGCCCTGGGCAAGGCGCTGGGCAATCCCGCCCGCCCGATGGCCGCCATCGTCGCCGGCTCCAAGGTCTCCACCAAGCTGGACGTGCTCAATTCCCTGGCGCAGATCTGCGACCAGCTGATCGTCGGCGGCGGCATCGCCAACACCTTCCTGGCCGCGGCCGGCTACAAGGTCGGCAAGTCGCTGTACGAAGCCGATCTGGTGGACACCGCCAAGGCCATCGCCGCCAAGGTCAGCGTGCCGCTGCCGGTGGACGTGGTGGTCGCCAAGGAGTTCGCCGAGACCGCCGAAGCCGTCACCAAGTCCATCAACGACGTGGCCGACGACGACATGATCCTCGACATCGGCCCGGTCAGCGCCCAGCAATTCGCCGACCTGCTGAAATCGGCCAAGACCATCCTCTGGAACGGTCCGGTGGGCGTCTTCGAATTCGATCAGTTCGGCGAAGGCACCCGCACCCTGGCCCAGGCCATCGCCGACAGCGACGCCTTCTCCATTGCCGGCGGTGGCGACACCCTGGCCGCCATCGACAAGTACGGCATCGGTGAGAAGGTCTCCTATATCTCCACCGGTGGCGGCGCCTTCCTCGAATTCGTCGAGGGTAAGGTCCTGCCGGCCGTCGAAGTCCTCCAGCAACGCGCCCAGGAGTAATCGCCATGCGTACGCCGCTGCTCGTGTGTTCCGCTGTATTCGTGCTGGCCGGTTGCGCCGGTGGCAATGCCGACAAGGCCTGCGCGGTGTTCGCGCCGCCCCCTGCGGCGGCCGCCACGCCCACGGCGCAGAACGGCGAGCGCGTCGATACGCTCACCGGTAACGCCAACGCTGGTCGTCCCACCAGCGGCTGCGCCCAGTGAAGGGGCGTACCTTCGCCCTCGGTCTGCTGGGTCTCGCCCTGTTGGCCGGCTGTGCCGGCCGCGGTGCGCCGCAGACCGGCGGCTGGACGCACTGGGTCTGCGATTCCAAGGCGGCCTTCGACTGGCGCTATGTGGATCGCAGCCAGTCCATCGTCGACCTCAAGCTGGAAGGCGATGGCCTGATCCGTCATCTCAACCGCGAACCGGCCACCGATGGCCAGTCCTATACCGATGGGCTGGTGGCTTTCCATATTCGTGGCGACCAGGGGCTCGTCTACTGGATCGCCAACAACGACCTCATCGGCCGCGGCTGCCGGACGCCTTGAACCGGCGAATGTCAGCTGAACCGATTAATCCACAGCGGCCAGGGGTCGGCCGCTTGAACCCTGCCAGCCGCTCATGCAGGCTGGCGCCACCACCGCCTTTGTAGGGAGATAATCACCAATGGCACTCGTCAGCATGCGTCAGCTGCTGGATCACGCCGCCGAATTCGGCTACGGCGTCCCGGCCTTCAACGTCAACAACCTCGAGCAGATGCGCGCCATCATGGAAGCCGCCGACAAGACCGATTCGCCGGTCATCGTTCAGGCCTCCGCCGGTGCCCGCAGGTACGCCGGCGCTCCCTTCCTGCGGCACCTGATCCTGGCCGCGGTGGAAGAATTCCCGCACATCCCCGTGGTCATGCACCAGGACCACGGCACCACCCCCGACATCTGCCAGCGCTCCATCCAGCTGGGCTTCTCCTCGGTGATGATGGACGGCTCGCTGATGGCCGATGGCAAGACACCGTCCGACTACGACTACAACGTGCGCGTCACCCAGCAGACCGTGGCCTTCGCCCATGCCTGCGGCGTGTCCGTGGAAGGCGAGCTGGGTTGCCTGGGCAGCCTGGAAACCGGCATGGCCGGTGAAGAAGACGGCGTGGGCGCCGAAGGTACCCTGGATCACAGCCAGCTGCTGACCGATCCGGAAGAGGCCGCCCAGTTCGTCAAGGCCACCAAGGTCGACGCCCTGGCCATCGCCATCGGCACCAGCCACGGCGCCTACAAATTCACCAAGCCGCCGACCGGGGATACCCTGTCGATCCAGCGCATCAAGGAAATCCATGCGCGCATCCCGGACACCCACCTGGTCATGCACGGCTCCAGCTCGGTGCCCCAGGAGTGGCTGAAGATCATCAACGAGTACGGTGGCGACATCAAGGAAACCTACGGCGTGCCGGTCGAAGAGATCGTCGAAGGCATCAAGTACGGCGTCCGCAAGGTCAATATCGACACCGACCTGCGTCTGGCGTCCACCGGTGCCATCCGCGAGTTCATGGCCAAGAACCGTAGCGAGTTCGATCCGCGCAAATACCTGGCCAAGACCGTGACCGCCATGCGCGAAGTCTGCATCGCCCGTTACGAAGCCTTCGGCACCGCCGGCCAGGCCTCCAAGATCAAGCCGATCTCCCTGGATGCCATGTTCGAGCGCTATGCCCGCGGCGAACTGGATCCCAAGGTCAACTGATCCGGGATGTAGAAAAGGCCCCGCAAGGGGCCTTTTTTTATGCCTGTCGATCGCTTGGAGTCCGAACGGTGGCGCGTTACCCCTTACCGCTCGGTTGCGGTCAGGACCTCTTCCATCCACGCCACCATGCCTGCGCCGTCCATGCCCAGGCAGACCGTTACCAGCGGATTGCCGGACCAGCGCCCGTCCAGGTAGGCGCGACCCTCGGGCGCGAAGAAGGTCTGGCCTTCCGCCAGGCCTTCGGTACCAACGCTGAGATGGCCGCGCGCGGTGTGGAACAGTTCGGGGCGCCGTAGGTAGGCGAGGGCGCAGCTGTCATGGGGATGGCAGCCATCGATGTCCTTCACGCTGCGGTAGAAGTCCGCATAGAAGTCATAGCTGCGGGCGAGTACCTCACCGAGGGCGCCCTGGCGCGCCGCGATGCGCTGCAGGCGGGGCGGGTCGAGGACGGCGCGGTGGGTAGCGTCGAGGCCGACCAGGGTCAGCGGCCAGGGAGCGGCAAAGACCCGCGCCGCGGCATGGGGGTCGGAAAAGATGTTGGCTTCGGCCACCGGCGTGACGTTGCCCGGCTCGACGATGGCGCCGCCCATCACCACCACCTCGCGGACGCGCTCGGCGACCGTGGGATCCAGCGCCAGGGCGAGGGCCAGGTTACCCAGCGGCCCGACCGCCACCAGGATGATCTCACCCGGTCGCAAGCGGGTCTGCTCGACGATGAAGCGTGCGGCGTCCAGGGCGTGGGGCACCTGGCGCGGCGCGGGGAGCTGCTGATTGCCCAGGCCATCCTGGCCATGCACGTGCAGGGCATGGTTACCGGCCGGCTTGACCAGGGGTTCGGCGACACCGGCGGCGACGGGCGTGTCCCGGCCCGCCAGCTCGGTGAGCAGCAGGGCGTTACGGGTCGCCGTGCTGACCGGCACGTTGCCGAAGGTCGTGGTCAGGCCGATCACCTCGAAGGCGGGATCGGCAAACAGCAGGGCGATGGCCTGGGCGTCGTCCACGCCAGGATCGGTATCGAAGATGATGGGAAGGGACAAGAGGCTTTCTCCGGCTCAGATCTCTTCCCAGGCTACCCGAGGGGCAGCGCCTCTCGCTAGCTGGGCAGGTCCAACTCGCCCAGCGCATCCGGCTGGTTGCGAAACGCCCGGGCAAAGACTTCGCGATTGCGGGCCATGAACAGCCCCAGGTCTTCGCACTGCTTTTCGGCAAGACCGGGGACGGCCTTGTCCAGCACACTGGCGAGCGACTCGGCCAGCTCCAACATTTTATCGTGACGATCGGCTTCGGCTTTATCCATGAACAGGCGCTCCGGATCTCGGCTGCTGCGATACAACACTTCGACGGCCATGCGTCACCTCGTATTCTGTATCTGGTTATATATACAGTAGTTGGCTTGCTGCCCGATTGCAAGGGCTACCGCTCGGCGGTCAGTGCCCAACCCGTCATGGCAATTTGCCAATCGTTCGACATTTCTGCATGTCTCTTGAATTGCCTCGGGAAACTTAAGCGCGGAAGCTGGTCTTTGAGTCTGGACCAAACGGGCAGCTCTGCCCGCCTTTATCCGGATCACCTCCGGCTCACGGAACGAGACCGCCCATGCCTGCCATCTTTATCCGTCCGCTTATTGCCGCACGTGGCCTGCCTGGGTCGACCGAGGTGCGGGCGTGAGTGCGACCCTGATCATCCTGGCCATCACCGTCGCCAGCTTCCTGCTGGGGTTCCTGCGCGACCTGCTGATCGCCCGGCAATTCGGCGTGAGCTGGGAAGCCGACCTGATCTTTGTCGCGCTCATCCTGCCGGTGTTCTTCGAGAGCTTCTTCGGTCTCGCCCTGCGCGATGCCATGATTCCCTATCTGCAACGCATCCGTGACCGCTGCAACGCCCAGTACGAGCAGGTCGGTCGCTGGCTGTACTGGCGCATTGGCCTGTTCGGCCTGTTGCTGTCGGTGATCGGTGTCCTCGCCAGTCCCTGGCTGATGCATGCCCTGGCTCCGGGCTGGAGCGATGAGCAGGTCGAGACCGGCAAGCTGGTCTTTGCCGTCGGCACCCTGCTGATCTGCGTGCAGGCCATCCTCTATTGCCAGGGCGCGCTGCTCAACCTGGATCGCATCTTCATCCTGCCGATGACCCGGACGCTGATGCTCAATCTGGGCGCCATCCTGGCCATCGTCATCCTGCAGCCGAGTGGCATCGCGCTGTTCACCGGCATGCTGTTGCCCCAGGTGCTGCTGATCGTCATCCAGCACCGGCGGCTGGGCTATCTCAGCCAGCGCTCGGTCGCCTTCGAGAAGCCCGAGGGCAGTCCCTTCGCCGTGACCTTCGCGCCGGTGCTGCTCGCCGCCGGCGCCCAGCAGGGCTGCATGCTGGCGGAGCGCTTCTTCGCCTCGCTGCTGGCCGAGGGCAATATCACCATGCTGTCCTTCTCCTACCGCATCGTGACCATTCCGCTGACGCTCTATGCGCTGTCCATCCTGGCGATGATCTTTCCCGAGCTGACCCGCAGCTGGAACGAGGGCAATGCGGACAAGTACAGCGCGCTGATGCGCAAGGCGCTGCTCGGCACCCTGCTGTTCCTGGTGCCGGCCTCGGTGGTGCTGTTCAGCTATTCGGAGCCGGTGGTCAAGGTGCTGCTGGAGCGCGGAGCCTTTGGCGCCGAGCAGAGCGCGGCGACCGCGACCCTGGTAGTGGCCTATGCCCTGGGTCTGCCCTGGATGGGGCTGGCCCTGCTGTGGGGCCGGGCCCTGCTGTCCCAGCAGCGCGCCAAGACCTTCCTCTATGCCACCCTGGCCAGTTCCTTCATCACCGTGGCCCTGGATGCCGCGCTCTATCAGCCGTTCGGCGCCCAGGGGCTGGCCTATTCCTTTACCACCGGCGCCTTCCTGCAGGCCGTGTTCATGGCGCTGGCACTCTATCGTCATTCCCTCGCCGGGCTGCACCTGTCGCTGCTGCTGCGCTGGTTGGGCGCCGGCTGCGCCGTGGCCCTGCTGAGTGTGCTGTTGCCTAAGCCTGTCGGTCTGCTGGAGCTGATCGTCAGCATCAGCGTGGCGATGCTGGGCCTTCTACTGCTGTTGCTGGTCCTGGGCGAACGTGATCTGTTCCGCCGCGGCTATTGGGCGCGCGGTGAGGCCAGCACGGAGCGCGCAGAACCGACGAGTTGAACGGCCGTCACTGGACGGCAAGGAAAAAGATGGCGATCTGCAGCCATTGATCGCTATCTGTTACGAAGTCATGAATTTTTGCTTTGGCTTCGAGTCGCACGGAAAGATTGATCCCAGTCAAAGAATTTCTGATGGAAGTGGTTTTTCCATTTGCAAGAGATCGGACACGTCGTTGGGATCGGCACTTCGCATGGTGGCTTTGCTCGCTACCGACATTCTCTTTGAAAGGAATCGATCCTATGTCTTCCCAATCCCCTGTCACCCGTATCGGCATCGTCGGTACCGGCATGATCTCGCGCTGCCTGGCCCGGCTCATCAGTCGTCACTATGACGACATGACCGTGACCCGCGTGCTGACCCGCCGGCCCATCGCCACGGTTACCGACTATCCGCTGACCGAGGCGCTCACCCAGTCGGTGGCGGATCTCATCGATCATTGCGACCTGCTGGTGGAGTGCAGCGGCGATCCCTACCACGGCACCGAGATCATCGAGCGCGCCTTCGAGGCCGGCATCAAGGTGGTCACCATCAATGCCGAGCTGCAGGTGACGACGGGCTCCTACCTGGCGGGCAAGGGCTTTCTCACCGAGGCCGAGGGCGACCAGCCGGGTTCGCTGGCGGCGCTGCACGAAGAAGCGGTGCAGATGGGCTTCAAGCCGCTGGTCTACGGCAACATGAAGGGCTATCTGAACCACAACCCGACCCCGGAAGACATGGCCTACTGGTCCGCGCGCCAGGGCACCAGCGTCGACCAGACCACCTCCTTCACCGATGGCACCAAGGTGCAGATCGAGCAGGTGGTGGTCGGCAACAACTATGGCGCCACCATCACCCGCCAGGGGCTGGAGGGCCTGAATTCGACCAATCTGCAGGACAGCGCGAACATCCTGGCGCAGATGGCCGAGCAACTGGGTCAACCCATCGTCGACTACGTGATCCCGAGCGGCTATTCCGCCGGTGGCGTCTTCGTCGTCGGTCGCCATGACGAAGACCAGGCCGGCGCCATCGAATACTTCAAACTGGGCAAGGGGCCGTACTATGTCCTGGTACGCCCCTTCCACCTCTGCTCCCTGGAAGTCGGCAAGACCCTGCGTCGCGTGATCGCCGGTGGCAAGATCCTGCTCAACAACTCCACCACGCCGACCCTGAGCGTGGCCGCCATCATGAAGAAGCCCATGGCGGCTGGCGACATCATCGAGCGCGGCATCGGTGGCTACAGCGTGCGCGGCGAAGCCGTGAAGATCGCCGAGTGCCCGGATCACCTGCCGATCGGTCTGCTCAAGCACAGCGTGCTCAAGCGCGCCATGGAACCCGGCCAGATCGTCACCTTCGACGACGTCGAACTGGCGCCCAGCCGCGCCCTGGACATCGTTCTGCAACAGCATCGCGAGGCGATCCATCGCCAGCTGCTGGAAACCCAGTTGAGCGAGCCGGCCTGGAACGCGGCTGCCGACTTGGCCCCGATGGCACTGCCCAAGGCGGTCGGGGCGGTCCTGTCCTGATTCCGCTGACGCGGAAAGCGAAGGGGCCCTGAGGGCCCCTTTTTCATTGCCCGTCGGTGGCGGCGGCGCGGAGGCGAGCGACGGTCGCGGGCAGTTCATCCATGTGGGCGATCAGGGCGGTCACGCCCAGGGCGCTCAAGGTGTCGCCGTGGTTCGGCGGAATATGGCTGGCACCGGTGAAGCCGATGACCCGCATGCCGGCGGCCAGGGCCGCACGCGCGCCGGTGGCGCTGTCTTCGATCACCAGGCAGCGCTCCGGCGCAACGCCCAGGGTCTTGGCCGCGAGCAGGTAGACATCCGGCGCCGGCTTGGGCTGGGCCACCATGTCGGCGCTGAAGACATGGCCCGCCACCCGATCCACCAGGTCCGCCCGGCGCACCGAGGATTCAACGCTGTGCCTGAGGCTGTTGGAGGCCACCGCCAACGGTAGATCAATGCTTTCCAGGGCACGTTTCACCCCGGGAATGGGTTCGACGCTGCTGGCGATCAGGGTCTCGGCCTGGGCGCGCAGCTCGCTGAACAGCGTGGGCGGCAGGGTGATGCCGAAGCGCTGTTCGACCAGGGCGAAGATGTCCCGGGTGGTCAGGCCGAAGGTGCCGTGCAGCAGGGCTTCGAGTTCGTCACGCGGTGCGTGGGCGGCCAGACCGTCGAGGACGACGCGTTCGGCGAGGATTTCGCTGTCGACCAGTACGCCATCGCAATCGCTGATTAGCAGTTCCACAGGGGTAAGGTTCATCGGTATTCCTTGCAGGGGGATTTCACGGTCGGGGCAGTGGATCTCGTGCCCTTCGACAGCTGTGGCGGGAAGCGCAAAGGCAGGCGTGGCGGTGATTCCGGGGTGCTGCCCAGGCGGTCGAAAACAGGCTTGTCGGTGCCTTTCGAAGCGGCGTAAAACGCGCTTTGTCCAAAACGAATTCGGCCTCCGGAGGGTAATCGCTTTCCAGAAAAATATGGCGTAGAGTTCGAGAACTGTGTTTGCTTGGGTCGCCGTCGATCGTGACCTGAGGCGGTAGGCTCTTCGTCCACCCCTTGCTGCTCGATTCTTGTTACTCCTTGCAACTCAGTACCAGGCGTTTGGTCTATGCAACGCACTGCCGCGCCAGCACGTGTCAATAACAAACCCGTTATTCCAAGGAGCAACACCCGTCATGTCGAATCGTCAGAACGGCACCGTCAAGTGGTTCAACGAAACCAAAGGCTACGGCTTCATTACTCCCGAAAGCGGTCCGGACGTGTTCGTGCACTTCCGCGCCATCGAAGGCACTGGTTTCAAGACCCTGGCTGAAGGCCAGAAGGTCAGCTTCGAAGTCGTGCAAGGCCAGAAGGGCATGCAGGCAGAGCGCGTACAGGTCATCTGACACCTGACGTCGCCCGAAGCTCACGAAAAACCCCGGCCAGGCCGGGGTTTTTCGTTTCTGCCGATTCGATCGGCCTGGCGGCCGCGTCACTCCACGTTCTGCGCGCTCTTTTCCGGCTCGGCGGCCAGGGGCTTGATTCGGCGACCGGTTTCGCGGGAGGCCTGCAGGAAGATCGCCGCCGCCAGCATCGACAGGGCTCCGACGCTCAAGAACGTCGCGCGGAAGGCGGACAGCACCTCGGTGTCGCCATAGTCGTCCTGGAAGCCGCCCAGCAACGCCGCGGCGCAGGCGACGCCAAAGCTCATGGCCAGTTGCATGACCACCGACAGCAGACTGTTGCCGCTGGCGGCCTGCTGGTCGTGCAGGTCGATGAGGGTGATGGTGTTCATGGCGGTGAACTGCATGGAGTTAACCGCGCCGAGAATGCCCAGGTGGATCAGCAGCCAGACGAAGGGGGTGGCAGGGCCGATCAGGGCGAGACTGGCGATCAGGCAGCCCAGCAGCAGGGTATTGCCCACCAGCAGGCGCCGATAGCCGAGACGGCCGATCAGCGGACCGGCGATGGGCTTGGCCAGCATCGCCGACAAGGCCAGGGGCATCATTAGCAGACCGGCCTGGGTCGGCGAATAGCCGAGGCCGACCTGGAACAGCAGCGGGATAAGAAAGGGCAGGGCGCCGCTGCCGAGACGGGCGAAGAGATTGCCGAAGATGCCCACGGCAAAGCTGCGGATACGAAACAGCTCGGCGGAAAACAGCGGCTGGTCGTGATGCAGGGCGCGCAGCCAGTAGGCGACCATGCAGGCCATACCACCCATCAGCAGCAATACCACGCGCACATGGGGCAGGTGCAGTTCGCCAAGGCCTTCCAGGGCGATGCTGATGAGGATCATGGAGGCGCCGAACAGCAGAAAGCCCAGGCCATCGAAGCGCTGTGGCAGAGGGCTGCGCAGGTCCGGCAGCAGGCGGCGGGTGGCCAGACAGCCGAGGATGCCCACCGGCAGGTTGATCAGGAAGATCCAGTGCCAGGACACGGCCTCCACCAGCCAGCCGCCCAGCGCCGGGCCCGCCAGGGGGCCGATCAGGCCGGGAATGGTGATGAAGCTGAGGATGCGCACCAGTTCGCTGCGCGGATAGACGCGCAGGATCACCAGCCGCCCCACGGGCAGCATCAGCGAACCGCCGAGGCCCTGGATTACCCGGGCGGCGATCAGCAGGTTGAGGCTGGGCGCCAGGGCGCAGAGCAGCGAGCCAAAGGTGAAGAGGGCGATGGCGGTAAAGAAGACGCGGCGACTGCCGAAACGATCGGAAATCCAGCCCGAGGCAGGAATCAACAGCGCGACGGTGAGCAGGTAGGCGATCACCACCCCCTGCATGCGCAGGGGATTCTCGCCGAGGTCGGCGGCCATGCGCGGCAGGGCGGTGTTGACGATGGTCGCGTCCAACGACTGCATGAAGAAGGCGACGGCGATCAGCCAGGGAAGCCAGCGGGTCGTGGTGGTATCGAGCGTCGGGGTGGGCATTGAGGGGTCCTTGTCGAGACAGCCGACTACCCGCACTCTGACTGTCGGCAGGCGGCAGGGTGCCCCGCTGATTCAATGCGAGCGGGAATCCAGTAGCGCCTCGATCCGTTGGTCCTTTTCTGCCCAGAGCTGGCTGACCCATTGCTGGAAGTCGGCGCGAAATTCCGCGTCTTCACTGTAATCGCCTGCCCAGCGCGCCGGATCCAGAGGGCGCGCGCGGATATCGATGATAACGCGTTTGACCCGTCCGCAGAGCAGGTCCCAGAAGCCGGGTACGCGACCGTCCGGATAGACCAGGGTGACGTCCAGCAGGGTGTCCAGCTGCTCGCCCATGGCGGCGAGGACGAAGGCCATGCCACCGGCCTTGGGTTTGAGCAGGTGGCGATAGGGCGAATGCTGCTCGGCATGCTTGGCGGCGGTGAAGCGGGTGCCTTCCAGGTAGTTGACGATGGTCACCGGCTGGCGACGGAATTTCTCGCAGGCGCGGCGGGTGATGGCCAGGTCCGCGCCCTTGAGCTCCGGGCGGCGCGCCAGCTGGGCGCGGCTGTATCTCTTCATGAAGGGGTAGTCCAGCGCCCACCAGGCCAGACCCAGGAAGGGCACCCAGATGAGTTCCTTCTTCAGGAAGAACTTGAAGTAGGGCACCTTGCCGTTGAAGGTCTCGATCAGGGCGGGGATGTCGACCCAGGACTGGTGGTTGCAGATGACCAGGTAGGAGCTGTCCCGGCTGAGCACCTCGGTGCCACGGATGTCCCAGACGGTAGGGGTGAGCCGGGCGAAGATGACCTTGTTGATCTCGGCCCAGGTCTCGGCGATGGCCGTGACTACCCGGGAGCAGACATCGCGCAGCGCCACGCTGGGCAGCAGCTTGATCAAGGCGAATGCCAGCAGCGGACCGATCATGACCAGGGTGTTCAGCAGGAGCAGCAGGGAGACGGCGATACCGGTCAGGAGGTGCATGGATTCTCTCGTCTGGAACTTAGGGCGATAGTCTTTAGCGCGGCCTGGCACTTTGCGATCATTTGCTTCTGGATGGCTGCTGCCGATCAGCTGCGAAGTGAACGCCATGCTCAAGAAGGTTACCAGTGCCGAGGTCTGCCTCGGCATGTACATCCACAGATTCGAAGGCAACTGGATCGATCATCCGTTCTGGAAGGCGCGCTTCCTGCTCCAGGAGCCGCGCGATCTGCAGAAGATCCAGGACAGCGCCGTGACCGCCGTGTGGATCGATATCGCCAAGGGGCGGGATTGCCAGCCCCCGGCCGAGCGCGCGATGCCCGTAGCTCCGGTCACGCCTCCTGAACCCGCCGTCGCGCCAGCCCGGCCTACGCCCACCACCTTCGCGACCAGCGCCCCAGGCACTGCCATCAGTTGTCCCCAGGAAATGGCCCAGGCTTCCGCCGTGAGCGCCCATGCCAAGCAGGAGGTGGCGCGACTGTTCCAGGACGTGCGCCTGGGCCAGGCCATCGAGCTGAGCGAGGTGGCGACCGTGGTCGAGCAGATCTCGGCGTCGGTGCTGCGGCATCCCACGGCGCTGATCAGTCTGACGCGGCTGCGCACGGCTGACGAGTATACCTACATCCATTCGGTGTCGGTCTGCGCCCTGATGACGGCGGTGGCGCGGCAGATGGAGCTGCCGGCGGAGCAGGTGCAGCTCGCCGGCCAGGCTGGCCTGCTGCACGACGTGGGCAAGATGCGTACCCCTCTGGAGGTACTGAACAAGCCAGGCAAGCTGACCGACGCGGAATTCGCCGTGATGCAGCGACACCCCGAGGAGGGCGTCGCCCTGCTGCACCAGTGGGGCGCGGCCGCGGAGGTGATCGACGTCTGTCTACACCATCACGAGAAATTCGATGGCACTGGCTATCCCCGTGGCCTGGCCGGGACACAGATCAGTCTGCTGTCGCGCATCGCCGCGGTCTGCGACGTCTATGACGCCATTTCCTCGACCCGCCCCTACAAGACCGCCTGGAGTCCGGCCGAAGCGATCCGGCGCATGGCGGAATGGCAGGGGCATTTCGATCCCCAGGTGTTCCAGGCCTTCGTCAAGACGCTGGGTATCTATCCGATCGGCTCCCTGGTGCGGCTGAGCAACGAGCAACTGGCGGTGGTGGTCGAGCAGCACCCGGACAGCCTGCTGACGCCGCGGGTGCGGGTGTTCTTTTCCGCTCGCTCGCGCACGCCCCTGCCGCAGCGACTGCTGGATCTCGCCCGGCCCCCCGCCAACGAACGCATCCTGCGGCGCGAGGATCCGGAGGAGTGGGGCTTTCGCAATCTGCAGCGGCTCTGGCAGCAGGCCTAGCGCCGGCTCAGGGGCGGGTCGCCTGCAGCGACGGGCGTTCGTCGGTGCGGGCATACCAGGCGGCAATGCGCGGACAGTCGCTGCGCCAGGCAAAGGTGGGGATGCGGAAGTCCAGATAGCCGAGCAGGCAGGCCATGCCCAGGCTGGCCACGTCGAATTCGCCGTCCAGTTCCTGGATGGCCTCGCGCTCGAAGTAGTCTAGGGCTCGGGCGATCTTTTCCTGCTGGTTGTCCAGCCAGAGTTTCCATTGCATGCCCGGCGGACGCATGAAGCTCTCGTAGCGGATCTGCACCGCGGCTTCCATCATGGCGTCGCACAGTGAGGCCAGGGTCAGGCGGCGCCAGCGCTCCGGGCCCTGGCGAGGGATCAGCGGGGTGCGCTCGTGCAGGGTGTCCAGATAGTCAAGGATGACGCGACTGTCGTGCAGGCAGGTGCCATCGGCCAGGCGCAGGGCGGGAATCTTGCCGGCCGGATTGGTATCGAGAACGTCGCGATTGGGGTTGAGCGGCGTCTGCTGGACGATTTCCACTTCGACCTGCTCGATCAGGTCCGTCTCGTGGAGCATCACCACGACTTTACGACCGAAGGGCGAGGCGGGAGTGTGGTACAGGATCATGGACATGGGCCGGGCTCTCCAGAGGGCAGGACTGCCTTCGCTGGTGGCGAAGCCCTGCACTGTAAGCCCTAGGCCGGCCTGGGTAAAAGATCGCCTTGGTCGTAGGCGGCTGGATCAGGCCAGGCCCGGCAGCTCGACGTACACGCCCAGCCCGCGTCCTTGCAGGCCTTCGCCCAGGTGCAGACTGCCGCCATGGATTTCGACGATGCGTTTGACGATGGGCAGGCCCAGGCCGCTGCCGACGTTCTGACCGGCGCTCTCGCTGCGATAGAAGCGGGTGAATATCATCGCCCGCTCTTCCGGGGTGACGCCGGGTCCGCTGTCGCAGACATTGATGCGTACCCGCCCGGGCACATCCTCGACGACCCGCACCAGCACCTGGCCACCGCTGGGGGTGTAGCGGATGGCATTGCCCACCAGGTTGGTGAGCAGCACCCCCAACCAGGTGGGAATGCCGGACAGCTTGACCTCCTGATCCTCCAGCACCAGGTCGATGTGCTTTTCGATGGCCAGCGGCGCGAGTTCCGAAAGGGTGTCCGCCGCCAGGCGACCGAGGTGGACGGGGACGAACTGCTCCTGCAGGGCGCCACTGTCCAGGCGTGCCAGGAGCAGGATCTGCTCCATCAGCTGGCTGATGCGTTCGGCGCTGCGGCGCACCTGCACCAGGCCCCGGGCGTGGGCCTGGGGATCGCTGGATCTCAGGGCGACCTGGGTGTGGGTCAGCAGACTGGCGAGGGGCGTGCGGATCTCGTGGGCGGCGTCGCTGGTCAGCCGGCGCTCGGCTTCCAGGGCGCCGTCCAGGCGTTGCAGCAGGGCGTTGATCTCTTCGACCAGCACCGCCGCTTCCAAGGGGACCCGGTTCAGTGCCAGGGGCTCCAGGCGCTGGGCGGAACGCTGCTTGATCTGCGCGGCCAGCTGGCGCAGCGGTTCGAGACCGCGGGTGACGCCGAACCAGATGAGTGCGGCCAGCACCGGCAGGGCCAGCGCCAGGGGAAACAGTGAGCCGAGCAGCAGCAGATTGGTGGCGCCGCGTCGATCGGCCAGGTTTTCGTAGATCCAGATGCGTCCATCGCCGCTGCTCAGGCGCAGCACGCGCCAGTGCTGCCCTTCGGCCAGCAGACTGCTGAAACCGGGCGGCTGCTCGGCCAGGCCGGCAGGTGGCGCCGGGGTGCCGAGGCGCTGGTCACCGGCCTGTAGCAGATAGCCCAAGGCGTTGCGCCGCTTGAACAGCGGCAAGTCGGCGATGGCCGTGCGGCTGCGCTCCAGGGCACGCGCCGCGGGCGGCAGGCTGTGATCGCTGCCGGCGCCGAGGGTGGCCAGATGCAGCGCTGCGGAACCGAAGTCGAGCATGTCTTCGTCCGCCAGGCGATTCACCTGGCGCAGCACCAGTTGGTAGGTCACCAGAGCGGCGATCAGCCAGCAGGCGAAGATCCCGCACAGCAGCAGCGTCAGCAGGCGCCGCCGCAGCGAGATGGCCGGGCCGTCGCTCACGGCGCCGGCCGCTCGGGTTGGTCGATGCCGTAGCCGATGCCGCGCACGGTTCGGATCAGGCTGCTGCCGAGCTTGCGTCTGAGGTGATGGATATGGACCTCGATGGCATTGCTCTCGACGTCGCCATCCCAGCCGTAGAGCGCCTGCTCCAGGCGATTGCGCGAGAGCACCTTGCCCATGTTTTCCAGCAGCAGGCGCAGCAGGGCGTATTCGCGCGGCGCCAGTTCGACCGGCTGGCCGGCCAGGGTCACCCGGTGGGTGGCCGGATCGACCCGCAGCTCGTTGTGCTCCAGTTGCGGCAGCGCCCGGCCGGCGCTGCGGCGGGTGAGGGCGCGGACCCGGGCGAGCAGTTCGTCCAGGTCGAAGGGTTTGGTCAGGTAGTCGTCGGCGCCGGTGTCCAGGCCGGTGACCCGGTCGGTGACCTTGTCGCGGGCGGTGAGGATCAGCACCGGGGTGGCGTCGCCGCGCTTGCGCAGCGCGGCCAGGACCTCGAGTCCCGAGCGGCGGGGCAGGCCGATGTCGAGCACCACCAGATCGAAGGGATCGGTTTCCAGCGCCGCCTGGGCGGCCTGGCCATCGGTCACCCAGTCGACGGTGTCGCCTTCCAGGGCCAGGCCGGCGCGGATGCCGTCGCCCAGCAGCATGTCGTCTTCGGCCAGTAGTATTCTCATCGGATTTTCCCAGGCGGTTGAGCGGTTTTACCGCTCCGGGCCGGCCTCGGCAAGAGCGGTGACCATCTCCAGGATGGTCAGCCTCCAGCCTAGGCCAGGGCGCTTAAGGCCGGATTAACACGGCTCAGGGACGCTGGGCGCTGACCCGCCAGATCGTATTGCCGACATCGTCGGCCACCAGCAGGCCGCCGTGACCATCGTTGACCACCCCGACCGGACGTCCCTGGGCCTCTTCCTTGCCATTGAGGAAGCCGGTCAGCAGGTCGCGCGGCGGGCCGCTGGGCTTGCCGTTCTGGAAGGGCACGAAGACGACCTTGTAGCCGCTCTTGGGATCGCGATTCCAGGAGCCGTGCTGGCCGACGAACATGCCCTGGCGAAACGCCGTCGGCAACTCGCTGTCGGCGCTCGCGAAGGCCAGGCCTAGGGAGGCGGTGTGGGTACCCAGGGCGTAGTCCGGGGTCAGCGCCTTGGCCACCAGATCCGGACGGGGCGGCTGTACCCGGCTGTCCACGGTCTTGCCCCAGTAGCTGTAGGGCCAGCCATAGAAGCCGCCGTCCTGCACCGAGGTGGCATAGTCCGGCACCAGGTCGCTGCCGATCTCGTCGCGTTCGTTGACCACCGTCCACAGTTTGCCGGTGGTGGGCTCCCAGTCCAGCCCATTGGGGTTGCGCAGACCGGTGGCGAACAGGCGTTTCTGGCCGCTGGCGCGATCCAGCTCCCAGATGGCGGCGCGGCCTTCCTCGATATCCAGGCCGTTTTCGCCGACGTTGCTGTTGGAGCCCACGGTGAGATAGAGCTTCTTGCCGTCGCGGCTGGCGATGACGTTCTTGGTCCAGTGGTGATTGATGCCCGCCGGTAGCTCGGTGACCGTCACCGGCTGGCCTTCCAGGCGAGTCGCACCGGGGCGATAGGAGAAGCGCACCAGGGCATCGGCATTGGCGACATAGAAGTCCTCGCCCACCAGCACCATGCCGAACGGCGAATGCAGCTGTTCGGCGAAGACGGTGCGGGTCTCGGCGACGCCATCGCCGTCGGCATCGCGCAACAGGGTGATGCGGTCGGCGCTGGGCACCCCGGCGCCGGCCTTCTTCATGAACAAACCCGCGATCCAGTTCTTGATCCCGGGAAAGCCCTCGCGCTTGGGCGCATTGCTTTCCGCCACCAGCACATCGCCATTGGGCAGCACATAGAGCCAGCGCGGATGGTCCAGGCCACGGGCGAAGGCCTGGACCTGGGTGCCGGGCGCGGCAGTGGGCTTGCCGCCTTCGGGCCAGCCGACCGCCGGGGCCACGTTGATGCTGGGCAGCAGGGTCTTGTGGGGTTCCGGCAGGGTCGGTGCCGGGCCGTAACCAGCTTCGCGCTGCAGCCGTGCGGTCTCGCCACAGCCAAGCAGGGCCATGGCGGCCAGGGTCACGGCCAGAGTACGCAGGGGAAGGGGCATGGCAGGGCTCTCGCGGTGGGCTTCGCAGGATAGAGCGCAGGTTCCAGCGAACGTTCCTGGCCAGGTCCTGGGGTCATCCGGCAGGTCCGCTCCAGTGGGTCTTGAAAATGACTCTTTTGGGAATGTTGGTCTTTTTGCGTGCCACGGCGTCTGACCCGTTCTTTTATGGATACAGAAAGTCTTGTCGATTCAAGGTGTTAGCTCGGCTGCGCGGGCAGTTGCGGAAAAACGGCGGCTATCTGACGCGAATCATGACGTAACTGGCTGTTTTTGCAGGAGAAAATTCACTAAAGCTGGGGGCGGTGACGCCGATAGCAGCCCCAACAATGACGACGAAGTCGCACCCAGCGGCGCCGCAACAGGACGCGGCCGCCTGAGCTCGCCCACGCCGGAACCCGTTAGCTTGCGGGGGCGGGGAGTCTTCTTTTCCACAGGTGCAGTCATGCAATCCCTTACCCGGCGCGTGCGCCAGTTTTCCCTGCGTCTGGCCGGTACCCTGGCCTTGAGCAGCGCCCTCTTCGGTTCGGCCCAGGCGGTCGAGCTGGTCGGGCTCAACTTTTCCGGTGCCGGCTTCGCCAGCCATGTCTTGCCCGGCCTCAACAACCGCAACTACATCTTTCCCAGCGAGCAGCACTTCAAGGACTGGAGCGCCAAGGGCATCAAGCTGGTGCGCTTTCCGATCATCTGGGAGCGTATCCAGCCCAAGCTGAACTCCATGCTGGATCCGGACTATGGCGCCCTGGTCACCCAGACGCTGAACTATGCCCAGAAGTACGACGTCAAGGTGATCCTCGACCTGCACAACTATGCGCGCTATCGCGGCGAGGTCATCGGCGCCGGCAAGGTCACCTATTTCAACTACTGGGACGTGACCTACCGCCTGGCCTTCCGCTTCGGCAAGCATCCGGCGCTCTATGGCTACGACATCATGAACGAGCCCCACGACGCCGTGGCCTTCTGGCCGACCGCCGCCCAGCACGGCATCAACGGCATCCGTACCGTGGACAACGTCCATCCGATCATCGTCGAGGGCAACGGCTGGTCCAGCGCCGCCCGTTGGCCACAGTGGAACGATCCGCTGCTGGCGCTCAAGGATCCGGCCAACAAGCTGATCTTTTCCGCCCACGTCTATTTCGACAACGACGGCGGCGGCCAGTACGCCAGCAAGGACATGAGCGGCTTCGATCCCCAGGTCGGGGTGAAGCGCGTCAAGCCCTTCGTCGACTGGCTGAAAAAGAACGGCAAGCAGGGCTATATCGGCGAATTCGGTGTGCCGGACGACGATCCGCGCTGGCTGGTGGCCATGGACAACATGCTGGCCTATCTCAAGCAGCACTGCATCCCGGCCAGCTATTGGGCTGCCGGTCCGGGCTGGGGCAACTACAACCTGGCGGTGGAACCCATCAACGGCGTGGATCGTCCCCAGTGGGCGACCCTGAAGAAGTACGTCGACAACACCAGCTGCGCCAGCATCGGGCCCAATTAAGCCCGGTCAGCGATGGCGGTCCCTGGGGTCGGCAGGCTACCCTTGAGTTTTAACCGTGCCAGCCCCGAGGACCCCTCATGAGCCAGATTCCCGCCGACCTGCGTTATGCCGCCAGCCACGAATGGGCGCGCCTGGAAGCCGACGGTAGCGTGACCGTCGGCATTTCCGACCATGCCCAGGAAGCCCTGGGCGATGTGGTCTTCATCGAACTGCCGGACGTCGGCAAGACCCTCGCGGCCGGTGACCAGGCCGGGGTGGTGGAGTCGGTCAAGGCGGCCTCGGACATCTATGCTCCGGTGAGCGGTGAGGTCATCGCCATCAACGAGGCCCTGGCCGACGCCCCCGAGCAGGTCAATGGCGAGCCCTATGGCGCCTGGTTCTTCAAGCTCAAGCCGCAGGACGCGGCCGAGCTGGACAGGCTGCTCGACGCCGACGGCTATCGCGCGGCCAGCGAAAGCTGAGGCGACAGCCTCACGCCCAGGCAACCGGCAAAAAAGAACCCCGCACGGCATGACCGGCGGGGTTCTTTTTTGCCTGGTCCTTACTGGGTCAGGATGCGCATGGCGAGATCGTTGTCGCTGGCCTGCAGGCCCGGCTCGGCGGCGCGCATGTCGCGCAGCGCGGCTTCCAGGTAGGGGCCACGGATCTGGCCGTTGCTGGCCAGATAGGAGCTGGCGTCGTCCTGGGTGGCGGCAACGATCTTGTGGTCGTCACGGCTGGTGGTATAGAACGAGCCGGAGGTCGCCCCCAGGGTCGCGGCATGCCGCCAGAACCGCGCATCCGCATTGGCGGCGGTGGTCGCGGCCAGCAGCGGCAGACCGATCAGGGAAACCAGAGCAAGCTTCTTCAGGCGCATGGATGAGATCTCCTTCTTGAGGTTTCCTATAGAGAGCTCAGACATCCTTTGAGTTCCAGAGGGCTGTGCAGGCGCCTTCCGACCGCGCCTAGCCCTGGATCATGCTGTGGATGCGTTCCGCCAGGGCATCGATGTCGAAGGGCTTGATCAGCATGTCCATGTTCTCGCCGAGGAATTCGCCACGCACCTTGGCGTTCTTGGCATAGCCGGTGATGAACAGCACCTTGAGCTCGGGCCGCCGACCGCGGGCGATCTCGGCGAGTTGGCGGCCGTTCATGCCGGGCAGGCCGACGTCGCTGATGAGCAGGTCCAGCCGCTGGCCGCTCTCGATGATCGGCAGGGCGCCATCGGCGTCGCTCGCCTCCAGCGCGATGTAACCCAGCTCGGCGAGCACCTCCAGCACGATCATGCGTACCGCGTACTCGTCTTCCACCACCAGCACGGTCTGGCCGGCCTCGGCACGGGGCGCGACCTTGAGCGTCGGTTGCTCGGTGGTGGCTGCCGCCAGCTCGGGATGACGCGGCAGATAGAGGCTGATGGTGGTGCCCTGACCCTGCTCGGTGTCGATGCGCGCGGTGCCGCCGGATTGCTTGACGAAGCCGTAGATCATCGACAGGCCGAGCCCCGTGCCCTGGCCGGCCGGCTTGGTGGTGAAGAAGGGCTCGAAGGCCTTGGCCTTGACCTCCGGCGGCATGCCGGTGCCGGTGTCGGCCACGCTCAGGCGCACGTAGTCGCCCGGGGTCAGGGATTCGCGCGCGGCGGCCTCGGCGTCGAGGCTGAGGTTGGCGGTGGCGATGCACAGCTCGCCGCCCGCCGGCATGGCGTCGCGGCCGTTGATGACCAGGTTGAGCAGGGCGTTTTCCAGCTGGTGGGTATCGCTGTGGGCGAGCCAGGCGACCGGCGCCAGATCCAGGCGCAGGGCGACGTTCTCGCCCACGGTACGCACCAGCAGGTCCTGCAGCGAGCCGACCAGCTGGTGCACGTCCACCGGCTGCGGATCCAGGGTCTGGCGGCGGGCGAAGGCCAGCAGCCGATGGGTGAGGGCGGCGGCGCGATCGGCCGAATTGACCGCGGCGTTGATGTAGCGATCCAGATCCTGGGTGCGCCCGTTGGCGATGCGCAGGCGGATCAGGTCGAGGGCCCCGACGATGCCGGTGAGCATGTTGTTGAAGTCATGGGCGATACCACCGGTGAGCTGACCGATGGCTTCCATCTTCTGTGACTGGCGCAAGGCTTCTTCGGTGCGCTCGCGTTCGTAGATCTCGGCGATCAGCCGCGCATGGCTGCGTCCCAACTCCTGGGTGCGCTCGGCGATGCGCTGCTCCAGTTGGTCGGTGGTCTGGCGCGCCTCGGTGACGTCCACGCCACAACCCACCAGGCCATGGAATTCACCGTCGAGCTCCAGTCGCGGCGTACCTTCCAGCCGTAGCCAGCGCCATTCGCCCTGGGCATTGCGCACCCGCACCTCGGCGCGCAGGGCGCTGTGGGTGGCGATGGCCTGCTTGAAGGCGCCCTCGAAGGCCGGGCATTCGCTGTCCGGGAGCAGGGCGCTCCAGCCCTGGTCATGCAGATCGGCGTCGTGCAGATCGAATTCGCGAGCGAAGCGCTGGTTGACGAATTGCAACTGGCCATCGGCATCGCAGGCCCAGATCAACACCGGGGCGCTGTCGGCCATGAGGCGGAAGCGGCCCTCGCTCTCGCGCTGGGCGTCCTGGGAGCGCTGCCGGCAGATGGCCGCCCAGAGGCGGTCGGTGACATCGCGCAGGAATTGCACCTCGCCTTCCGTCCACAACCGAGCGCGCTGGTCATGGGCGACGAACAGCGCCCGCAGGCGACCGTCCTCATAGAGCGGGATGTCCACCAGCGCCGCGATCTCCAATTCGAGCAGGGGCTGGGCATTGGCCTGGGCCCGCGGATCCTGGCTGACATCGTCGATGACCAGGGGTGGTGCGCCCTCCTGGTTGCCCAGGCTGTCGGGAGCGAGCAGGGGATAGGCCAGGGCCTGATCGCAATGGCCGTTGGGCGTCCACATCTGCTGCGGGACGAAGATGCCGCGATTCTCGTCCAGACGGGCATAGCCGACCCGGCGCAGGCCCAGTCGCGTACCCACCAGCTCCAGGGCGGCAGCGACGCCGGTGCTTTCCGGATCCCCTTCACGCAAGCGGTCGCCCAGTTCGATGAGGGCGTGCTGACGCGCCTCGGCGGCGCGGCGCTCCTCGATCTGCCGGCGCAACTGGCGGTTGGTCTCGCTGATGCGATCGGCGTCGTGGCGTTCACGGGTGATGTCGCGAGCGATGCCCACCAGCCGCCGCTGACCGCCGGGCTCCAGACGTTCGCGGCCGCGGATGCTCAGCCACACCGGTTCGCCCTGGCGCGGACTGCGGACGCGAAAGGTCAGCCGCAGGTCATAGGCATTGCTGCCGCCCTGGATGGCCGCGCTGACATAGGCGCGCACCCGGGGCGCATCGGCGGGATGCAGGGCGCGCAGCAGCGCCGCGCCACGCAGGGTGCAGCGGCGCTCCGTGGCGCCGACCAGATGGGCGAGGCGCGAATCCCAGCTGATCAGATCGCGGTCGATGTCATAGTCCCAGACGCCCAGGTCGGCCACGTCCATGGCCAGGGCGATGCGCTGCTCGGCCAGGCGCAGGGCCTCGGCCGCCGCGGTGCGTTCGATGACGATGCGGATGCGCTCGGCCACCTCGCGCACCAGGGCCACATCGCCGATGGTCCAGTGACGGGGCGTGTCGGCATAGAGGAACAACAGGCCAACCAGTTGCTCTTCGGCGAGCAAGGGCACCACCAGGCCGGCGCGCACGCCATGCTCGACCAACTGGGCGCGCATCTCGCCCAGGCGACTGTCCTGGGCGCTGTCTTCCACGCTGACGATGATGCCACGGCGCAATTCCTCCACCGCCGAGGTGTGCCAGTGACCCAGGCTGGGCAGGTTGAGGCGATGGGTACGGCCCTGTTCGAGCCAGTCGCTGTCGATGGTCAGGCTGCCGTTGCGACCGACCCGGGCGTAGCCGATGCGCTGCACGGCCAGCAGGTGGCCAAGGCTGTCGCCCAGTACCGAGGCGACCTCGCCGGTGTGGGTCACGCCATGCAGCAGATCGCCCAGTTCGAGCAGGAAGCGCTGGCGATCATGGCTGCGGATGCGTTCGCTGAGATCGACGAAGGTGCAGATGGCACCCTGGACCTCGCCGTCGCGCCACAGCGGCTGGGCGCGCCATTCCACCGGCAGCAGACTGCCGTCCTCGCGCAACAGCGCATCGGCGGACAGGTGCAGGGTAGCGCCTTCGCTGGCAGCACGTTGCAGGGCTCGGGCGCCATCCTCGCTGCGGGCGGAGCTGAGTCGCGTATCCAGGCGTTCGCCGAGGAGGTCTCGTTCCTCGGACAGCCCGAGCATCTGCCGGAAGGCGCGATTGCACAGGGTGGCGCGGCCGTCGCGATCCAGGGCGCAGAAGCCTTCGTGGGTCGATTCGAGCAGCAGGTGGGCGAAGGCCTCGCTCTCCCGCAGCGCCGTTTCCGCCCGCTTGCGGCTGTCGATGTCCTGGGCCACGCCGACCCAGTGCTCGATCTCGCCGCTGGCATTGGTGAAGGGCATGGTGCGGGTTTCGAACCAGCGGTAGCGACCCTCGGCATCGCGCAGCTGCAACTCCAGGCTGCCGGCGACTCTTTGCTCGCGCACCTCGCGCCAGCGGCGCAGCAATTGCGGGCGCTGCTCGGGATGGATGGCGCCGGCCCAGAGATCGGGATCGGCGACCACGTTGGCCGGACTCAGGCCGCTGTATTCGTACCAGTAGCGATTGGCGTATTCGAAGCTGCCATCGGGCCGCGCGAACCAGATGATCTGTGGATTGACGTCCATCAGGGCGCGGTAATGGGTTTCGTCGAGGGTGCTGTGCCGGGTGGGCGACGCCGCCTGCAGGCGAGTCTCGAACAGGCGCAGCACCTGGCGCGCCAGGCGTTCGAGTCCGCTCAGGCGCGCGGCGCTCAATTCGCGCGGTTGCCAGTCCAGCACGCAGAGGGTGCCGAGAAAGACACCGTCCGCCGTGCGCAGCGGAGCGCCGGCATAGAATCTCAGCCCGGCCGGATCGGTGACCAGGGGATTGTCGGTGAAGCGTGGGTCCTGGCTCAGGTCTTCGATCTGCCGCGCCTCCTGGGCCGCGTGCAGGTGTTGGCAGAAGGACAGGGCCAGGGGGATCTCCGCCACGCCCAGGCCGCGCTCGGCGATGAACAACTGCTGCTCTTCACCGAGCAGGTTGACCGCGGCGATGGGCGTCTCGCACAGGGTGGCCGCCAGTTCCACCAGGTCGTCGAGGGCCGGCTCCGGCTGGTCGTCGAGCACGCCGTAGGCGGTCAGGACCTCCTGGCGGCGACGGCGCTGTTCGGCGTCCTCGGCGCCTACGGCAGGATTCACGACGGTTGTCTGCACGGCTGGCTATCCTTGTTCCGCTCGCGGGATGCTGGGGCGCTAACGCTCGCTCTGGGGCGTGACGCGCAGGACTTCTTCCACGGTGGTGAAGCCGGCGGCGATCTTTTGCGCACCGGACAGCCGCAGGCTGCGCATGCCTTCCTTGAACGCCTGCCGCCGCAGCGCGGTGATGTCGGTATCCGCCGTCACCAGTTCGCGCAGACTATCGGAGAGGGTGAGGATTTCGTATACCCCGGCACGACCGCGGTAACCGGTGTCGCGACACTCCGGACAACCCACCGGCTGCATGGCCCCGGTGGGCAGCGGCGCGTTCCAGGGCTTGGTCAGTTCCTGCCAGGCGGCCGGGTCCAGCTCGGTGGGCGTCTTGCAGGCCGGGCAGAGGGTGCGCACCAGGCGCTGGGCCATGACGCCCAGCACCGTGGCGCGGATCAGGTAATAGGGCACGCCCAGTTCGATCAGCCGGCTCACCGAGCTAGGGGCGTCGTTGGTGTGCAGGGTGGAAAGCACCAAGTGCCCGGTCAGCGCCGCCTGGATGGCCATCTCGGCGGTTTCCAGGTCGCGGATCTCGCCGATCATGATGATGTCCGGGTCCTGCCGCATCAGCGCCCTGACACCGCTGGCGAAGGTCACCTCGATATTGTGCTGCACCTGCATCTGGTTGAAGGCGTCTTCCACCATCTCGATGGGGTCTTCGATGGTACAGACGTTCACCTCGGGCGTGGCCAGCTGCTTGAGGGTGGTGTACAGCGTGGTGGTCTTGCCCGAACCGGTGGGGCCGGTGACCAGGATGATGCCGTTGGGCTGCCCGGTCATGCCGGCCCAGCGGCGCAGGTCGTCGGCGGAGAAACCGAGCTGGTCGAAGCTCTTGAGCAGCACGTCCGGGTCGAAGATCCGCATCACCAGCTTTTCGCCGAAGGCGGTGGGCATGGTCGACAGGCGCAGTTCGACTTCCTTCTCGCCGGCCATGCGCGTCTTGATCCGGCCATCCTGTGGCTTGCGCTTCTCGGCGACGTTCATGCGGCCGAGGTTCTTGATCCGGCTGACCACCGCCAGGGTGACCTGGGCGGGGAACTGGTAGACGGTGTGCAGCACCCCGTCGATGCGAAAGCGCACCGCGCCCTGCTCGCGGCGCGGCTCGACGTGGATATCGCTGGCGCGCTGCTGGAAGGCGTACTGGAACAGCCAGTCGACGATGTTGACGATGTGGGCATCGTTGGCATCCGGCTCGCCATCGGCGGCACCGAGATTGACCAACTGCTCGAAGTTGCCGACGCCGCTGGTCTTCTGCTCCACCGCCGAGGCGCCGGTGACCGAGCGCGCCAGGCGAAAGAATTCCTGGGTATAGCGGGTGATGTCCGCGGGGCTGGCCACCACCCGCTTGATCGGTCGCTGCAGCACATGGGTGAGGTTGCTCTCCCAGCTGTGCACGAAGGGCTGGGCGCTGGCCACCGTCACCTCGTCCGGGCTCACCGCCACGGCGAGGATCTTGTTGCGCTGGGCGAAAGCGTAGGACATCAGCGGGGTGACCGAGGCCACGTCCACCTTGAGCGGATCGATGCGGTAGAAGGGTTGGCCCGAGTACTCGGCGAGCCAGCGGGTCAGGCTGTCCAGATCCAGCTTGCGCCCCGGTCGGCTGAGGTCGTCCACGCTCTGCGCGGCCAGGAACTCCAGCGGATGCTGCTGCGGATTGGCCGAGCCACGGCGCAAGAGCAGGCACTGCTCAGCGGTCTGCTGGTCGATCCGCTGCTGGCTGACCAGCTCGCGCAGGATGTCGCCCAGGTCGAGCCAACGATCAGCGGAAGGGGAAGCTATGGCGGACATCTGGACTCCTTGAAAAGGTGGTCACACTCGGGTGGCGCCCGGTGCCTGACCGGGAACGACCCGCCTGCCGTACCGCCAGGTTGGTCGCCTCCTCCAGCATAGCGACTTTGTTTTAAGGAATCGCTCGCGGCCTTGTGCCATCAGGATGGACGGCTGGGCGCGCCAGGCGTTCCTGCCGTCCGGTGGCTCAGGCCAGGGCTTTCCAGGGCGTCAGGCCATGGACCAGGCGCGCCTGTTCGGCCACCCCGGCGAGATCGCCATGGGCGCTCAGCGGCGCCAGCTTGCCCAGCTCGCCATACAGTCGATCGGCTTCGGGCAGGTCCAGGGCGCCCCGCGCCAGGTGCAGCCAGACCTGCATCCGCTCCAGACGGGGCAGCTGCTGCTGGATCAACTCGGGTTCGGTAATGGCGCGCAGCAGCGGCAGTTCGGCCGCCTCCTGGGCCAGCAGGCGCGGCAGCCATTGGCCCAGGGGCGTCACGCCCTGGCGCTCGCCGCGGCCGGTACGCCCCTGGATCCAGGCGCGCTCATGCAGCCAGCGCGCCGCACGCAGGGAGAACAGGCCCCAGCGTGGTTGGTCCAGCTCGGCGGCGAAGCGCTGCGGCGCCTGGCGGCGGGCCTCTTCGTCGTCCTGGCCGATGGCCGCCAGCGGGCGCCAGTCGGCGAGCAGGTCATCGAGGGCCTGGCGCAGCTCGCGGCTGGTGGCACGCGGCGCGGCCTGGCCGAGACTGCCGAGCAAGGCGCGCAGATCGATCAGCTGGTGCACCCAGTCCACCAGCAGGCGCCAGTGGCCATTCCAGCGATACTGTTCGGCCAGGCGTTGACTGCCGGCCAGCAGGTGCCAGCCCAGGCGCGCGACGGCTTCGTCCAGCGGCGTCTCGGCGTCCAGTTCCGGCGCGGACAGATAGAGGGTGTAGCTGGCCGCATCGTGCAGGCGATAGCCGCGCTCGGCCTTGCTGATGTCGCACGGCATCAACGGGAATTCGGCCGCCAGTTGCTCGGCCAGCTCCAGCAACGCCGCCGGTTCGCCCTGGCGCAATTCCAGCTCGACCTCGGCGATGGCCTCGCGCTGCTCGCCCGCGCGCACCTCGCCCTGGTCCAGGGCCACCTCGATCACGGTACGGGTCTTGCCCCGGCCCCAGGCGATTTCCGCGGCGTCGCGGACGAAATCGGTATCGAACACCGGCTGCAGGCGGCGCAGGTCGAGGTCGGCCAGCTCCGCCGGCCAGCAGCTGTCGTCGAACAGCGCAGTATCCAGGGTGGCATCGGCCAGCGGCCACTCCCACTCGTTGCGCTCGGACAGCCCGGCCAGGCTCTGGCCCCGGCTCTTGAGCGTCTGGATGAAGCGCTCGCCATCACGCCGCACGCGCAGGGCGACCTTGGCATGGGCCAGGTCGCGGGTATCGGTGTCGTAATAGCAGTTGGAGAGTTCGTGGCGCTGCCAGCCTTCCTTGCAGCGCTTTTTCAGCAGCGGATGAGCGCGCAGGGCGTCAAGGGTGGCCGCACTGGCGCGCAGCTTGATTTCGGTTTCTTTGGCCATTGGAAGATCCTGGCGCCGGAAGAGAACGGTCCGGCTCCGTGCCGAGCGCGTCATGACGACGGACGGCGAGAACGTGGCCGCTAGTTTAGCCGGTCCGCGTCGCCAAGGCCCATGAAGGTTTCATCGCACGGCGGATGGCGCCATGATGGAGCCGTGACCAGGAGACCCCGCATGACCCTGCCCGCGCTGAAAGCTCTGTTCTCAACCCTCATCGCCGAAAGCTCGGTGAGCTGCACCCAGCCGGCGCTGGACCAGTCCAACGCCGGTGTCATCGCTCGCCTGAGCGACTGGTTCGGCGCCCTGGGCTTCGCCTGCGCGACCCAGGAGGTGGCGCCGGGCAAGTTCAACCTGATCGCCACCCTGGGCAGCGGGCCGGGTGGTCTGGTGCTGGCCGGCCATACCGATACCATGCCCTATGACGAGGCGCTCTGGCAGGCCGATCCCCTGCGTCTGCGCGAAGCCGACGATCGCTGGTACGGCCTGGGCAGTTGCGACATGAAGGGCTTCTTCGCGCTGATCCTCGAAGCGGTGCGCGAACTGGATCCGCGCCAGTTGCGCCAGCCGCTGATCGTGCTCGCCACCTGCGACGAGGAATCCTCCATGGACGGCGCCCGGGTGCTGGCCGAGGCCGGCCGCCCGCTGGGCCGCGCCGCTGTGATCGGCGAGCCGACCGGGCTGCGGCCGATCCGCCTGCACAAGGGCATCCTCATGGAGCGCATCGACATCCTCGGGCAGAGCGGCCATTCCTCCGATCCGAGTCTGGGCCACAGCGCCCTGGAGGCCATGCAGGCGGTGATGGGCGAGCTGCTCGACCTGCGCGCCCAGTGGCAGCGCGAATACCGCAATCCGCTGTTCCTGGTGCCCCAGCCGACCCTCAACCTGGGCTGCATCCATGGCGGCGACAACCCCAATCGCATCTGCGGCCAGTGCGCCCTGGAATTCGACCTGCGCCCGCTGCCGGGCATGCAGCCCGAAGTCCTGCGCCAGGCCATCCGCGGACGCCTGCTGCCCGTCGCCGAGCGCTTCGGGGTACGCATCGACTACCAGCCACTGTTTCCCGCCGTGCCGCCCTTCGAGCAGCCGGCCGACGCCGAGCTGGTGCGCCTGGCCGAGCGCCTCACCGGCCACGCCGCCGACGCCGTGGCCTTCGCCACCGAGGCGCCCTATCTGCAGGCGATCGCCCAGGAGGTGCTGGTCCTCGGCCCCGGCGACATCGGCTGCGCGCACCAGCCCGAGGAGCACCTGGCGCTGGCGCGGATCGCACCTACCGTCAAGCTGCTGCAGCAACTGATCGGCCACTACTGCCTGGAGCAGGCGGCGGTCGCCCGATGAACAGATCCGCGCGCTTGGCGTGACTTTTTGTAAACTCCAGGCGGTCTACTGACCCTGCCCATCCGCTCCCTGTCGAGGAACCTCCGTGCTGCGACGACGCTGAACGCCCTGCCTGCCCTCGTTCACCCTCACGCCTATCCACCAAGGGTCTTCGTCTCGATGCACGACTACGTCAACTGGCTCCGCCACGCCTCGCCCTATATCAATGCCCACCGCGACGCCACCTTCGTCGTCATGCTGCCCGGTGACGGCGTCGCCCACCCCAACTTCGGCAACATCGTCCACGACCTGGTACTGCTGCACAGCCTGGGCGTGCGCCTGGTGCTGGTGCACGGCTCCCGTCCGCAGATCGAATCGCGCCTGGCCGCCCGTGGCATCGAGCCGCGCTTCTACAACGACCTGCGCATCACCGACGGCCCGACCCTGGAAGCGGTGATCGATGCCGTCGGCAGCCTGCGCAGCGCCATCGAGGCGCGGCTGTCCATGGACATGGCCGCCTCGCCCATGCAGGGCTCGCGGCTGAGGGTCGCCAGTGGCAACCTGGTCACCGCGCGCCCGGTGGGGGTGCAGGACGGCGTCGACTTCCACCATACCGGCGAAGTCCGCCGCATCGACCGCCGCGGCATTGGTCGCCTGCTCGACGAGCGCACCATCGTGCTGCTCTCGCCGCTGGGCTATTCCCCCACCGGCGAGACCTTCAACCTGGCCTGCGAAGACGTCGCCATGCGCGCCGCCATCGACCTGGGCGCCGACAAGCTGGTGCTCTACGGCGCCGAGCCAGGCCTGCTGGACGAGCACGGTGCCCTGATCCGCGAGATCGGCCCGCAGCAGATCCCCACCCATCTGGCGCGCCTGGGCAGCTCCTACCAGGCCGAGTTGCTCGACGCCGCCGCCCAGGCCACCCGTGGCGGTGTTCGCCGCTGCCACATCGTCGGCTACGCCGAGGACGGCGCCCTGCTCACCGAACTCTTCACCCGCGCCGGCAGCGGCACCCTGGTGGCCCAGGAACCCTTCGAGACCCTGCGCGAAGCGACCATCGCCGACGTCGGCGGCCTGATGGAGCTGATTCGCCCGCTGGAAGAGCAGGGCATCCTGGTGCGCCGCTCCCGCGAGGTGCTGGAGCGCGAGATCGAGCAATTCAGCATCGTCGAACGCGAAGGCCTGATCATCGCCTGCGCGGCGCTCTATCCCATCGCCGACTCGGCGGCGGGCGAGCTGGCTTGCCTCGCGGTCAATCCCGACTACCGCCACGGCGGCCGCGGCGACGCCCTGCTGGCACGCATCGAACAACGCGCCCGTGAGCGCGGCCTCGGCACCCTGTTCGTGCTCACCACCAAGACCGCCCATTGGTTCCGCGAACGCGGCTTCGAACCCAGCAGCGTGGAGCGGCTCCCTGCGGCGCGGGCCTCGCTGTACAACTTCCAGCGCAATTCGAAGATCTTCGAGAAGGGCTTGTAAGAGCGCGCGCTCGTAGGTTGGGCTGAGACGGCTCTATCGTCGAAGCCCAACGTTCTGGCTGGCTTCTGGCTGATTACCGAGCTTTCAGATGGTTTTTGTTTCGCCCCCTCGGGCGAGTCACTTTTGCCAGTCGCGGCAAAAGTAACCAAAAACGCTTGCCCCGACCATCCGGCCTTCCGCTTCGCTCCAGGTCCGCTCACCCCAGCGCCGTTCCGGGGTCGGCCTACACGGGCCGTCCATGGCCCGTTAGGCCTCTCGCCGCATCCATGCGGCTCGACCCACTCCACGACACTGGCGTTCGCCCTCCTGAACGGGGCGGTTCGCTAGCCTGAAAGTGTTGGTTGAAGAGCCATAACCGTCCGTAGTGTGGACAACGGCGAAGCCTTGTCCACTGATAGCGTCGGTACCCACCAATGGAAAACGCTGCGCGGTTTTCCACGCTACAAAGGTGTAAGCACCAAGCCTCAGGCTAGCGCCCCGCCCCGTCAGTGAGGCCGAGTGTAGGTGTTGCGGAGGGGGATGCGAGGCAGGACGCCGAGCAAGGCGCGAGGGGCAGGATGCCCCTTCGTGCCGTGCCCTTGGAGCGGCACCGGAGCGAGGGGACCCGCAACGCAGCGGAGGGCCGAAACGTGGGGCAAGCGTTTTTGCTTACTTTTTTCGCGTTTGAAAAAAGTGAGTCGCCCGGGTGGGCGAAACAAGATCCACCAGCAGAACACGATAATCAGCTAGGGCACCAACAAACTCTTTGGCACCGCAACGTTGGGCTTCGACGATGGAGCCGTCTCAACCCAACCTACCTGCCTACACCCCGATCGTCGCCAGAATACTCGCCTGATAGGCCGCCACGAAGGTATCGAAATCCCCCTGGGGCGCCGCCTCGATCTCCGCCTGCTCGTCCAGCGACTGGCGCGCCATCTGGGCATAGCACGCCTGCTCGCCTTCGCTCAGCGGATGGCTGGCGAAATAGGCCGCATGAGCCTCGCTCTGGCGCAGGCCGAAGTCGGCAAAGCTCTCGCCGCGTTCGCGCAGCTCCTGCAGCATCCGCGCCGAGGGGGTGAGGCGGACGTCGGCGACCTTCTGCCGCTGTGCCGCCACCGCCTGCCGGTGGGCGTCACCGCCCAGGCTGGCGTCCAGGGTCTCGGCGCAGCGCTCGATCTGGTCGAGCATCTCCGCCGCCCAGTCGATCATGGTCACCGAGGCGCCATGGCGCTGCAGGCGCAGACCCGGCTTGCGGCCTTCGCGCACCACGCTGGCGAAGTTGTCGGTGCATTCGCTGCACTCGCCGTTGAGCGGCGGGCTGCCTTCCAGGGCGCAATAGAGCAGGAAGGCGTCGAGGAAGAGGGCGGTGGTGGTATCGATGCCCAGCGGCAGGAAGGGATCGATGTCCAGGCAGCGCACCTCGATGTACTGCACGCCACGCGCCATCAGCGCCTGCACCGGCCGCTCGCCGCTGCGGGTGACGCGCTTCGGGCGGATGGTGGCGTAGTACTCGTTCTCGATCTGCAGGATGTTGGTGTTGAGCTGCACCCACTCGCCGTTCTGGTGCGTGCCGATTTCCGCATAGGGCGGGTAGGGCGTGCCCACCGCGCATCTCAGGCTCTCGGTGTAGGTGGTCAGGTCGTTGTAGTCCGGCGTCAGGCTGGCCTGGGCGTTGCTCTGGTAGCCCAGGTCGCTCATGCGCAGGCTGGTGGCATGGGGCAGGTACAGAGTCCGCTCGTCGAGGGTCTGCAGCTGGTGCGGCCGGCCGCGCAGGAACCCCACGTCCAGTGCCGGCGAGGCGCCGAACAGGTACATCAGCAGCCAGCTATAACGGCGGAAGTTGCGGATCAGGGCAATGTAGCGCGCCGACTGGTAGTCGCGGGCGTCGCGGGCGTCACCTTCCTGCTGGCGCAGGCGCTCCCAAGCCGCTTCCGGCAGCGAGAAATTGTAGTGGATGCCGGCGATGCACTGCATGGTGCGGCTGTAGCGCAGGGCCAGACCACGGCGATAGACGTGCTTGAGCCGGCCGATGTTGGAGCTGCCGTAGTCGGCGATGGGGATCTCGTCCTCGGCCGGCAGCGCGCAGGGCATGGATCCGCTCCAGAGGCGCTCGCCATCGAGTTCGGCGACCGCGGCGCGATGCACCCGATCCAGGGCGGCCAGCACCTCGGGGGTGCGGGTACCGGTGGGGGTGATGAATTCCAGCAGGGCCTCGGAGTAGTCCGTGGTGATCTGCGGATGGGTCAGGGCCGAGCCCAGCGCCTGCGGATGGGGGCGCCGGGACAACTGGCCACGGGCGTCCACCCGCAGGGTCTCGCGCTCGATACCGTGCAGGCATTCGGCCAGAAGAGTGGGGTCAGCGCCGAGCAGAGCCAGGCGGCGGGACAGGATATCGCTCAAGTTGACTTCCTTTGGCGGTACTCGCCCCGGGCAGGGTAGAAGAAACCGACTGAAATGAGGGTTGCCGGCCAGGGCCGACGCGGGGGCAGCAGTCACTGCTGCGGTCCGGGTTCAAGCCTCAGACCGCAACCCGCTCAGTTGTCTCCCAGCGTAGCTCAGGCAGCGGCAAAGGGCGATATGCGCCGCTTCGCTGCCGCCCGGGCTGGCCGGTCACAGACAGGCGAAGGTCGCCTGGGCCAGGGCGATCAGCTTGTCGCCTTGATGCACCTGGGCTTCCAGCACATGGGTCTTGCGACCCGGGTGGATCACCCGGGCGCGGCAGACCAGCTCGCCTTCGCTGACGCCACGCACGTAGTTGACCTTGCACTCCAGGGTCACACTACCGGGCTGGCCGTCGAACAGGCTGTGGCTGGCCTGGCCCAGGGCGGTGTCGATCAGCGAGAAGATGGCACCGCCGTGCAGCTTGCCATGCAGGTTGATGAGCCTGTCCTGCACGCTCATGCGCACCTCGGACTCGCCGGCCTCGGCTTTGTGGATGGTCATGCCCAGCAGGGTGCTGAAGGCGCTATCCTTGCCTACGGGAGAACCGCTCATGCCTATTTCCTCAGTTGCTTGGCGTTGGCGAACAGCGACGCCATGGCATTGTTGGCCGGCGCGGCCTGGGTCTGACGCGGGGCGCTCTTGTCGGCGCGAGGCTTGCCGCCGTTGCCGCGGGCCTGGCCGCCGGGCTTGCCGTCGACCTTCTCACCGGGGGTGTCGCCCATGCGCATGGACAGCCCCACGCGATTGCGCGGCACGTCCACTTCCATCACCTTGACCTTGACGATGTCACCCGCCTTGACCACCTCGTAGGGGTCCTTGACGAACTTCTCCGACAGGGCGCTGATGTGCACCAGGCCATCCTGGTGCACGCCGATGTCGACGAAGGCACCGAAGTTGGTGACGTTGGTGATGACGCCCTCCAGCACCATGCCCGGCTTGAGGTCGGAGAGTTTCTCCACGCCGTCCTGGAACACCGCGGTCTTGAATTCCGGACGTGGATCGCGACCCGGCTTGTCCAGTTCCTGGAGGATGTCGGTCACCGTCGGCAGGCCAAAGCTCTCGTCGGTGAATTTCTTCGGATCCAGGCGCTTGAGAAAGGCCGAGTCGCCGATCAGCGAGCGGATGTCGCGGCCGGTGTCGGCGGCGATGCGCTGCACCAGCGGATAGGTCTCCGGGTGCACCGCCGAGGCGTCCAGCGGATTGGCGCCGCTCATGACGCGCAGGAAGCCGGCGGCCTGCTCGAAGGTCTTCTCGCCCAGCCGCGGCACCTTCTTCAGCGCCTCGCGGGTGGCGAAGGCGCCGTTGGCGTCGCGGAATTGCACGATGTTCTGCGCCAGGGTGGCGTTGAGGCCGGAAATCCGCGCCAGCAGGGCGGCGGAGGCGGTATTCACGTCCACGCCAACGGCATTCACGCAGTCTTCCACCACGGCGTCCAGGCTGCGTGCCAGCTTGAGCTGGGAGACGTCGTGCTGGTACTGGCCGACGCCGATGGACTTGGGTTCGATCTTCACCAGCTCGGCCAGCGGATCCTGCAGGCGGCGGGCGATGGACACGGCGCCGCGCAGGGAGACGTCCAGCTCGGGGAATTCCCGGGCGGCCAGTTCCGAGGCGGAGTACACCGAGGCGCCGGCTTCGCTGACCATCACCTTGGTCAGGCCCAGGCCCGGGTACTTGCTGATCAGTTCGCCGGCCAGCTTGTCGCTCTCGCGGCTGGCGGTGCCGTTGCCGATGGCGATCAGGTCCACGCCGTGCTTGGTGCAGAGCACGCCGAGGGTGGCCAGGGTCTGGTCCCACTGATTGCGCGGCGCATGGGGATAGACGGTGTCGGTGGCCAGCAGCTTGCCGGTGGCATCCACCACGGCGACCTTGCACCCGGTGCGCAGACCCGGGTCCAGCGCCAGGGTGGTGCGCGGACCGGCCGGCGCGGCCAGCAGCAGGTCGTGCAGATTGCGGGCAAAGACCGCGATGGCCTCTTCCTCGGCCTTTTCGCGCAGCTCGCCGAGCAGATCGGTTTCCAGGGAGGTATAGAGCTTGACCTTCCAGGTCCAGCGCACCACCTCGGCCAGCCACCTGTCCGCGGCGCGACCTTCGTTCTTCAGGCCGAAATGCGCGGCGATCAGCCCTTCGCAGGGATGGGCGATGCCTGGGCCTTCGTCGCCGAGCTTGAGCGCGGCGCTGAGGATGCCCTCGTTGCGTCCGCGGAAGATCGCCAGGGCACGGTGGGACGGAACGGCCCGGAAGGCTTCGTCATGCTCGAAGTAATCGCTGAACTTGGCGCCTTCGGTCTCCTTGCCGGGCACCAGGCGCGCGCTGAGGATGGCGTCCTGCTGCAGGACGCCGCGCAGCCGCGCCAGCAGGTCGGCATCTTCGGCGAAGCGCTCCATGAGGATGTACTTGGCGCCTTCCAGGGCGGCCTTGACGTCCGCCACGCCCTTGTCCGCGTCGACATAGGCGGCCGCCTCGGACTCGGGATTCAGGGTCGGATCGCCCAACAGCGCTTCGGCCAGCGGACCGAGGCCGGCCTCCAGGGCGATCTGGCCCTTGGTGCGGCGCTTCTGCTTGTAGGGCAGATAGAGGTCCTCCAGCCGCGTCTTGGTATCGGCCAGATTGATCTCGCGCGCCAGTTCGGCGGTCAGCTTGCCCTGTTCCTCGATGCTGGCCAGCACCGCACCGCGGCGTTCTTCCAGCTCGCGCAGATAGCGCAGTCGCTCTTCGAGATGACGCAGCTGGGTGTCGTCCAGGCTGCCGGTGACTTCCTTGCGGTAACGGGCGATGAAGGGCACGGTCGACCCTTCGTCGAGCAGCGCCACGGCGGCGGCGACCTGTTGCGGGCGGGCGCCGAGCTCCTCGGCGATACGGCTATTGATATCCATCGGGCTACCTGGCTGGCACAAGAAAAAGCGGGCCGCAGTATACCCGAGCCCACCGGGCCGCCGCTTCCTGCGCCACCACCACCGCCCGCGGTGGGGCAAAATCTGCTAACAATGGCCCAACGCCGCGGTCGGATGGCCTACGGCATAATCCAGTGCTAGATCACAAGGAGATATTATGAGCACCCCTGCTGCCCCAGAAGGTGAAAAGATCCTGGTCGTCGATGACGACGCCCGGCTGCGCCGCCTCTTGGAGCGTTTTCTAGCCGAACAGGGTTATCGCGTACGCACCGTCGAGAGCGCCGAACAGATGGACCGCCTGTTGGCGCGGGAAGTCTTCAATCTGGTCGTTCTCGATCTGATGATGCCTGGCGAAGACGGCCTGTCCGCCTGCGGTCGGCTGCGTGAGAGCGGCAATCGCATTCCCATCATCATGCTGACCGCCAAGGGCGACGAAGGCAGCCGCATCCAGGGCCTCGACCAGGGTGCCGACGACTATCTGGCCAAGCCCTTCAACCCGCTGGAGCTGGTGGCCCGCATCAAGGCCGTGCTGCGTCGCCAGGCCCCGGTGGTACCTGGCGCCCCCGCCGGGACCGACGAGGTGGTGACCTTTGGTGACTACGCCCTGCACCTGGCCACCCGCGAACTCAAGCGTGGCGAAGAGACCCACATGCTCACCACCGGCGAATTCGCCGTGCTCAAGGCGCTGGTCGATCACGCCCGCGAGCCGCTGACCCGCGACAAGCTGATGAATCTGGCCCGCGGTCGCGAATGGGATGCATTGGAGCGCTCCATCGACGTCCAGATTTCGCGGCTGCGCCGGATGATCGAGCCCGATCCGTCCAAGCCGCGCTATATCCAGACCGTCTGGGGCGTGGGTTACGTCTTCGTGCCGGACGGCGCCGGCAAGTAAGGCAGGTAGCCGGGGCATTGCGCCCCGGCTAGGGGGTGGCTCAGGCGAACAAGCCTTGATGCACGCCCACCAGCAGAAAGATCCCCAGTAGCGCGCGATAGATGATGAAGGGCCAGGTCGAGAAGCGTTCCAGAAAACGCATCAGGCCCCAGATCGCGGCAAAGGCCGACAGGCTCGCCACTAACAATCCCACCAGCAGCAGCGACCAGGCCTCGGTCGGGATGTGCGCGTGCCAGAGCACCACCAGCTCCTTGAGTCCCGCCAGGGCGATGGCCGGCAGGCCCAGCAGGAAGGAAAAGCGTGCGGCTTCCTCGCGACGCAGATTGAGGAACATGGCGGCGGTCAGGGTCGAGCCCGAGCGGGACACGCCCGGAATCAGCGCGCCGACCTGGGCGATCCCCACGATCAGGGCATCGCGCAGGCGCATCTGCGAGATGTCTCTGTTATGCCGGCAGAGCCGCTCCGCCAGGGCCAGCAGGGCGGCCATGGCCAGACAGGCATAGCCGATGACGCTGAGGCCGCGCAGGGGCGAGTCGCAGGCGTTGAGCAGGGGCGCCAGCAAGAGTCCGGCGATGCAGATGGGAATGGTCGCCAGCACGATCATCACTGCCAGCAGGAAGTCCGGGCTGTCGAAGTCGCGCTGGCGCACCGCGGCGAGGCTGCCCCGGGTCACACCGCTGACATCGCGCCAGAAGTAGCTGATCACCGCGGCCAGGGCCGCCATCTGCATGGCGGCGGAAAAGGCCGAGCCGGGATCGCGCCAGCCGAGCAGCGCGGGGACCACCCGCATGTGCGCCGTGGACGAAATGGGAAGCAGCTCGGTGATACCCTGCACCACGCCGAGAAAGGCGATCTGCGCATAGCTGAGCGAGGCGAAGCCGATGTCCAGGCCGGTCTGGCAGATGTCGGACACGAGAGAACTCCAGGTCGAAGGGAAAAAATGGACGAGCAAATGTATCCGAATGTTTCCATGTCGGGTTGCCTATCTGAACCCTGCAACCCCAGAGGTTGTGATGGCTTTCGCGCCGTTTTGCGCGGAAATCCTGGTCGATGAAGGCGCCTAGCTGGTTTCCCCAGAGTTTCTTCGCCCGCTCGCTGTGGATGGTCCTGCTCGCGGTGCTGTTTTCCAAGGCGCTGACCCTGGTCTATCTGCTGCTCAACGAGGACGTCCTGGTCGATCGCCAGTACAGCCATGGCGCGGCCCTGACGCTCAGGGCCTACTGGGCCACCCCGGAAGCCGAGCGGCCGCGCATCGCCCAGGCCGCCGGCCTGCGCTACGAGTCGCCCGAGACCGTACCGGCCGGGGAGTACCACTGGCCCTACAGCGAGATCTTCGAGCGCCAGATGAAACAGGAGCTGGGCGAGGAGACCGAGGTGCGGGTGCGGGTCCAGCACGGGCCAGCGCTCTGGGTGCTGGCGCCCACCCTTGGGCCGGACTGGATCAAGATCCCGCTGATGGCTCACCCCCTGCGCGGTCAGCACATTTGGAGCGTACTCGGCTGGTTCCTGGCCATCGGCCTGCTGTCCGTCGGCGCCGCCTGGGTCTTCGTGCGGCAGCTCAACCAGCCCTTGCGGCGCCTGGTGAATGCCGCGCGCGAGCTGGGCAAGGGTCGTAGCGTACGGCTGCCGGAAACCGATGCCCCCAGCGAGATCCAGGACGTCTACCACGCCTTCAACCAGATGGCCGAAGACGTCGAGCAGGCCGGTCGCGAGCGCGAGCTGATGCTGGCCGGCGTCTCCCACGACCTGCGCACGCCCCTGACTCGCCTGCGGCTGGCGGTGGAGCTGATGCCGCCGGCCGAGCGCGAAGAGGCGGAGGACATGATCCGCGACATCGAGGACATGAACGCCATCCTCGACCAGTTCCTCGCCTTCGTCCGTGACGGTCGCGACGAACCTCAGGAACTCACCAACCTCAACGAGCTGGCTCGCCAGGTGGTGGCGCCCTACAACCAGCACACGGAGCGGGTGCGGCTGATGCTGGACGTCCTGCCGCCGCTGCCGGTGCGACGCATCTCCTTCAAGCGGCTGCTGACCAACCTGGTGGAAAACGCCCTGCGCCATGGCGGCGGTGGCGGTATCGAGGTGGTCGGGCAGGTCGCGGGATCGGCCACGGCGCCCTATGTCGCCCTGAGCGTCATGGATCGTGGTCCCGGCATCGATCCCAAGGACCTGCAGGACATCTTCAATCCCTTCACCCGAGGCAATCGCGCCCGCACCGTCAGCGGTTCCGGGCTGGGCCTGGCCATCGTCAAGCGCATCGCCGCGCAGCACGGCGGCAGCGCCGAGCTGCGCAATCGCGAAGGCGGCGGCGTGGAAGCCCGGGTGCTATTGCCCCTGGGCCTGCTGCTCCCCCGCAGCGCCAGCTGATCTTTCGGCCATGGTGGAGCTACACCTGAGCCTGTAGGAGCAACTGTCTTAGCGCGGCCATGGGCAGCTCCTACGGTTACGCTGGAGACTGTAGGAGCGGCCCATGGCCGCGATAACGCGAACGCCCAAACCACCCCTGGAGCAAATGCCTCAACCCTTGCCCTTGGTCCGCGTCAGCCCCGGCTCGGCGTTCTTTTCCAGGTACTCGATGATGATTCCGGCCACGTCCTTGCCGGTGGTCTGCTCGATGCCTTCCAGGCCGGGCGAGGAATTGACCTCCATCACCAGCGGGCCGTGATTGGATCTGAGGATATCCACCCCGGCCACGCTCAGGCCCATGGCTCGGGCCGCACGCAGGGCGGTCATGCGTTCCTCGGGGGTGATCTTGATCAGGCTGGCGGTACCGCCGCGATGCAAATTGGAGCGGAATTCCCCGGGCGCGGCCTGGCGTTTCATCGCGGCGATCACCTTGTCGCCGACCACGAAGCAGCGAATGTCCGCGCCGCCCGCCTCGCGGATGTATTCCTGCACCATGATGTTCTGCTTGAGCCCCATGAAGGCCTCGATCACCGATTCGGCTGCCTTCTCGGTCTCGCACAGCACCACCCCGATGCCCTGGGTGCCTTCCAGCACCTTGATCACCAGCGGCGCGCCATTGACCATCCGGATCAGGTCCGGCACGTCGTCCGGAGAATGGGCGAAGCCCGTCACCGGCAGACCGATGCCCTTGCGCGAGAGCAGCTGCAGGGAGCGCAACTTGTCGCGCGAACGGCTGATGGCCACGCTCTCGTTGAGCGGAAAGACCCCTTGCATCTCGAACTGGCGCAGCACCGCGCAGCCATAGAAGGTCACCGAGGCACCGATGCGCGGGATGACTGCGTCGAAGCCTTCCAACGGTTTGCCGCGGTAATGGATCTGTGGCTTGTGGCTGGCGATGTTCATGTACGCGCGCAAGGTGTCGACCACGACCACCTCATGGCCGCGGCTGACGCCGGCTTCGACCAGGCGCCGGGTGGAGTACAGATTGGGGTTACGCGAGAGAACGGCGATTTTCATGGGGCACCGGAGGCCGGAGTAAGGGACAACTGGGGTTTGTCTTGCGCATAGGAGACGGCCGGATTCACCAGCAGGCCACCATCGATCAAGGCCTTGGAGCCGAGCAGCATGCGATAGCGCATGCTCTTGCGACAGGCTAGGGTGAATTCCACCGGCCACTGGCATTCGCCCAGGGCCAGCAGGGTACGGATGACATATCGGGTTTGGGCGATGCCGTTGGAACTGCGGATGGTCTTTTTCGCCACCAGCGGCGCTTCGCAATGGCGATGCCGGGATTGGACCAGGGTGCCCAGGTGCACGGTGAATCTCACCCAGCGTTCCTTGCCGCGCATGAAGGGCTGGACTTCCGTCGCATGCAGGGCCGAGGTGCTGGCGCCGGTATCGATCTTGGCTCTCAGGCCCACCACGCCCAGTTCGGGCAAGGCCACCCACTCACTCAGGCCGATAATGACCGGTTCGGCGGAATTGCTCATCGCTGCTCCTTGAAATCAGTGGCCTCCGCCTAAATGTTGCGGATCAACGAGCTGCTTGAAGGCTGGTTTGGCGAACAGATACCCCTGCATCAGCTCGATCCCGAGGTCGCGCAGGCAATCGCGTTCGGCCACGGTCTCCACGCCCTCGGCGATTACCTGGGTGCCCAGTTCGCGGCACATGACGATCAGGTTGCGCACGATGGTCCGCCGCACCTGGTCCCGGTCGATGTCGCGGATGAGCGCCATGTCGAGCTTGACCAGGTCTGGTTGGAATTCGGCCAGCAGCGTCAGGCCGGAATGACCGGCACCGAAGTCGTCGATGGCGGTCTTGAAGCCGAATTGCTGATACTCGCGCAGGATGTGCGTCAGGTGGTTGCTGGCCACGTGCTCGGTTTCCACCGTCTCGAAGATCAGCCGCTCCAGCGGAAAGCCGTGCTCACGCGCGGCGGCCAGGGTGCTGCGGATGCACAGCTCCGGACGATAGACGGCGTTGGGCAGGAAGTTGATCGACAGACTCTCCTGCAGGCCCAGGGTCGCCGCGGTGGCGATCGCCTTGGTGCGGCAGAGCTGGTCGAAACGATAGCGGTTACTGTCGGTCACCTGGTTGAGCACCGACAGCGCGCCTTCGCCGCCCGGTCCGCGTACCAGCGCTTCCCGGGCGAAGACCGCGCCTTTGCCCAGGTCCACGATGGGCTGATAGGCGAAGTCGAAGTCGAAGCCCAGGGGTTCCGACTGCTGGCAACCCGCGCAGCGGGTCTGGCCGGTCAGGTCGGAAGGAAAGAATGTGGTCATGGCTCTCCAGAGGCGCGCTTGCAGCGTCGGTCCGATGGTTTAGAGTTCTTGAGAAGAGTCTAAGACCCAATAGGGGACCTTTTATTCGATGTATGCAGTAGATCACACTGAAGAACGGATGCGCCTCGACAAATGGCTGTGGGCGGCACGTTTTTTCAAGACCCGTGCGTTGGCCAAGGCAGCCCTCGAAGGCGGCAAGGTCCAGTGCCGTGGCGAGCGCTGCAAGCCCAGCAAGGAGCCCCGTGTCGGCGATGTTCTCACCATTCGTCAGGGCTATGACGAAAAGACCGTGGTGATCGTCGCCCTGTCGCAGAATCGCCGCGGTGCGCCTGAAGCCCAGCAGCTCTATACCGAGACGCCGGAAAGCCTCAAGGCGCGCGAACAGGCCGCAGCCGCGCGTAAGGCGGGCAACCTCGGGCTACAGACCGATGGCCGGCCCACCAAGAAGCAGCGTCGACAGATCCATCAGTTCCGCGAGTACGTCCACCCGTTCGACGACTGATCCCGTCTCGACTCGTCGGATCCCTTTCCTGGCCAGGTCCGCTCGCCGGTCCTGGCGTGCGCCGTGAGCGTCACGTTTCGCGGCCTTCCTCCTTATATAGGTAGTTCATGACTTCCCACGATTTCACCCAACGCTTCCTGTTCGACGAAACCGACGTCCGCGGCGAACTGGCCACGCTGGACCGCAGCTACGTCGAGGTCCTGGCCAAGCATTCCTACCCCGAGCCGGTCGCCCAGCTGCTGGGCGAGATGCTGGCGGCGGCTGCCCTGCTGTGCGGAACCCTCAAGTTCGAAGGGCTGCTGGTGCTCCAGGCACGCTCCAGCGGCCCCATCCCGCTGCTCATGGTCGAATGTTCCAGCGAACGTGAGGTGCGCGGCATCGCCCGCTACGAAGAAGCCGAGATCACCGCGTCCGCCTCCCTGGGCGAGCTCATGCCCGATGGCGTCCTGGCCCTGACCATCGATCCCCGGCATGGCCAGCGTTACCAGGGCATCGTCCCGCTGGAGGGCGCCAACCTGGCCGAATGCCTGTCCGGCTACTTCGCCACCTCCGAACAACTGCCCACTCGTTTCTGGCTGAACGCCGACGGTCGCCGCGCCCGCGGCCTGCTGCTCCAGCAGCTGCCGCCGTCGCGCATCAAGGATGCCCAGGCCCGTCAGGACAGTTGGGAGCATGTCGTCACCCTGGCCGATACCCTCACGGCCGAAGAGCTGCTGGGTCTCGACAACGAGGTGATCCTGCATCGCCTGTTCCACGAGGAAGCGGTGCGCCTGTTCGACGAGCAACCGGTGGCCTTCAGCTGCAGCTGCTCGCGTGATCGGGCGGCCAATGCCCTGATCAGCATGGGGCAGGCGGACGTCGAGAGTCTGCTCGACGAACAGCAGGGAGAAATTCGGGTCGATTGTCAGTTTTGCAATGAGCAGCAGGTGTTCGACGCCGCCGATATCACGCAGATTTTTGCGGGCGGCGGCACGCAAACCCCAGGAAATACCCGGCACTAGCCGTTGCAAAAGCCCGAAGGCTTTCTGGCATAATCCCGCAACGTGTAGTTCTGCCGTGTAAGAGCTACAAGCATGAGGAACGGCCCAGGGCCATGGGGAACGAAATGACGAAAGCCAACGTGTATACCGATATCAGCGTCGCGCAGTTAGTGGAAGAGTCCCTGCGACGTGGCGAAGGAGAGCTGGCCGCCAATGGCTCGCTGGTCGTCAAGACGGGGCATCGCACGGGGCGTTCGCCGGTAGATCGCTTCATCGTCGAGGAAGCCTCCACGCGCGATGCCATCCACTGGGGGCCGATCAACCGTGCCTTCCCGGAGGAGAAGTTCGCACCGCTGTGGGAGCGCGTTAGCGCCTACCTGGACGAGCGTGATCAATTCGTCTCCCACGTGCATGTAGGTGCCGATGTCGAGCACTACCTGCCCGTCGTCATGCGCACCCAGACCGCCTGGCACAATCTGTTCGGCCGCTGCCTGTTCATCAATCCGGCCGAATACAATCCCCAGTCCAAGCCGGCCTGGGAGATCATCAACGCGCCTGAGTTCGTCTGCGAGCCCGCGCGTGACGGCACCAATTCCGACGGTACCGTCATCATCAACTTCGCCGCTCGCAAGGTGCTGATCGCCGGCATGCGCTACGCCGGCGAGATGAAGAAGGCCATGTTCTCGGTGCAGAACTTCCTGCTGCCGGAAAAGGACGTGCTGCCGATGCACTGCGCGGCCAACGTAGGCGAGGAGGGTGACGTCACCCTGTTCTTCGGTCTGTCCGGTACCGGCAAGACCACCCTGTCCGCCGACCAGAGCCGCTACCTTATCGGTGACGACGAGCACGGCTGGGGCGTGGGCACCGTCTTCAACATGGAAGGTGGTTGCTACGCCAAGTGCATCGACCTGTCCGAGAAGAACGAGCCGGTGATCTGGAAGGCCATCCAGTTCGGCGCCGTGCTGGAGAACGTGGTTCTGGATCCCCAGACCCGTCAGCCCAACTATGCCGACGACAGCCTGACCCAGAACAGCCGGGCAGCCTATCCGCGCGAGCTGATCGACAAGCGCGCCGAGCACAACCTGGGTGGCGAGCCCAACGCGGTCATCTTCCTGACCTGCGACCTCACCGGTGTCCTGCCCCCGGTATCCATCCTTAATAATGAGCAGGCGGCCTACCACTTCCTGTCCGGCTACACCGCCCTGGTCGGCTCGACCGAGATGGGTTCCGGTCCCGGCATCAAGTCGACCTTCTCCACCTGCTTCGGCGCGCCCTTCTTCCCACGCCCGGCGGCTGAATACGCCGATCTGCTGATCAAGCGCATCCAGGGCTTCGGCTCCAAGGTGTACCTGGTCAACACCGGCTGGACCGGTGGCGGTTACGGCGTCGGCAAGCGCTTCAACATCCCGACTACCCGTGCGGTCATCGCGGCCATCCAGAGCGGTTCCCTCATCGGTACCGAGACCCGCCACGTGCCGGTCATCAACCTCGACGTCCCGGTCGCCGTTCCTGGCGTGGACAGCGTCCTGCTCAATCCTCGCGATACCTGGCAGGATGGTGCTGCCTATGACGCGGCGGCGCGCGAGCTGGCTGGCAAGTTCGTCGAGAACTTCAAGAAGTTCTCCGGCGTATCCGAAGGCATCCTGGCGGCCGGTCCCCAGCTGTAAGCAGGACGATTGCCTGTGAACAAGGGCCGCCGATAGGGCGGCCTTTGTTTTTTAAGCTTTTTTTGCGTTTTGGGGTTGCATGGTTCGTTGTGATTGCATAAACTGCGCCCGCTTTCGCTGATAACGCTAGCGAGCGACGCGAAAGCATTGATTGTTAAGGAGATTTTAAAAAGATCCTTGACAAGAGGAGGGCAGATGAAGAAAATGCCGCCTCACTTTGGAGGGGTTCCCGAGTGGCCAAAGGGATCAGACTGTAAATCTGACGTCGCAGACTTCGAAGGTTCGAATCCTTCCCCCTCCACCAGATTGCTAGAGCGCTTAGGCTCTGCGGGTATAGTTCAGTGGTAGAACCTCAGCCTTCCAAGCTGATGATGCGGGTTCGATTCCCGCTACCCGCTCCAGTTTGACTGGCAAATGTTTCGCTCATGTAGCTCAGTTGGTAGAGCACACCCTTGGTAAGGGTGAGGTCAGCGGTTCAAATCCGCTCATGAGCTCCATCTTAAAAAGGCAGATATGAAAATATCTGCCTTTGCTTTAATGGCGGCATTGCTTTGCTCAATTCGTGAAGGGAGAGAGTGTCGATGGCTAAAGAAAAGTTT